>NZ_JAAALL010000083.1 GCF_009906315.1 Kineococcus vitellinus | reverse complement strand
CCCGACGTCGGCGACGCTGCTGCGGCTCAGCCGCGCCGTCGTCGGGCGCGACGACGCGCTGCGCGCCGTGCTGGACACCGCCGCCGCGCAGGCCGTCGAGGCCGCCGAGGCCGTCCGCGAGCAGGCCCGCCGCGAGCTGCTGCGCTACGGCGGCCTCACGGCGCTGCTGCTGGTGCTCTCCCTCGGCGGCGTGCTCGGCGTCAGCCGCTCGATCGCCGGCCCGCTGGCCCGCCTGGCCGCCGCCGCCCGCGCCATCAGCCTCGGCGACCTCGTCGACGTGCGCGTCGAGGGACCGCTGGAGGCGCGCACCGTGGCCCGCGGCCTGGACGCCGCCGTCACCAGCCTGCGCACGGTGCAGGCCCAGGCGCAGGCCGTCGCCGACGGGGCGCTGGACGCCGAGATCGTGCGCCGGCCGCTGGGCGGCCCCCTCGGCGCCGTCGTGCACGCCTCCGTCCAGCAGATCATCACCGCCGTCCACGAGCGCGAGCGGCTGCAGGAGGACCTGGCGCACCAGGCCTCCCACGACGCGCTGACCGCGCTGCCCAACCGGGCCGAGGCCCTGGCCCGGACCGACCGCGCGCTGCGCCGCACGGCCCGCACCGGCGACCGCGTCGGGCTGCTGTTCATCGACCTCGACCAGTTCAAGGCCGTCAACGACACCCTCGGCCACGGCGCCGGCGACGACGTGCTGCGGACCGTGGCGCAGCGCCTGCGCGAGCGGGTGCGCGCCGTCGACGTCGTCGCCCGCCTCGGCGGCGACGAGTTCGTCGTCGTCGTCGAGCCCGTCACCGACGTCGAGGGCCTGGTCGACCTCGGCCGCCAGCTCATCGAGACCGTCTCCGCGCCCATCGCCGTCGGCGGGCACGGCGGCGCGCGGGGCGAGTGCGAGGCCCGCACCGGCGCCAGCGTCGGCATCGCCGTCAGCCGCCCCGGCGGGGGGGTGGAGGCGGTCGACGCCGACCGGCTGCTGCAGGAGGCGCACACCGCCGCCTACCGCGCCAAGGGCGCCGGCCGCGGGCGCGTGGAGGTCTACGACGACGAGCTGCGCCGGGCGCTGGCCGAGCGGGCCGCGCTCGAGGAGGGCCTGCGGCACGCGCTGGCCGCCGACGAGCTCGTCCTGCACTACCAGCCCGTCACCGACCTGGCCACGGGCCGGGTCCGCAGCGTCGAGGCGCTGGTGCGCTGGCAGCGGCCCGGCGAGGGCCTGGTGCCCCCGGGCCGCTTCATCCCCGTCGCCGAGAGCTCGGACCTGATCTGCGACCTCGGCCGCTGGGCCCTGCGCACCTCGCTGGCCCAGCTGGTCGCCTTCGACCGCGAGGGCGGGCCGTGCGCGGGGCTGCGGGTGGCCGTCAACGTCTCCGGGCGCCACCTGCGCTCCCCGCGCCTGCTGGACGACGTGCGCGAGGCGCTGGCGGGCGCCGGCATCGCCCCCGACCGGCTGACGCTGGAGATCACCGAGACCGTCATGGTGGAGGACCGCGTCGCCTGGGCCCGGCTGGAGGAGCTGCGCGCCGTGGGCGTGCGGGTGGCCATCGACGACTTCGGCACCGGGTACACCTCCTTCGGCCAGCTGGCCCGGGTGCCCGTGGACGTGCTGAAGGTCGACCGCAGCTTCGTCGCCTCCGACGACCCGCGCACGGTGGAGCTGGTGCGCCTGGTCGTGGGCGCCGCGCGCAGCTTCGGGCTCGGCGTCGTCGCCGAGGGCGTGGAGGAGCCCGGGCAGGTGCGCGCGCTGCAGGCCACCGGCTGCGACACCGCGCAGGGGTTCTGGTTCGCCCGGCCGGTGCCGGCGCAGGCGCTGGCCGGGGCCGTGCTCGGCTGCGCCGACGCCTTCGAGCGCAGCCGCCCGTTCGAGACCGTGCCCTGAGTCGGCGTACGCTCCCGTGGGTCCTTCACGAGGAGACGACGACGTGCCCACCACGAGCACCGCACCGGCCGGCCTGAGCGCGGGTTCCGTCAGCGACGACGCCATCCGGTCCTGCATGACCAACTGCACCAGGGGCGAGGCGCACCGCATGCGCGTGCCGGCCTGGGTGCGCGGCAGCGACCCCGTCCACGAGGTGGTCGGCTGGCGCGACCCCCGCTCCGCCGAGCGCGGCTGGCTGCTCGTGCCGCTCGGCGAGGCCGTCGTCGGCCTGGCGCTGCGCGCCGCGCCCGGCGGCGGTGCGCGCACCACCGCCGTGTGCGACCTGTGCGGCACCACCCGCGCGCCCGGCGAGGTGTCGCTGTTCGTGGCCGCGCGGGCCGGGGAGCCCGGGCGCCGGCGGGAGGCCGTCGGCACCCACGCGTGCAGCGACCTCGCCTGCGCGGACAACGTGCGGGTCCTGCGCCCCACCCCCACCCTGCGCCCCGAGCCCGGGCTGAGCATCGCCGAGCGCGCCCGGGCGCTGCACGAGCGGGCGGTCGCCTTCGCGCAGCGGGTGCTCGCCACCGCCTGAGGCGGCCGGTGGGCCCGTCCCGGGCCCCGGGGGTTCGAGCCCGGCGGGTGCGGGTAGCTGGGGGGCATGCAGAAGCAGCTCGCCGCCGGGCGGCCCTCCCTTGCCCGGCGCCTGTCCTGGGTCGGCGTCCTCGCCGCGGGGGTGATCGCCTACGTCGTCGTCCTCGACGTCATGGTGAGCACCCGCAACCTCAACTTCTTCCCCTCGCTGCTGCTCATCGGCTCCATCACGGTGCCGCTGGCGGTGCTGACCTTTGCCGACCTCGGCGGGCGCGACGTGCCCGTGCGCGGCTGGCTGGTGGCCACCGCGGCCATCGGCGGCGGGGTCGTCGGCACGGTCGCCGCGGGCCTGTGGGAGTACCGCTCGATGGTGCAGCTGGGCCCGCTGTCGATCCTGCTCGTCGGCGTCATCGAGGAGGCCGCCAAGCTCATCGTCCCGCTGGTGCTGCTGGTGCTCACCCGCCCGCGCGACCCGCGCGGCGGCATCGTCGTGGGCATCGCCGCCGGCACCGGCTTCGCGGTGCTGGAGACGATGGGCTACGGCTTCCAGGCGCTGCTGTCGGCCGGCAGCGTCGACGCCGTCGGCCAGACGCTGCTGCTGCGCGGGCTGCTCTCGCCGGCCGGCCACCTGGCCTGGACGGCGTTCGTGGTGGCCGCGCTGTGGCGGGTGCCCACGGCGCGCCGGCGCGGGCGGGCGTTCGCCGGGGTCGTCGGCGCGTACGCGCTGGCGGTGGTGCTGCACACGCTGTGGGACGTCTCGCAGCGGCTGTCGGTGCACGTGGTCGTCGTGCTCGTCAGCCTCGCGCTGCTGCTCGTGCTGACCCACCGCGCGCACACCGGCCGCTCCCTGCAGCCGGTGGAGGGGGGCCGGCCGGTGGAGGCGGTGCACCGGTGAGCGCACCGGTGAGCGCACCGGTGAGCGCACCGCGGCGGGCCTGGGAGCTGTACCGCGCCTGGCGCAACCTGCCGGCGAGCGCGCTGGCGCTGGGCTGGGCGCGGCTGAACGGCGCCCGGATCACCGTCGGTGCGGACCTGTTCGTGGAGGCCGCCGGGATGCCGCGCGGCACCTACGGGCGGGGAGGCACGACAGTCGGCAACGTGTGGCTCTTCGGGGAGCTGGGCGGCGAGCGCCGCCGCCGGCACGAGGTGCGCCACGCCGACCAGTACGCGCTGCTGGGCACGGTGCCGTTCCTGGCGCTGTACGGGCTGAACGCGCTGGTGACGCGGAACCTGCCGCACCGCAACGTCTTCGAGCGCTGGGCGGGGCTGGCGGACGGGGGCTACGCCGACCCGGGGCCGGCGCTGGTGTAGGTTGGCGGAGCTTCGTGCGGACGTAGCGCAGTTGGTAGCGCATCACCTTGCCAAGGTGAGGGTCGCGAGTTCGAGTCTCGTCGTCCGCTCTCCCGGCCGGCCCCCTCCTCGAGGGGTGCCGGCCGCACCCGCACCGCCAGCACCGCGACGTCGTCCTCCGCGTGCCCGGCCACCACCGCCAGCGCCGCGTCGCACGCCTCCTCCGGGGTCATGTCCGCGAAGGCCGCGGCGCTCTGCGCCAGCCACGCCAGCCCCTCGTCGATCGAGGCGCCGCGCCGCTCCACGAGGCCGTCGGTGTAGAGCAGCACCGTGGCGCCCGCGGGCAGGCCGTGGACGTGGTCGGCGCGCGGCTGGTCGGCGTCCAGGCCCAGCAGCAGGTCGGGGCTGGTGCGCAGCAGCTCCACGGAGCCGTCGGGGGAGACGACCAGCGGCGGCGGGTGGCCGGCGTTGGACCAGCGCAGCCGCCAGTCCCGCGTGCCCTCCAGGGGCTCGATGGTGGCCAGGACGCCGGTGGCCAGCGCCCCGACGCCGAGGTCGCGCATGGCGCGGTCCAGGGCCGCCAGCGCGGCGGCGGGCGAGACCTCCAGCGAGTAGCCGATGCCGCGCAGCAGGTTGCGCACCTGCCCCATCGCGGCGGCGGCGTCCTGGTCGTGGCCGGTGACGTCGCCGATGACCAGGCAGGTGGTGCCGCCGGCGGTGAGGAAGGCGTCGTGCCAGTCACCGCCGACCTGGGCGTGCTCGGCGGCCGGCAGGTAGCGCGCGGCGATCTCCAGGTGGTCCGGGTGGGGCGCGGAGGTGAGCAGGCTGCGCTGCAGCGTCTCGGCGAGGCTGCGGACGGCGTCGGCGGCCGTGCGCTCGGCGCGCAGCGCCCGCACCCGGTCCACGGCCTGGGCGGTGGAGGCGGCCAGCGCGGTCACCAGGTCGACGTCCTCGGCCGGCACCTCCCGCTCGCCGCGCCACGACAGCCCGAGGGCGCCGACGGCGCGGTCGGCGGCCAGCCGCAGCGGCCACGCGGCCGTGGTGCGCCCGTCGGCCGCCGCGACGACGGGGGTGCCGCCGAGCGCCCGGCCCAGCACCTGCGCGGCGGGGTCGAGCTCGTCGCCGAGGACCACCAGGCGGCCGCCCTCGTCGGCGTCCAGCAGGCCCAGCGCGACGCCGTCGGCCTCCAGCAGCGTCGCGCCGCCGTCCTCGAGCACGCGCAGCACGTCGGCCTCCTGCTCCACCTGCGACATGGCGCGGGTGACGGCGACGAGCCGGGCCAGGCGCTGGGCCTGGCGCTGCTGCAGGTCGGCGCGGCGGCGCTCGGCCTCGTAGGAGGCGGCCGCGGACAGGGCGTCGCCGACGGTGGCGGCGACCAGGCGCACGAAGTCGCGGTAGGCGGCGTCGACGGCGATGGTGGGCGACAGGCGGGCGGCCAGCACGCCCGGGGAGTCGCCGCCGAGGGCGGCGGGGATGCGCACCCACGCGGTCGGCGCCCCGTCCTCCCCCTCGCGCACGAGCACCTGGCGGGCGCGCAGCGGCTCGGGCGGCTCGGGCAGCCGCCGCGGCGCGCCCGGCAGCTGCAGGTCGACGTCGGGCAGGTCCAGGGGGGCGGTGCCGAGCACGTCGAGCGCGCGCTGGGCCAGCTCCAGCGGCGGCTGCAGCTCGCTGGCGAGGTCGCCGAGCCGGGTGAGCAGCTCCAGGCGGCGGTGGTCCTGCACCTGCCGGGTGGTCTCCACGGTGATGTCCATGACGCCCGCGACGCGGCCGTCGTCCTCGCGCAGCGGCGAGTAGGAGAAGGTGTGGAAGCTCTCCTCGGGGAAGCCGCGGCGGTCCAGCAGCAGCGGCATGTCCACCGACCAGGTCGCCGCACCGGCCAGCGCCGTGTCGAACAGCACGCTGATGTCGTCCCAGGCCTCGGGGAAGACCTCGCGCACCGGCCGGCCCAGCGCGGCGGGGTGCTTGTCGCCGATGAGCGCGGCGTACGCGGTGTTGTAGACCATGACGAGCTCCGGGCCCCAGCACACCAGCGCGGCGAAGCGGGTGCCGAGCGCGACCTCCAGCGACCGGCGCAGCGCCGGGCTCCAGCCGGCCGGGTCCCCGAGCGGGGTGGCCGCCCAGTCCACGGCCTCGTAGGCGGCGCGCAGCTGCGCCGCGCCGCCGAACGGCAGCCTGCTCACCACGTCGCGCTCACCACGGCGTCGAACCTACCGGCGCCCGGCGGGCCCGGCCCTCCCGCCGTGCGCGGGCGGGGGATGACGCGGCGGCCCCCGTGCGTTACCGTGCTGATTGAAACTTCAAGCAACGAGGGGGACACCGTGGAGATCGGCATCAGCGCGTTCGCGGAGACGACGCCGGACCCGGCGAGCGGCGCGACGATCAGCCACGCCGAGCGGCTGCGCGAGGTCGTCGAGGAGATCGAGCTGGCCGACCGGGTGGGCCTGGACGTCTACGCCCTCGGCGAGCACCACCGCCCCGACTACGCCGCCTCCGCCCCCGCCGTCGTGCTCGCGGCCGCCGCCACCCGCACCTCGCGCATCCGCCTCTCCAGCGCCGTCACCGTCCTCAGCTCCGACGACCCCGTGCGGGTCTTCCAGCAGTTCGCCACCCTCGACGGGCTCTCCGGCGGGCGCGCCGAGGTCATGGCCGGCCGCGGCTCCTTCATCGAGAGCTTCCCGCTCTTCGGCTACGACCTCGGCGACTACGACGAGCTGTTCGCCGAGAAGCTGGAGCTGCTGCTGGCGATCCGGGAGGACCCCGAGCGCGTGCAGTGGGCGGGCGGCAAGCACCGCCCGGCGATCCCCGGGCTGGGCGTCTACCCGCGCCCGGTGCAGCAGCGGCTGCCGGTGTGGGTCGCCGTCGGCGGCAACCCGCAGTCCGTCGTGCGCGCCGGCACCCTCGGGCTGCCGCTGGCGCTGGCCATCATCGGCGGGATGCCCGAGCAGTTCGCCCCGCTGGCCGAGCTGTACCGCGAGGCGGGCCGCCGCGCCGGGCACGACCCCGCGACGCTGCGGGTGGCGACCCACTCGCACGGCTTCGTCGCGGAGAGCACCCGGCGCGCCGAGGAGGTCCACTTCCGCCCCTACCAGGCCGTCATGAACGGCCTGGGCCGCGAGCGCGGCTGGAACCACTTCTCGCGCACCAGCTACGAGGCGGCCCGCAGCCGCCGCGGCGCCCTGCTCGTCGGCTCCCCGCAGGAGGTCGCCGAGAAGATCCTCTTCCAGCACGAGCAGCTGGGCATCGACCGCTTCATGCTGCACCTGAGCGCCGGCACGATGCCGCACGCCGACGTCATGGCGGCCGTGGAGCTGCTGGGCACCGAGGTCGCGCCGCTGGTGCGCAAGGAGCTCGGCGACTGAGGGCCCGGGCGCGACGGAGCCCGGCGGCGGGGCGCTGCCCCCGGCCGCCGGGCTCCGGTCGACTCCCGGTCCGGTTCCCGGCTCAGCGCCGGCGCAGGACCAGCCAGACGGCGACGGCGGTGGCCGCCACGATCGCGCCCAGCAGCACCCCGCTCTGCTGCTTGGCCGAGCCCGGCGCGCTCGCCGAGACGCCCTGCACCTTCGTGCCCGCGGTGTGCACCGTGGAGGTGGCGTGCCCGCGCAGCTCGTCGACCTTGTGCAGCGCCTGGGCCTTGACGTCCTCGACCTTGTGCTGGGCCTGGGCCTTGACGTCGTCGACCTTCGCCTGCGCCTGCGCCTTCACGTCGGCCTTGGCGGCGAGCGCGTCGGCCGTCGCGGCCAGGCGGTCGCGGGTGACCTCGATGTCGCGCTCGAGCGCGGCGCGGTCGGTGGGCACGCCGTTGGCGCCCCTCTGGGTCTCGCTCACCGGTGGAACCCCTCCTTGGCCGCGGCCACGTCCTGCTTGACGCTGTCGACGGCCGCCTCCGGCACCGGCGAGCCGACCTGCTGGACCTCCTTCTTGCCCAGCAGCCCGACCACGACCGCCACCGCGATGAGCAGGACGCCCACGATGAGGGCGGCCAGCCAGGCGTCGACGGCGAGCGAGAGCGCGAGGATCGCCGTGGTGACCAGGGCGCCGAAGCCGAAGAAGGCCAGCAGCCCGGCGGCGGAGAACATGCCGATCCCGATGCCGGCCTTCTTGCCCTTCTCGGCCAGGTCCATCTTGGCCAGCTGCACCTCGTCGCGGACGAGGTGGGAGACCGTCTCGGTGAGCTGGCTGACCAGCTGACCGACGCTCTCGTCGCCGCGGGCCGGGGTCGTGACCGGCCCCGGTCCCGTGGACACGCTGAGGTCGTCCACCCTCGTGGATCCCGTCGGTTGGCTCATGCCTCCAGGTGTACCCCGGCGCGGGCCGGACGACACCCCGAGATCACCGCGCACCCCCCGGCGGCGCGCGGTGCCCCCTCGCTCAGCGCATGTGCGGGTACTCGTGCCCGGTCGGCGGCAGGAGGTTCTCCTTGATCGAGCGCGGGCTCGTCCAGCGCTGCAGGTTGAGGATCGAGCCGGCCTTGTCGTTGGTGCCCGAGGCGCGCGAGCCGCCGAACGGCTGCTGGCCGACGACCGCGCCGGTCGGCTTGTCGTTGACGTAGAAGTTGCCCGCGGCGAAGCGCAGCTCGCGCTGGGCCTGCGCCACGGCCCGGCGGTCGGTGGCGAGCACGGCGCCGGTCAGCCCGTAGGGGGAGCCGGACTCCACGGTGCGCAGCGCCTGCTCCCAGGCGCCGGGGCGCGCGTCGTCGTAGACGTGGACGGCGAGGATCGGCCCGAAGTACTCGGTGCAGAAGGCGTCGTCCGTCGGGTCCTCGCCCAGCAGCACCGTCGGGCGCACGAACCAGCCCTCGGAGTCGTCGACGGTGCCGCCGGCCGCCACCCGGACCCCGTCGGCGGCGCGGGCGCGCTCGATCGCCGCCGCGTTCCTCGCGAAGGAGCGGGCGTCGATGACGGCGCCGCCGAAGTTCGACAGGTCGGTGACGTCGCCGAAGCGCAGCGCGTCGACGTCGGCCAGGAAGCGCTCGCCCATCCGCTCCCACACCGAGCGCGGCACGAAGGCGCGCGAGGCCGCCGAGCACTTCTGCCCCTGGTACTCGAAGGCGCCCAGCAGCATCGCCGTCGACAGCACGTCCGGGTCGGCCGAGGGGTGGGCCAGGACGAAGTCCTTGCCGCCGGTCTCCCCCACCAGGCGCGGGTAGGTGCGGTAGCCGGCGACGTTCTCCCCCACCGTGCGCCACAGGTGCTGGAAGGTGGCGGTGGAGCCGGTGAAGTGGATCCCGGCCAGCCGCGGGTCGGCGAGCACGACCTCGGAGACGGCCCGCCCGTCGCCGGGCAGCATGTTGACCACGCCGGGCGGCAGGCCCGCGGCCTCCAGCAGGCGCATCGTCCACCAGGCCGACAGCGTCTGGGTGGGCGACGGCTTCCACACCACGGTGTTGCCCATGAGGGCCGGCGCGGTCGGCAGGTTCGCCGCGATGGCGGTGAAGTTGAACGGGGTGACCGCGTAGACGAAGCCCTCCAGCGGGCGGTGGTCCAGGCGGTTCCACACCCCCGGCGAGCTGACCGGCTGCTCGGCGATGAGGCGGCGGCCGAAGGCGACGTTGAAGCGCCAGAAGTCCACCAGCTCGCAGGGCGCGTCGATCTCCGCCTGCTGGGCGCTCTTGGACTGCCCGAGCATCGTGGCGGCGGCGATGCGCTCGCGCCAGGGCCCGGCGAGCAGGTCCGCCGCGCGCAGGAACACCGCGGCGCGCTCGTCGTAGTCCATCGCCGCCCACCCGGGGGCGGCGGCCGTGGCGGCCTCGACGGCCGCCTGCGCGTCGGCGCGGGTGGCGCTCGCGAAGGTGCCCAGCACAGCGGCGTGCCGGTGCGGCTGGACGACGTCGACGCGCTCGCCGCCGCCGAGCGACTGCACGCCGCCGATCGTCTGGGTGAGCTCCACCGGGTTCGCCGCCTGCTCGGCGAGGGCGTCGGTGAGCAGCTTGCGCTCCGCGCTGCCCGGCGCGTAGCCGTGGACGGGCTCGTTGCGCGGGACGGGGACCTCGGTCACGGACTGCACGGGGGTTCCTCCGGGGGTCTGGGGCGTCGGCGGACGACGGGGCGTCAGCGGGTGACGAGGGAGCGGGCGAAGAAGGCGAGGTTGGCCGGGCGCTCGGCGAGGCGGCGGGAGAAGTAGCCGTACCAGTCGGTGCCGTAGGGCACGTACACGCGCACGGCGTGCCCGGCGGCGGCCAGCCGCCGCTGCTCGGGCACCCGGATCCCGTAGAGCATCTGGAACTCGTAGGAGGCGCGGTCGCGGCCGGCGACGAGCTCCTCGGCGATGCGCACGATCCGCAGGTCGTGGGTGGCGATCATCGGGTGGGCGCCGCCGTCGAGCAGCGTGCGCAGGCAGCGCACGTACGCCTTGTCGACGTCGGCCTTGGCCGGGGCGGCGACCTCGGCGGGCTCGGCGTAGGCGCCCTTGACCAGCCGCACCCGGGAGCCGGGGACGGCCAGCTCGCGCGCGTCGCCCGCGGTGCGGAAGAGCATCGACTGCAGCACGCAGCCCAGGCGCGGGAAGTCGGCGCGCAGCGCGCGCACGCTCGCCAGGGTGTCCTCGACGCGGGTGTGGTCCTCCATGTCGACGGTGACGTCGACGCCCGCGGCGGTGGCGTGCGCGACGAGGTCGCGGGCGCGCTCGGTGGCCCGCCGCGGCCCGGCCGGGCCCAGGGCCTGGCCCAGCGCGGACAGCTTCACCGAGACCTCGCCGCCCTCGGCGAGGCCCTCGGCGGCCAGCCGGTCGACGAGCTCGCGGTAGCCGGCGACGGTGGCGTCGGCCTGGGCCTCGTCGGTGACGTCCTCGCCGAGGCGGTCGAGGGTGACGGCGATGCCGTCGTCGGCCAGGGCGCGCGCGGCGCGCACCGCGGCCTCGACGTCGTCGCCGGCGACGAAGCGCTCCACGACGGGGCGGCTGAGGCCGCTGCCGGTCACGAGCGAGCGCACGCCGGGGGTGCCGGCGACGCCGAGCAGGAGTTGTCCGAACACGCTTCGACGCTAGGACCGCGCGTGGCCGCGCGCGATGGACGGACGTCACGTCTTCCCCCCGGCCCGTCGTCCAGGTGGATGATGGGCCGGTGAGCTCGCCCACCGGTCCCGCGGAGCTGCAGGACCTCGTCGACACCGTCGCCGACCTCACGGGGGCCCCGGCGACGCTGGAGGACCGCGACCTGCACCTGGTGGCCTCCTCCGGCCACGACGACGTCATCGACGAGGTGCGCCGCTCCTCGATCCTGCGCCGGCGCTCCGACCCGGCCGTGCAGCGGCTCTTCGCCGGCTTCGGCATCGCCCGCGCCACCGGGCCGCTGCGCGTCCCCGGCGACCCGGCGGCCGGGCGGCTGGCCCGCTGGTGCCTGCCGGTGCGCTGGCGGCAGGTCACCTACGGCTACGTGTGGCTGCTGGACCCGCACGGGCGGGTGCGCGCCGAGCAGCTGGAGCGCGCCCACGACGTCCTCGACCTCGTCGCGGCGACCCTGGCCACCCGGGCGCGCGCCGCCGACCGCACGACGTGGGCGGTCGGCGAGCTGCTGTCGGCCGACACCGGCGCCCGCGCCCGCGCCGCGGAGGAGCTGCACCGCGACGGGCTGCTGACGGCCCCGGTGCGGGTGGTGGCGCTGGCCCCGGTGGGCGGCGGCCCGGCCGGGGCGGTCAACGCGTGGCTGCTGCCGCGCGCCGTGCTCACCGCCGCCGTCGGGCGCCGCGCCGCGCTCGTCGTGCCGACGCCGCTGGCGGGCACCGACGTCGCCGAGCGGGCCGCGGCCGCGCTGGCCCCCCAGCACCCCGGTGGGGTCGCGGCCGGGGTCTCCGCGCCGGTGGCCGCGCTCGAGGCCCACACCGGCTGGCGGCAGGCCGACGCCGCGCTGCGCGCCGGCGGGGCCGGGGTGCGCGACTGGGAGCGCCTGGGCGCGCTGCGCCTGCACGCCCTCGCCGGGCCCGCCGCCCTCGCGGAGGTGGTGCGCGACGAGCGGGCCCGGCGGCTGCTGGCCGCCGACCCCGAGCTGGTGCGGACCGCCCGCACCTACCTGGACCTGGCCGGCAGCGCCCAGCGCACCGCGGCGGCGCTGTCCGTCCACCGCCAGACGCTCTACCACCGGCTGCGGCGCGTGCAGGAGGTCAGCGGCTACGACCTGGACTCCGGCGCCGACCGGCTGGCGCTGCACCTGGCGCTGGTGCTGGGGGCGCCGGGCCCCTCCGGTCCTCCCGGTCCTCCCGCGGACGCCTCGTGACCTGTGGACGATGCGTGATCTTCCACGGTGCACCGTGGAAGATCACGCGTGGTCCACAGGTCACGGCGTGGGGGTGAGGGTGACCCGGCCGGTGGAGGGGGTCAGGAGCGCCTCGCCGCGCTGGAAGCGCTGGCGCACCCGGTCCGGCCCGTCCGGGCGCTCGCCGCCGGTGGGGTAGCCCAGCGGGCCCGCCTCCCAGCCGCTGGCCGCCCACGCCTGGCGCACCGCGCCGAGCACGGCGTGCGCGCCGGTGCCCGGGCTCCAGTACACCGACGAGCCGCCGCTGCCCTCGAAGTGGTTGCAGCGGCCCCGCCCGTCCGGGGTGACCAGCTCGTCGGTCGTCGGGTAGCCCAGCGGGCCCGCCTCCCAGCCCAGGCGCTCCCAGGCGTCGCGCAGCTCGCCGTGGACGGCGTGCGCGCCGGTGCGCTCGGTCCAGTAGATCGACGAGCCGCCCGTGCCCGCGAAGTGGTTGTAGCGCCCCCGCCCGTCCGGGGTCGCCAGCTCGTCGGTGACCGGGTAGCCGCACAGCCCCGCCTCCCAGCCGAGGGCGCGCCAGGTCTCGCGGATGGCGCCGTGCACCTCGTGGGCGCCGGTCTCGGGGCTCCAGTGGATCGAGCCGCGCTGGAAGTGGTTGAAGCGGCCGCGCCCGTCGGGCGTGGCGGTCTCGTCGGTGACCGGGTAGCCCAGGACCCCCGCCTCCCAGCCGGTGCGCGCCCAGGCGTCGCGGATCAGCCCGTGCACCTCGTGGGTGCCGGAGGCGGCGGAGGTGTAGATCGAGCCGGCGTCGAAGTGCTGGTAGCGCCCGTCGCGCGCCGGCGTGCTCAGCTCCGGGGTGCGGGCCTCGCCGAGGACGCCGCCCGGGCCGCCGAGGGCGGTGTGGTGGCGGCCGACGGGCGTGCAGTCCTCCAGGGCGGGCGCGGAGTGCGAGCCCGTGCGCTGGTCGGTGGCCGAGGTCGTCGAGCAGTCCCAGGCGGGGATCCGCCACGGCGGCGTGCACGTGACCACCCGGCACCACACCGGGCCGGTGCAGCGCACGTCCTGGGTGCACTGCCCGTAGCGGAACTCGTTGCAGCACACCCGCCGCCTGTCGCACTGGCCGGCCGGCCCGCACCCGCAGGAGCAGTCGCGGCAGCCCTCGCCGCAGAAGGTGGCCCGGCCGCCGCACCCGCACGAGCAGTAGCTGTGGCAGTCGACGTAGTAGCGCGCGCCGCCGCAGCAGTAGCCGGACCCGTCGGACTTCCACCAGCCGCCGACGAGGCTGCCCGGCGGGCACCTGTTGACCCCGCCGTTGATCGTCGCGCAGAAGACCGTGTACCCCGAGGTGCACGCCGCGTCGATGCCGCAGACCGCGGCGTAGGCGCTCTGCGGCTTGAGGACGTAGCCGACCGGCGCCACCGCCAGGGCCGAGCCCACGACGGCCGAGCGCGCCAGGAACCCGCGCCGGCTGGTGCGCCGCTCCAGGGCGCCGGAGGCCCTGGTGACGAGGGTGTCGAGCAGGCTCACGACGGGCTCCCGGGGTCGACGGCGAGGGTGGCCAGGACGGGTGCGAGGCGGTTGACGAGCTCGGCGCGGCGGGCGTGGCTGCCGAGCACCACGTAGAGGCAGAACGCGCGCCCGCCGACCTGGAAGAACCACTGCCGGCCCGACTGGCCGGGGATCGTGCGCTGCAGCTGCGCGGGCTGGAAGTCCGCGGCGGTCGGGACGGGGAAGCCGCGGTCGGCGAACAGCGCCGTCGCGCACGCCTCGGGCTCGTGCTCGAAGAGCGCGACGAACAGGTCCCCCGCGCCCAGGCTCGCGGTGACCCCGCCGCCGAAGTCCCCGCGCACCTCCGGCAGCGCCACCGTGGCCGCGTGCAGCACGGGGCGCCGGCGCGAGCCCGGGTCGTGGCCCTCCGGCGCGCGGCGGGTGATCCGCACGTCCCAGCCCGGTGGCGCCTCCAGCCCCACCCCGTGCGCCTGCAACCTCACAGCCACCCCTCCGTCCCGACGAGCGCTCCCGCGAGCGCGGTCCCCAGCGCGAGCGCGCCCAGCGCCACGGCCGCGGCGGTCGCGGCGGCGCCCCGCCGGCCCGCCGGGGCCAGCGCCTCCAGGCGCCGGTGCGCGGCGCCCAGCCGCTGCGGCGTCGTGACCCCGCGCACGGCCAGCAGCGGCAGCGCGCGCACCAGCCCGAAGGTGGCGCCCACCAGCGCCCCGCCGGCCGGGTCGCCGGTGAGCAGGGCCAGCAGCAGGGCCAGGTGGGTCAGCGGCGAGGTCACGATCGTCACCACGCCCACGCCGAGCTGGGCGCCGTAGCCGAAGCCGTAGACCCAGCCGCGGTAGCGGTGCAGCCAGTCCTCGTCGACCTGGCGGTGCCACGTCGGCAGCGCCGGCAGCCGGCCCAGCTCGACGGCGAGGGCCACGAGGGCGCACAGCGCCAGCACCAGGGCCGCGGCGAGCGCGGCGGGCGGCCGCTCCAGCGGCAGCAGGTCCCCGGCCAGGCCCAGCAGGAGACCGGCGGCGGTGCCGCCGAGGGCGGAGCCGAGGAGGTGGGCACCGGTCGTGACCGACCAGCGGGCGGCGCGGCCCCGCTCACCGAGCGGGGTGATGCTGGAGAGCATCGACTCGCCTCAAGGCGACCACAGGGCCCGCAGCGCCGCCGCGGCCGCCGCGGGGACCCCGGCGACCAGGGCCCAGTCCGTCGGCTGCACGCGCTCAGCCGTGCCGGTGGGGGGCGTCGGCGGCCGAGAGCTCCTCGGCCGTCACCTCCAGGCTCGGGTGGCCCGGCGCGATGCCCGCGGCCAGCAGCTCGGCGTCGGCGCGCGCCTCGCGGTGCGCGCCGGAGGAGCCGCCCGCGGCGAGCAGCGGCAGCCGGGAGCGCGCGTGGTCGTGGTCGCGGGCGTGCGCGCGCCGGGACAGCTCCCGGTCGCCGACGGCCTCGCCGACCAGCCGCTGCACCTGCTCCCAGCCGGTCGCGCTGCCCTCGCCCGCCACCCGCCCGGTGGTGCCGTCGACGAGGGCGAAGTACGGGGAGCCGGGGACCTCGTAGCCCTCCCAGGTGCTCGTCGACATCACGACGAGCAGGTCGTCGGCGGCCAGCCGCGCGACGGCGCTGGCGCTCTCGCGCTCGGCGCCCTGCGTGACGACGACCAGGCGGGTGGCCGGGGGCAGCCCGAGGTCGCCGCCCGCGCGCAGCCGCTCCCAGATGCCGTGGCAGGTCAGGCACCCGCTGGAGAGGAAGGCGACGAGGGTGTCCTGGCCGGAGGCGGTGACGGCCACCTGGACGCTGTCCCCGGCGGGCGTCGTGCCGGCGACGTCGGGGGCGCCGGCGCCCGTCAGGCCCGCCGGGCCGACCACGCCGCGGCCCACCTCGAACGGTGCGCCGAGCCCGCTGGCGGGGGTGCCGGGGGCGGTGTCCTCGCGCCCGGCGCCCAGCTCGTGCAGCGAGCGCAGGATCTCCGCGTGGCTGCGCAGCAGCCCCGCCACGAGCAGCGCGAGCAGGACGACGGCGAGGAGGAGACCGCAGACCAGCACGGTCAGCACGGTGGTGCTCACGGGGCGCTCCGGGGGGCGAGGGC
>NZ_JAAALL010000082.1 GCF_009906315.1 Kineococcus vitellinus | reverse complement strand
CCGCCGCCGCGCCCTCCGCCGCCGCGCCCTCCCGGCTGCTCGCCTCCCGCCGCCGGGTCCTGTCCTCGGCCCTCGGCCTGGGCGCCCTCGCCGCCACCGGCCCGCTCGCCGCGTGCGGCGGTGGCGCCTCGGCCTCCGGCCTGGCGGCCGAGCCGGCCGTCGACCTGCGGGGCGCCACGATCAAGCTGATGGTCAACCAGCCGCACGTGCTGGCCTTCACCGAGCTGCTGGGCCCGCGCTTCCGGGAGGAGTTCGGCGGGGAGCTGCAGGTGACGGCCATCCCCTACGACCAGCTGACGAGCAAGCAGATCCTCGACGTGCAGGGCGGCGACGGGGAGTTCGACGTCTTCGACTACTTCTACTTCGGCCTCGGCGAGCTGGTGGCCGCCGACGCCCTCGTCGACCTCACCGACTGGATCGGCGCCAACGACGACATCGTCGCCGACGACTTCCTGCCCTCGGTCTACGACCCGTACACGCTGCTGGAGGGGCGGCGCTACGGGCTGCCCTTCGACGGCGACACGCACGTCCTCTACTACAACGCCGAGGTCTTCGAGCGGTACGGCGTCGAGCCGCCCGCGACGTGGGACGAGTACGACGCCGCCGCGGCCAAGATCACCCGGGACTCCGGCGGCAGCGTCTACGGCGCGATCGTCGAGGGCCAGCAGGTGCCGATGATCCTCGGCTGCTCCTTCATCAACCGCCTCGCCGGCTACGGCGGCACGCTCGTGGACGCCGAGGGGAAGCCGGCCTTCGCGGGCGAGGAGGGCCGGGCGGCGCTGCAGCACCTCATCGACGTGGCGCCCTCGGCGCTGCCGACGCCGCTGCAGACGGGCTTCGACCAGGCCAACTCCGCCTTCCTGTCCGGCCAGGGGGCGATGCTGGACACCTGGACCGACCTGGGTCTGAAGGCGCAGGACCCCGCGAGCTCGAAGATCGTCGACAAGTGGGGCGTGGTCACCCTGCCGGTGGGCGGGGGCAACACCACCCCGCGCACCGCGCTGGACGCCGGCTTCGGGCTGGGGGTCTCCAGCGCCTCCGCCCAGCAGGACAAGGCCGCGGCCTTCGTGAAGTGGGCGACGAACCGGGACAACAACTTCCTGCTCGCCTCGACGGCGGGCTCCGGCATCGACCCGGCGCGCACGAGCGTGCTCGCCTCCGCCGAGTACGCGGCGGCCGCCGGCGAGGCCACCGACGTCATCCGCGAGGGGCTGCAGGGCGACCCGCTGGCCTGGCCGAGCCGGGCCGGGGCGCCGAAGGCGCTGCAGGACCTCGTGGACCAGCTCGCGCTGGCCATCCAGGGCGAGGAGGAGCCGGGGGCGGCGCTGGAGAAGGCCGCCGACAGCTGGACGAGGGAGCTGGGGTGACCCAGCAGCTGGAGCGCACCGCGCTGCCGCACCAGCGCGGGGACCGCACCGGCCGGCGGGCGGTGCCGCGCCGGCACCGCCCGGGGCACGTGCCGGGCTGGCTGGCCGCGCCCAGCCTGCTCGGGCTGGCGCTGCTGCTGGTCTACCCCACGGTGTTCGTCGTCCTGCTGGCCTTCACGGAGTCGTCGCTGGCACGGCCGCTGCAGCGCTTCACCGGCACCGACAACCTCGTCGAGGCGTGGGAGTCGGTCGCGTTCGCCGGCTCGCTGGTGCGCTCGGTGCTGTTCGCGGTGCTCGCGGCGCTGCTCACCACGGCCCTGGGGGTGGTGCTGGCGCTGCTGCTGCACGCGCGCGGCACCCGGTTCGGCGTGGTGGGCACGGTCCTGCTGCTGCCGCTGGTGACACCGCCGGTCATGGTGGGCGTCGCGTGGAAGCTCATGCTGGCCCCGGTCGGCGGGGCGTTCGGCGGGTTGTTCTCGGCGCTCGGCCTCCCCGGCGCCAACCCGCTGGGCGACGGCGTCGGCGCCTTCGGCGCGCTGGTCGTCGTGCACGTGTGGCAGTGGACGCCGCTGGTGACGCTGCTGGTGTTCGCGGCGCTGCTGGGCGTCCCCGAGGAGCTGCGGGAGGCCGCGGCGCTGGACGGCGCCGGGGCGCTGCGCGCGTTCACCTCCGTGACCTGGCCGGTGATCGCGCCCAACGTGCTCTCGGTGCTGCTGCTGGAGCTCGTCGTCGGGCTGAAGGTGTTCGACCTCGTCGCCGTCGTCACCCAGGGCGGACCGGGGCTGTCCACGATCGTCAGCAGCTTCGAGATCTTCCGCACCGGGATGCGCGGCAGCTACGAGATCGGCACGGCGGCCGCGGAGACGCTGGTGTTCGGGCTGGTCGTGGGCGTGCTGACGACGGCCGTGACGCTGCTGCGCGCGCGTGCCGTGCGGGCGGAGTCGTGACCGCGGGCGCGCTGCGGCGCGGCGGTCTGCGGGTGGTCCTGGCGCTGGTGGCGTTCGTCGCGCTCGTGCCGCTGCTGTTCCTGGTCTCGCTGTCGCTGCGCAGCGTCGACGACGTCGCCAACGGCGGCTGGCTGCCGACCCGCCTCGTCTGGTCGAACTTCAGCGAGGCGTTCGCGACCGTCCCGCTGTCGACGATGCTCACCAACTCCTGGGTGGTGGCGCTCGGCGCGACGCTGCTGACCTCGGTGGTGGCGGTGCCCGCGGCGTACGTGACGGCCCGCGCGGGCGCGCGCGGGGAACGGCTGCAGACGCTGCTGCTGGCCAGCTACTGCGCACCGCCGATCGTGGCGGTGCTGCCGCTGTACTACCTGCTCAAGCAGGCCGGGCTGACGAACTCGGCGGTCGGCCTGGTGCTGGTGAACGGCCTGGCGAACGTCCCGGTGGCCGTGTGGCTGCTCGACGGGTTCGTGCGTCGCATCCCGCTGGAGGTCGAGGAGGCCGGCTGGGTGGACGGGCTGTCGACTTCGCAGGGGCTGCTGCGGATCGTGCTGCCGCTGCTGGCCCCCGGCCTGGTCGCCGCGCTGCTGATCTGCCTGTTCCTGTCCTACAACGAGTTCCTCTTCGCGGTGTCGTTCTCGCAGAGCACGAGCAGCCAGACGCTGCCCGTGGGCCTGTCGCTGTTCCAGGGGGACCGCACCGTGCAGTTCGGCCAGCAGGCCGCCGCGTCGCTGGTCGGCATCGTGCCGATGTACGTGCTGGCGGTCGTGGCTCAGAAGTGGCTGGTCGGCGGACTCTCGGCCGGAGCGGTCAAGTGACCGGGATGTCGCACGACCCGACCACGAAGAACCCGATCGACCACGAACCGGAGCCCCCTCGATGACTGATCAGCTCGCCAAGCGGGTTCACCTGAACGCCTTCGACATGACGTGCGTGGGGCACCAGTCCCCCGGCCTGTGGCGCCACCCCGACGACCAGTCGCACCGCTACGACGACATCCGGTACTGGACGGAGCTGGCGAAGCTGCTGGAGCGGGGCCGGTTCGACTCGCTGTTCATCGCCGACGTGCTCGGCGTCTACGACGTGTACCGGGACGGCCCGGAGACGGCGCTGCGCGAGTCGACGCAGGTGCCGGTCGGGGACCCGATGCTGGCGGTGTCGGCGATGGGCGCGGTGACCGAGCACCTCGGGTTCGGCGTCACGGTCTCCCTCACCTACGAGCAGCCGTACTCCTTCGCCCGCAAGATGGCCACGCTGGACCACTACACGAACGGCCGCGTCGGCTGGAACGTCGTCACCTCCTACCTGGAGTCCGCGGCGCGGAACCTGGGGCTGAGCACCCAGATCTCCCACGACGAGCGCTACGAGCTCGGCGAGGAGTTCATGGAGGTCTGCTACAAGCTGTGGGAGGGCTCCTGGGAGGACGACGCCGTCGTGCGCGACCGCGAGTCCGGCGTCTTCACCGACCCCGCGAAGGTGCACCCGGTCGAGCACCACGGGAGGTTCTTCGACGTGCCCGGCATCGGCCTCACCGCGCCGAGCCCGCAGCGCACGCCGGTGATCTTCCAGGCGGGCGCGTCCCCGCGCGGCATCGCGTTCGCCGCCAGGCACGGCGAGGCCGTCTTCAACACCGCCACCCGCCCCGAGGTCATGCGGCCGTGGGTGGACCGCCTGCGCGCGCAGACGGCCGCGGCCGGGCGCGACCCGCGCAGCGTCAAGGTGTTCACGCTGGTGACGATCATCACCGCGCCCACCGACGAGGAGGCGCGGGCCAAGCACGAGGAGTACGCGCGCCACGTCAGCTACGACGGCGCGCTGGCCCTCTACGGCGGCTGGAGCGGGCTGGACCTGTCGACGTACCCGCCGGACGAGCCGCTGAAGTACGCCGAGACCGAGGCGGTGCGCAGCGCCGTGGAGGCGTTCTCCACCGCCGACCCGGACCGGGAGTGGACCCCGCGCGACATCGCGGAGTGGGTCGGCATCGGCGGGATGGGCGCCGTGATCGTCGGCTCGCCGTCGACGGTCGCCGACGAGCTGCAGCGCTGGATGGAGGTGGGCGACGTCGACGGGTTCAACTGCGCCTACGCCGTCACCCCCGGCACGTTCGAGGACCTCGTCGAGCTCGTCGTCCCCGAGCTGCAGCGCCGCGGCGTCTACCCCGCCGACTACGAGGGCGAGACGCTGCGCGAGACGATCCACGGCAAGGGGCAGGTCCACGTGCGCGACGACCACCCCGCCGCCGCGCACCGGCGCCCCGCCCGCTGAACCGCACCCGCCGCACCCGCCGACGCACCGATCCCCACGACCAGGAGGAGCACCATGGCCCTCGACGCCCCCCAGGCCCTCGACGCGGCGCGCGACGTCGCCCAGCACCTCGCCCTCGACGCGCTCGAGCGCGACCGCACCGGCGCCGAACCGGTCGCCGAGGCGGAGCTGCTGCGCAAGGCCGGGCTGCCCAACCTGCTGCTGCCGACGTCGATCGGCGGTGGCGGCCTGCCGTGGTCGGTGGGCCTGGAGGTCGTCCGCGAGATCGCCCGCACCGACGGCTCCGTCGCCCAGCTGCTGGCCTACCACTACGTCAACGCCCACAACCTCGTCTGGGTCGCCGACGACGCCGGCCGGGCCCGCTGGGGGGTGCCCTCGGCCGAGCAGCAGTGGCTGTGGGGGGACGCGGTCAACCCCGTCGACCCGGACCTGGAGCTGGCCGCCGACCCGGCCGCGGGCGGTTACGTGCTGCGGGGCGCGAAGACGTTCTCCACGGGGGCCAGCGTCGGCGACGTCACGGTCGTGGGCGGGCTGGCCGCCGACAGCGGCGAGCACCTGCTGGTCGTGGTGCCCCGGGAGGCGCCCGGCTTCGTCAAGGGCGGCGACTGGGACAACCTGGGCCAGCGGCTGTCCGCCAGCGGCAGCGTGCGCTTCGAGGACGTGCGCATCGCCCCGCAGGACGTGCTGGGCAGCACCTCCCCCGCGGCCACGACGCCGTTCTCCTCGCTGGTGACGCCGGCGATCCAGGCCGCGTTCGGCCACTTCTACCTCGGGGTGACCCGCGGCGCGCTGGAGGCGGCGGCGGAGTACACCCGCACGACGTCGAGGCCGTGGCTGCTCTCCGGCGTCGCCTCCGCGACCGAGGACCCCTACGTGCTGGCGACCTACGGGCGCCTCGTCGCGCGGCTGCGCGCCGCGGAGGCGCTGGGCCGCAGCGTCGGCCGGTCGCTGTCGCAGGCGCACGAGCGCGGGCACGACCTCACCTGGGACGAGCGCGGCGAGGTCGCCGAGGAGATCGCCGCGCTGAAGGTGGTCTCCTCCGACCTCGCGGTGGAGGCGACGTCGGCGATCTACGAGGTGACCGGCGCGCGGGCGACGAGCAACCGGTACGGCTTCGACCGGTTCTGGCGCAACGTGCGCACCCACACGCTGCACGACCCGGTGCAGTACAAGGCCCGCGAGGTGGGCGCCCACTTCGTCACGGGCGCCCACCCGCAGTTCACGCTCTACACCTGAGCGGCGGGGAGGCGGCTGCTGCGCTGCGCGTCGGCGGGGACGTAGCGCAGCAGCACGCACCCGTGCGGGGCCAGCTCGACGGGGACGGCCGAGCTGCCCGGGGCGACGCCCCGGGTGCGCTCCTGCTGGGCGTCCACCGGCTCGGCGGCGACCGGCTCGCCGCTCCACAGCTCCCGCAGGTCCCCGTCCAGCCGGGCGGGCAGGTCCACGTCGAGCGCGTCCAGCGAGACCCGCAGCGGCGTCCCGCCGAGGTTGAAGGCGGCCACCCAGCGCACCCCCGCGGGGCCCCGCGCCGCCCACAGCACCAGCGGGCCCTCGCGGAAGACCTCGCGGTTGCCGGTGGAGGCGGACAGCACCTCCAGCACGTCGTCGTCGGTGAACAGCGCGATCGTCGCGGGGTCGGAGGAGGGCAGGTCGCCGCCGATCATGAGCGGTGAGCGCGCCAGCACCCACAGCGTCACCAGCGTGCGGCGCTCGTCGGGGGTGAGGCGGTCGTCGCGGGGCTCCCCGCGCTCGGCGCGCAGGCCGATGCGCCCCAGCGGCAGCATGTCGCCGTCGGGCCAGCCGTGCTCGCCGGCGAAGGGCGCCCAGCGCGCGAAGCGGGCGAAGTTCGCCTCCACGTCCTCCCAGCGGTCCCACAGGTCGTCGCAGATGCGCCACATCGTGGCGTGCTCGCGCAGGTGCTCCAGCCGGGTCAGGGACAGGTCCCGCCCCGGCGACAGGCTCAGCTGCACGGGCCGCCCGCACCGCGCGACCGCCCGCGCGTACGCCTCGACGTCGGCGGCCTGGTAGGGCCACAGCATGTCGTCGGCCTTGACGAAGTCCACGCCCCACTGCGCGTACAGCGCCAGGGTGGAGTCGTAGTAGGCCTGCGCCGCCGGGTGGGCGTGGTCCAGGCCCAGCATGTCGGGGTTCCACTCGCACACGTTGCGCGGGTCGGCGACGTCGGCCGCGGTCGCGCCGGTGCCCAGGACGGGGGTCGCGCGCTCGACGGCCAGCCGCGGCACCCCCCGCATGGTGTGGATGCCGAAGCGCAGCCCCAGCGCGTGCACCTGCTCGGCCAGCGGCGCGAAACCCGCGCCGCCGGCGGCGCTGGGGAAGCGGCCGGGGTCGGGCACGAGCCGGCCGTACCCGTCCAGGTGCAGCGGCGCGCCGGGGTTGTAGCCGTGCGCGCGGGCCGTCGGGTCCGACCAGTCGATGTCGACGACGACGGTGTCCCAGCCGTGCGGCAGCAGGTGCTCGGCCATGAACCGGGCGTTGGCGAGGACCTCCTCCTCGGTGACGGTGGTGCCGTAGCAGTCCCAGCTGTTCCAGCCCATCGGCGGCCGGGAGGCGGTGCTCACGGGCGCAGCGCCGCCGGCAGCAGGTCGGCGTGCGCTGCCAGCAGCTCCTCGGTCATGGCGCGGGCCTGCTCCAGGGTGAGCAGCGCGGCGGTCAGCGGGTCCAGGGCCACGGCGTGGAAGACGTGCTCGCGCTCGCCGGTGAGCGCGGCCTGCACGGCGAGGGTCTGCACGTTGACGTTGGTCCGGTTCAGCGCGGCCAGCTGCGGGGGCAGCGCACCGACGGCGGTGGGCTGGACGCCGTTGCGGTCCACCAGGCAGGGCACCTCGACGCAGGCGTCCGCGGGCAGGTTGGAGATGAGGCCGCTGGCGTGGGGACCGGTGGCGTTGGGGACGTTGCCGTAGACGACGCTGGGGGTGCCGGTGACGAGCGAGTTGACGATGCTCGCGCCGTACTCGACGCTCGGCGCGAGGTCCTCCTTGAGCCTGGCGAGCTGGGCGTCGATGTCGCCCTGGTCGTCGTGGGCCGAGCAGATCTCGTAGTAGTCCCAGCGCTCGGGGACGTACCGCTCGACCATCTGCGGGTCCTTGCGGAAGTAGGGCAGGTACTCCGAGGCGTGGTGGCTGGACTCGGTCTCGAAGTAGCCGAAGGCGTTCATGAGCGTGGTGCGGACCTGCTCGTTGCCGCCCTCGTAGGTGCTGGCGGCCTGCGCGGCCTCGCTGTGGTCGCCGTCGTCGGCGGCCAGCTGCGCGGCGGCCCGCCCCACGACGTGGCGCTCGGTCATCGTCTCGCGCAGCCGGGGGTACAGGTCCTCCCCGCCGCGGCGGAAGCGCAGCACCCACGCCTGGTGGTTGATGCCGGCGCAGAGGTAGTCGACCTCCTCGTAGGGCACGCCGAGGGTGCGCGCGAGCATCCGCGTCGTGCCCTGGACGCTGTGGCACAGGCCGACGGTCTTCAGGCCCTTGGCGTTGAGGAACGCGGTGGCCATCGCCATGGGGTTGGCGTAGTTGATGAAGACCGCGTCGGGGCACACCTCGTGGGCGTCGGCGGCGATGGCCTCGTAGGCGGGCACCGAGCGCAGGAAGCGGAAGACGCCGCCGGGGCCGACGGTGTCGCCCACGGTCTGGTCGACGCCGTACCTGCGGGGGATCTCCACGTCGTGGCGGTAGGAGGCCACTCCCCCGACCTGGAAGGTGATGATGACGACGTCGGCACCCTCCAGCGCGGCCCGGCGGTCGGTGGTCTCCTCGACCTCGGCGTCGAAGCCGTGGTGGGCGACCAGCTTGCGCGCGGCGTCGGCGACGGGCGCGAGCTTGCCGGGGTCGACGTCCATGAGGCACAGCCGCGCCGAGCGCAGCGCGGGGAAGCTGACGAGGTCGCCGATCAACCGGAAGGGGAAGACGTAACCACCGGCACCGATGATGGTGATCTTGGGACTGCGCGTCGCGGTCATCCACCGAGGCTAGGCCGCCACCGGCCGCCCGGTCCTCCGCCGCGCACCGGAGCGGTTCCAGGATCCTCAGCGACCGGCGTCTACAGTGGCAGTCGTGAGCGGTGGGCTGCAGGTCGTCGACCCGGCGTTGTGGGTGCACCGCGGCGCCGCACCGCCCATGCCGACCTTCCACCGCCACGACGACCTGGAGATCAACGTCGTCCTCTCCGGCGGCCTGGACTACCTCTTCGGCGGCACCCGGGTGCACGTGCCGGCCGGGTCGACGGCGGTGTTCTGGGCGGCGGCACCGCACCGGCTGCTGGGCAGGGACCCCCAGCAGCGCAGCGACGTCTGCTGGGTGCACGTCCCGCTGACCGCGGTGCTGCAGTGGTCGCTGCCGGAGGCCTTCACCACGCAGGTGCTCGGCCACCGCACCGTGGTCGTCCCGACCCGGGCCGTCGGCAGCCACGTGCCGGCCCTGTTCGAGGACTGGAGCCGCGACCTGGCCGCCGGCGCCGACACCGGGCCGATGCTCCTGGAGGCCAACGCCCTCGTGCTGAGGATCCTGGGACGCACCGAGGACGGCCCGGAGCGGGCGCGCACCGACCTGCGCCCCGTCGCGCGGATGGCCAGCTGGATCGCCGAGCACTTCCGCGAGCCCGTGACCACCGCCGACGTCGCCCGCTCGGCCAACCTCAACCCCAACTACGCCACGACGTTGTTCCGGCAGTCGGTGGGCGTCTCGCTGGGCGAGCAGCTGGTGCGGCACCGGGTGGCGGAGGCCCAGCGGCTGCTGCTCACCACCACCCTGACGACCGCGGCCGTCGCGCACGCCGCGGGGTTCGGCTCGCAGAGCAGCCTGTACGCCCACTTCGGGCGCGCCTGCGGGTGCTCGCCCGGGGCCTACCGCGACTCCCGGGCGAGCACCGGCGCCCTCACTCGAAGAGCGCGTTGACCCGCTCGTTCATCTGCGTCAGCGACGAGACGTCGGTGTTGAAGGACATGACGTTCTCCAGGCCGGTCGTCGTGGTGGCCTGCACCTCGGCCGCGTGCAGGATCGCGGGGTAGGGGAAGGTCGAGCCGGCGTCGATCTGGTCGGTGAAGGCCGTGATGTCGAAGCCGGTCTTGCCCAGGGAGGCCTTCGACGCCTCGACGGTGGAGGCGATGGCGGGCATGACGACCCCGGCGTCCGCGACGACCGACTGGCAGTCCTCCGAGGCCAGGTACCGCACCCACTCCCACGCCGCCCCCTTGACCTCCGAGGAGGCCGAGATGGAGTCGGCCAGCGAGTTCTGCATGGCCGCCCGCTTCCCGCTCGGGCCGATCGGCGTCGGCGCCAGGGCCAGCTCCACGCCCTCCAGCGCCCCGTAGTTCGCCGTCTGCCAGGACCCCTCGGAGACGATGGCGTAGCGGCCCGCCTGCATCTGCTGGTCCGGGGAGCCGCCCTCGGTGAAGGCCAGCGGGGGCATGTAGCCCTTGTCGATGAGACCCCGCCACCAGGAGATCGTCTGCTGGAAGCGCGGGTCGTCGTAGTTGAACCTCGTGCCCCACGCCTGCTCGTCCATGTACCACCACCCGGTCGTCATGGCCAGGTAGGACCACTCGACCTGCCCGAAGGGGGCGCCGGCGCTGCCCAGGCCGAGCCCGTAGGTCTTCACCCTGCTCTTGTCGAAGCCGGGCTCGTCGCCGCGGACGCCGTTCTCGTCGACGGTGAGGCGGGCGATGACCTGCTCGTAACTGCCGCCGTCAGTCGGGTTCCACGTGAGGCCGGCCATCTGCTCGGCGCTGACGCCGGCCTCCTCGGCCATCTCGCGGTTGTAGAAGAGCCCGATCGTGTCGAAGTCCTTGGGCAGCCCGTACCGCTTGCCGTCCGGGCCGATCCACAGGTCGGTGGTGCCGGCGACGTACTGCGACAGGTCGATGCCGGCCTCCTCGACCTGCTCGTCGATGGGCACGATGAGCCCGCGGTCGGCGAACTCGCCGTAGCGGGAGGTGTGGTCGGCGAAGACGTCCGGGGCGGAGTCGCTGATGAAGCCGGTGAAGAGCTTGCGCCAGTAGTCGTCCCAGCCGAACTGCTCGATCTTGATGTCGATGTCGGGGTGCTGCGCCTGGAAGTCCTCGGCGCACTGCTGGTAGGCCGGCAACTGGGCCGACTCCCAGAGCCAGTAGGTGACGGTGCCGCTGTCGCCGTCCGCGCCCGGCGAGACGCCGTAGCTGGCGCAGCCGGACAGCAGCACGGCGGCGCCGGCGAAGGCGGCCGCGCGGACGACGCCGGTGCGGGTGCGGGTGCGGCGGCGGGGGGTTCGGTGCGAGCGCATGCTGGTCCTCACTTGATGCCCGAGAAGCCGATGGAGTCCACGATGCGGCGGCTGAAGACCGCGAAGAGGACCAGGACCGGCAGCGCGGCCAGCAGCGTGGCCGCCATGAGACCGGCCCAGTCCGGCGAGCCCTGCGGCGTCTGGGCGCGGAAGATGCCCAGGCCGACGGTCAGGACGCGCACGTTCTCCTCGCTGCCGACGAGCAGCGGCCAGAAGTACTCCCCCCACGCCTGCACGTACTGCAGGATCGCCAGGGTGATGAGCGGACCCGACGCCATCGGCAGGATGATGCTGAAGAACCGCCGCAGCGGTCCGGCGCCGTCGAGGCGGGCCGACTCCTCCACCTCGTTCGGGATGCCGAGGAAGAACTGGCGCAGGAAGAAGATCGCGAAGGGGGTCATGAAGAAGAACGGCAGGACGATCGCCGCGTAGCTGTTGAGCAGGCCCAGGTCGCGCATCAGCAGGAAGTTCGGCAGCTGGGTGAAGATGGGCGGGACCATGAGCGCGGTGAGGAAGAGGAAGAACACCGCGTCGCGGCCGGGCCAGCGCAGCCGGGCGAACGCGTAGGCCGCCAGCGCGCCGAAGAGGACCTGGCCGGCGGTGATGCAGGTGGCGACGACGATGGAGTTCAGCAGGTAGCGGCCGATGTTCACGGCCGCCCCGGAGCCCGCCTGCGCCTGCGCCTCCTGCGTGCTCGCCAGGCCGAAGACGCGCTCGAAGGCGCCCATGGTCGGCTCGACCGGCAGCAGGTTGGACGGCTCGGTGGCCAGGAAGGCGCCGTTGGAGAACGCCGTGCGCAGCATCCAGTAGAACGGGAACAGCGTCACGGCCATGATGAGCCCGAGCGCCGTCCAGGCCAGGACGCGCCCGAGGCTGCGGCGCCCCTGCTGCGGGGGCCGGGAGCTCTCGATCCTCTGGTCGGTCTCGAGCGGTGTCGCGGTGGCGGCCACGTCGCCTCCTCCTTCGGTGGTTCGGGTGGGCGGCGTCAGGCCATGTCGGACTGGTCGGCGCGCATGAGGCGCAGCTGGAAGAACGCGACGATCGTCAGGATGAGGAAGAGCACGACGGAGACGGCCGAGGCGTAGCCGAACTGGTAGCGCTGGAAGGCGAGGTCGAAGATGTAGTACTGGATGACGTTGCTGGCCTCCGCCGGCCCGCCGCTGGTGGTGACCGCGACGGTGTCGAAGGCCTGGAACGAGCCGATGACGGTGATGACGAGCACCAGCGCCAGCACCGGCCGCAGCAGCGGCAGGGTGATGCGCCAGAACATCTGCCACTCCGAGGCGCCGTCGACGCGGCCCGCCTCGTAGACGGTGCCCGGGATCATGAGCATGCCGGCGAAGAGCAGCAGCGCCGTGTAGCCCAGGTGCCGCCAGGTGTTGACGAGCGCGATGGTCGGGATCGCCCAGTTCTGGTCGCCGAAGAAGGCGACCGGGTCGACGCCCAGCCAGCCGAGGAACTGGTTGGCGATGCCGATCTGCGCGTCGAGCATCCAGTAGAAGACGAGCGCGACGACGACGTTGGAGATGAGGTAGGGCAGCACGATGACGCTGCGCACGAGCACCGAGCGGGTGAGCCGGTGCAGCAGGACGGCCAGCAGCAGCGCGAGGACCGTCTGGGTGCCGATGTTGATGACGACGTACAGCACCGTCACCTTCATCGAGTTCCAGAAGACGGCGTCCTCCAGGACCGCGCGGTAGTTGTCCAGGCCCACCCACACCGGGGCGTTGAAGACGTCGTACTCGGTGAAGCTGAAGTAGAAGCCGCGCAGGGTCGGCCAGAAGTAGAAGACCGCGAAGCCCAGCAGCGCCGGGGCGATGAAGGCCAGGGCGGTGAGCCGCTCGCGCGGGGAGCCGTTGGCGTCCGGGCGCAGCGGCTCGCCGGTGCTGCTGGTGCGCAGCCGGGCGGCGCGGGTCGCGATCGCCATCAGGGGGCTCCGACCGTCGGCGCGGCGGGGGGTCGGGCGGCGGGGGGTTGCGGCAGCAGTACGTCGCTCACGTCATCTCCGGGCTCACGTCGTCGTGGTCGGTGGTCATCGCGTGCCCGATTTCTACGGCAATACTCAGGACGCCGTCAACACCCGGAGGCGAGCACGCCGGGCCGTAGAGGCCCTCCCGTCGCCCGCAATCTGATTTCCGCGGCGGCAATCGGCTACAGTCCGCGACGTGCGGCTCCGGCGCCGCCCGTCCGGTGACCGCAGTGGAGGAACCCGTGCCCCTTGCCGGCGACCCGCGGCCGCGGACCGCCTGGACCCCGCTGACGGGGCCCGCGCACAGCATCGCCCTGGAGGTCCTGCTCGACGGCCCGCTGCCGCGCATCGAGCTCGCCCGGCGGCTGGAGCTGTCCCCCGGCAGCCTGACCCGGCTGTCCAGGCCGCTGCTGGACACCGGGCTGCTCGTGGAGACCGACAGCGTCTGCGACCCGGTCTCCGGCCGCTGGACGCGCCCGCTGGACGTCGACGAGTCGGCGCACGCCTTCGTGGGGGTCAAGCTCACCGCCGACACCGCCCACGCGGTGCTGACCACCCTGCGCGCCCGGGTCGTGGCGGCCGTCGAGGCCCCGCTGGACGGGCGCGCCCCGGCGGCGGTGGCGGCGACGGTCGCCCGCCTGGTGCGCGAGCTCGCCGGGGACGGCCTGGAGCGGCTGCGGGCCGTGGGGGTCGGCCTCGGCGGCCTCGTCGACGACGCCGTCGTGCGCAGCGCCCTGTACCTGGGCTGGGAGGACGTGCCGTTCGGGGCGCTGCTGGAGGCGGAGCTGGGCCTGCCGGTGGTCGTCGACAACGACGTGCTGTCGCTGACGCGGGCCGAGCAGTGGTTCGGCGCCGCGGGCCGCTGCACCCACTTCGCCGTCGTCGTCGTCGGCGCGGGCACCGGCCACGGCCTCGTGGTGCACGGCGAGGTGCTCGACCGCCCCGACGCGGGCGTCGGCCTGCTGGGGCACCACCCGGTCGACCCGCACGGGCCGCTGTGCCCCGAGGGGCACGTCGGCTGCGCCGAGGCGGTCTTGACGACGGCGGCGATCGAGCTGCGCGCGGGGCTGGCGCTGCGGCGGGCGGTGACCTTCGAGCAGGTGCTGGAGCTGGCCGACCGCGACCCGCTGGCCCGGCGCGTGCTCGACGACGCCGCGCGCAGCCTGGGCACCCTCATCGCGGCGGTCGCGAACACGGCGATGCCCGAGAAGGTGGTGGTCTCCGGGGAGAACGCCCGGCTGGCCGAGGTGGCGCACGACGCCCTCTGGGAGGGCATCCGCGCCGGGCGCCACCGGCTGGCCTCGCCGCTCGTCGTGGACGTGCAGCTGACGGGCTTCGCCGAGTGGGCGCGCGGGGCCGCGGTCACGGCCATCCAGACGTTCGTGCTGGGCCGGCGCCGCTGAGCGGCGCCCCCGCACCGGGACGCGGCCGCTGCCGTCGCCGCCGGGTCAGCTCCGCCCGGCGGTGGGCACCCGCACCACGCGCGCGGGGCCGGCCGGCGTGCGGGTCGCGTTCGCCGCGGTCACCTCGAACAACCCGAAGGCCGCCGTCGCCCAGCGCCCCGCGACCGGTTCCCCGCGCAGCAGCGTCGCCGCGGCGAGCACCAGCTGCAGCCCCGTGCCCGCGTCGAGGTTCAGGTGCACGGGCACCGGGATCCGGCGCACCAGGCCGCGCTCGTAGTCGGTGAGCAGGGAGTACGCCGCCGTGCTCAGACCGACTCCCGCCAGCAGCGCCCGCGTGCGCGGTCCCCAGCCGAGCGCGCTGGGCACCAGCAGGCACGCCAGCGCGCTGGCGTGGTCGACGAGCCCGTGGGTGCGGGTGGAGATCGGCTGCTGGGGGCCCAGCGGATCGGGCTGCGCACCGTCGGCGGGCACGACCACCCCGTCCCCGGCGGCCGCGGCCTCGAGGGCTCCGGTGACGAACGCGTGGACGAGGCGGGCGGCCACGTGCGGGGCGGAGTGGTGCACGTCGTGCGCCGCCCCCTCGACGACCACCAACCGCCCGTCCGGCAGCAGCCCCGCCACCTGCTCGGCCCACCCCTGCGACAGGGTCTGGTCGAGCCCGCCGCGCACGACGAGGGTGGGGGCCTGCACCTGCGCCAGCCGCTCCTCGATCCGGTCGTCGGCGGTCCGCACCAGCTGGGCGAACACCCGCACCACCCGGGCGGAGAGGTAGTCCAGCTGGTAGATCGAGCTCACCGCGGGGCGCTCGAAGAGCATGTTGCGCAGCACCTGCGCGTACTGGCGCACCGGTGAGCGGTACGCCGGGTCGGGGGTGGGGCCCTCGAGCACCAGGCCCTCCACGCGCCCGGGGTGGCGCGCCGCGACCTCCAGGGCGACCTGGACGCCGACCGAGTTGCCGAACAGGGTGGCGCGCGGGACGTCGGCGGCGTCCATCCAGGCGAGCAGGTGCTCGGCCTGCTCGCGCGCGGTCGGGCCCGCCGGCCGCCGCGCACCGCGCTCAGGGGGCGTGCGGCCGAAACCGGGCAGGTCCGGCGCCAGCACCCGGTGGCCCAGCGCCGCCAGCCGTCGCCCCAGGGGCACGAAGTAGCGGCCGGACAGGCCCAGCCCGTGCACGAGGACCACCGGGGGCCGGGCGCTCGCGCCGATGCCGCCGTCCCAGGTGCGGGTGAACACCTCCACCCCCAGCGCGGGCACCGCCACCCTCCCGGTGCGCGCGCTGGGGGTGGAGGTGTTCACCCGCACCTGGGA
>NZ_JAAALL010000081.1 GCF_009906315.1 Kineococcus vitellinus | reverse complement strand
TGGTACGAGTGGCAGAGCCCGTCCCGCCGTCGCCGTGCGCGGCCGGGCTCTGCCACTCGTACCAGGCGTCCACCGGCACCAGGCAGCGCCGGGCCAGCGCGGCCCGGGCGAAGGACGGCTTCTCCAGCAGCGACTCGACGCGGGCGTTGACCATCCGCGCACCGCCGGAGGGGTCCTTGGACCAGCTGGGCACCAGCCCCCAGCGCAGGGCGCGCAGCGAGCGCGTGGGCGGGGCGTCGGGCGCGCCCCTGGGGAAGCGCTCCAGGACGACCGGCGGGGTGGTCGTCGGCGCGACGTTCGTCGACATCGCCACCCCCGACCCGTCGCCGAGGGTGTCGTCGTCGACCTCGAACTCCTCGACGAGGTCGTCGACGTCTCGCCGCAGGGCGTAGCGACCGCACATGGGACCACCTTGGCAGCCCCCTGCGACACGCGCCGCCGCGCGGCGCGCGGCGGGTCGTGGGCGGGCGCCCCGCGTGTGCGGCGGCCTGCCGCGTGCGGTAGGCAACTCCCATGACTCTGGTGCGACGAGTGGCCCGCCCGATGCTCGCGGCGATCTTCATCAAGACCGGCATCGACCAGGTCCGGCACGCCGGCGACCTGGCCCCGTCCGCCGAACCGCTCGTGCACCGCGTGGCCGGTCCCCTGCACCTGCCGGACGACCCGGTCCTGCTGGTGCGCCTCAACGGCGCCGCGATGGCCGCGGCCGGCGTCCTCTACGCCCTGGGCCGCGCGCCGCGGCTGTCGGCGGCGGTGCTCGCGACGACCGCGGCCCCCACCGCCGCCGTCAACCACCCGTTCTGGACGGAGAAGGACAAGAGCGTGCGCGCGGAGGTCCTGGAGGACTTCCTCACCGACCTCGGCCTGCTCGGCGGCGCACTGCTGGGCGCCGTGGACACCGCCGGCAAGCCCGGGGCGCTGTGGCGCGGCAAGCGCGCCGGCCGCGACGCCAAGCGGCTGGCCAAGCTCGCCGCCCGCGAGGCCGTGCACGTGGCCGAGAGCGGCCGCAAGGACGTGCAGCTGGCGGCCGCCAAGCTGGGCTGAGCCGTCCGCGGCGGCGCACCGGCGCGGGGCTGGGAGGATGCTCGCGTGAGACCGACGAGCGACCCGCGCACCGAGCCCGTCCCCCCGTCAGGACCGGGCACGCCCGCCGACGAGCCGCGGCTGTGGCCGGCGCCCACGGCGCGCGGCCCGCTGGAGGCCGTCGTGGTCGTGCCCGGCTCGAAGTCGCTGACCAACCGCTACCTCGTCGTGGCGGCGCTGGCCGAGCGGCCCTCGCTGCTGCGCGAGCCGCTGCGCTCGCGCGACACCCTGCTCATGGCCGACGCGCTGCGCCGGCTGGGCGCCGGCATCACCGACGGCGCGGCGGGCGCCGAGGGGGTCGGCGCGCACGACTGGGTGGTGCGCCCCGGTCCGGTGCGGGGCGGCGCCGACGTCGACTGCGGCCTCGCGGGGACCGTCATGCGCTTCCTGCCGCCGGTCGCGGCCCTGGCGGCGCAGCCGGTGCGCTTCGACGGCGACGAGCGCGCCCGCGAGCGCCCGATGGGTGCCGTGCTCGACGCGCTGCGCCAGCTCGGGGCCGTCGTCGAGGACGGCGGCCGCGGCCTGCTGCCCTTCAGCGTCCAGGGCCCGGCCGGCGGGCTGGCGGGCGGGCGGGTGCTCGTCGACGCCTCCGCCTCCAGCCAGTTCGTCTCGGCGCTGCTGCTCGTGGGGGCCCGCACCCGCACCGGCCTGGAGGTCGTCCACGAGGGGCCGCCGGTCCCGAGCCTGCCGCACGTGCGGATGACGGTGGAGGTGCTGCGCGACGCCGGCGTCGTCGTCGACGACACCGTGCCCGGCCGCTGGGCGGTGGAGCCCGGCGAGGTCAACGCCCTCGACGTGCAGGTGGAGCCGGACCTGTCCAACGCCGGGCCGTTCCTGGCGCCCGCCCGCGACCGCGGCGGGCGGGTGCGGGTGCCCGGCTGGCCGCAGTCGACGACGCAGGCCGGCGACCTGCTGCGCGACGTGCTCGACTCCATGGGCGCCGACGTCACCCTCGACCGCGAGGGGCTGCTCGTGGAGGGCACCGGCGAGCTGTACGGCGTCGACCTGGACCTGCACGAGGCCGGTGAGCTCGCCCCGGTGATCACGGCGCTGGCCGCGCTGGCCTCCTCCCCCAGCCGGCTGCGCGGCATCGCGCACCTGCGCGGGCACGAGACCGACCGCCTCAAGGCGCTCGTCACCGAGGTCAACGGCCTGGGCGGGCGGGCCGAGGAGACCGCCGACGGCCTGCTGGTGCACCCGCGGCCGCTGCACGGCGGCGTCTTCCGCACCTACGCCGACCACCGGATGGCCACGGCGGGCGCCGTGCTGGGCCTGAGGGTCGAGGGGGTCCTCGTCGAGGACGTCGAGACCACCCGCAAGACGCTGCCCGACTTCCCCGGCATGTGGGCGGGGATGCTCGCCGGAGCGGGCAGCTGAGCCCGCGGCCCGCGCGCGGGGGCTCCGCGCGCCGCTGGGACGAGGACGACGTCCGGGTCCGGCCCAACCCGCGGGGCTCGCGCCCGCGCACCAAGGAGCGCCCGGCGCACGCCGACGCCGTGGACGCCTTCGTCGTCGCCGTCGACCGGGGCCGCTCGCACTGCCTGGTCGGCGAGGGCACCGGGGACGAGCGCACCGTCGTGGCGATGCGCGCGCGCGAGCTGGGCCGCCAGGGCGTCGTCGTGGGCGACCGCGTCGGCCTCGTCGGGGACGTCTCCGGCACGCCGGACACGCTGGCGCGCATCGTGCGCATCGACGAGCGGCGCACCGCGCTGCGCCGCTCCGCCGACGACACCGACCCCATCGAGCGGGTCGTGGTGGCCAACGCCGACCAGCTCGTCGTCGTCACCGCCGTCGCCGACCCCGAACCGCGCTCGCGGCTGGTCGACCGCTGCCTGGTCGCCGCGTACGTGTCGGGCATGCAGCCGCTGCTGTGCCTGACCAAGGGCGACCTGCGCCCGGCGCGGGAGGTCCTGGAGACGTGGGCGCCGCTGGGCCTGGACGCGGTGGTGACCTCCCGCGGCCCCGACGGCCTGCTGGGGCTGGAGGCCGTGCGCGAGCGGCTGGCCGGGCGCACCAGCGTGCTCGTCGGGCACTCCGGGGTCGGCAAGTCGACGCTGGTCAACGCGCTGGTGCCGGCGGCCGGGCGCGCCACCGGGCACGTCAACGCGGTCACCGGGCGCGGCCGGCACACCTCCACCTCGATGGCGGCGCTCGCGCTGCCCGGCGGCGGCTGGGTCGTGGACACCCCCGGCATCCGCTCCTTCGGCCTGGCCCACGTGGACCCCGAGGCCGTGCTGCGCGCCTTCCCCGACCTCGTGCCGGGCGAGGAGGGCTGCCCGCGCGGGTGCACCCACGACGAGCCGGACTGCGCGCTCGACGCGTGGGTGCAGCAGGGGCGCGCCGGGGCCGCCGGACCGGCGCGGCTGGCCTCGTTCCGCCGCCTGCTGGCCGCCCGGCGCCCGGCGCGCGAGGACCGGGTGCCCGAGGACGGGCTGCACGAGGAGCTGCCCGGGGAGCTGCCCGGGGAGCCGGCGCCCGACGAGGGCTGAGGCCGGCGCGCGGCTCAGAGCAGGGTGCTCCAGTAGCTCCAGAAGCGCACGCCCACCATCGCCACCAGCGCCGCGAACGTCAGCACGACGAGCAGCAGCCGGAACTCGACGAGCGCGCGGGCCGCGCCGCGCAGCGGCCGGGGCACCGGCAGCAGCCCGCGGTCCAGGGCGTCGGCCAGGGTGGTCCAGAACGTCGGCACCACCACGGCCCACACGAGCACGCAGTACGGGCACAGGGCGTGGATGGAGTACAGGCTCTGGGCGACGAGCCAGCCGACGAAGACCGCCCCGAGGGTGGTGCCCAGCAGGTAGCCGCGCTCCACCCAGCGCGGCAGCCGGGTGCCGGAGACCAGCAGCAGCCCCAGGGTCAGCGAGACGGCGAAGGCCGCGATGCCGATGAGCGGGTTGGGGAAGCCGAAGACGCGCGCCTGCTCGGTGACCATGACGCTGCCGCAGCTCAGGACGGGGTTGATGCTGCAGCTGGGCACGTAGGAGGGGTCCACCAGCAGCTGGATGCGCTCCACGGTCAGCGTGAAGGCCGCCGCGAAGCCGAGGACGCCGCCGACGACGAGCAGCAGCCCGCGCCGGCGCGGCGGGACCGGCAGCGCGGACAGGTGCCGCTCGCCGTCCTCCCCCTCGAGACCGTCCGCCTCGAAACCGTCCCCCTCGAAACCGTCCGCCCCGAAGGCGTCGTCCGCCCCGGAGCCGTCGTCGGAGCCGTCCTCGGGCGCGCCGTGCGCCTGCTGCGTGGTCCCGGCCATGCCTGCGTCCTCCGTGCGGTGCGTCCGGCTGCGGTGTGCTCGCGTGCTCCCAGCATCCTCGACGCGCCTGGGCGCCGGCTGGACGGGTCGCGCGTCGCGCGTCGCGCTCCGGCGGGGGCGGCGGCCCCGGGCGGTAGGTTCGCCCGGTGCCGACGCCGCAGACCTCCGCTCCGAGCGCCCGTCCCCGCTACGACGACGACCTGCGGCTGGCGCACGTCATCGCCGACCAGGTCGACGGGGTGACGACGGACCGCTTCCGCGCCCAGGACCTCAGCGTGGAGACCAAGCCGGACCTCACCCCGGTCAGCGACGCCGACCGCACGGCCGAGGAGCTCATCCGCTCCCAGCTCAAGCGCACCCGCCCCCGCGACGCGGTGCTCGGCGAGGAGTACGGCCTCGTCGGCCACGGGGCGCGCCAGTGGGTCGTGGACCCCATCGACGGGACGAAGAACTTCGTGCGGGGCGTGCCGGTGTGGGCCACGCTCATCGCGCTGCTCGACGACGGCGAGCCGGTGGTGGGCCTGGTCTCGGCCCCCGCGCTGGGCCGGCGCTGGTGGGCGGCGACGGGCTCGGGGGCGTGGACCGGCCGCAGCCTGGCCTCGGCCACCCGCATCCGCGTCAGCGGCGTCTCCGACCTGGCCAGCGCCTCGTTCTCGTACTCCTCCCTGGAGGGCTGGGAGCAGACCGGCTCCCTGGACGGCTTCCTCGCCCTGGCGCGGACGGTGTGGCGCACCCGCGGCTTCGGCGACTTCTGGTCCTACATGCTGCTGGCCGAGGGGGCCGTCGACGTCGCCGCCGAGCCGGAGCTGGCGCTGCACGACATGGCCGCGCTGGTGCCGATCGTCGTCGAGGCCGGCGGGCGCTTCACCTCCCGCGCCGGGGTGGACGGCCCGCACGGCGGCGACGCCGTCGTCACCAACGGGCTGCTGCACGACGCCGTCCTGGAGCACCTGGGTGCGCCTGCGTCCTGAGCCGCCGGCGCCCGCACCGCTGGACGCGCGCGGGCGACGGCTGCTCGTCTGGGAGGTCGTGGCGGTCTTCGCCGTCTCGCTGGGCCTGAGCGGCCTCAGCGCGCTGGTCACCTTCGTCGGCAGGATCACCTCCGGCCGCTCGCTGGCCGCGCAGACGTCGACGGTGCTGGGCAGCTACTCCCCCGACCGGCCGTGGCTGGACCTGGCCTTCCAGCTCGTGCGGATCCTCGAGCTGCTGGCGCCCGTCCTGCTCGTGGGGTACCTGATGGCCCGCGGCGGGCAGTCGCTGCGCACCCTCGGCCTCGACCGCTCCCGCCCGGGCCGCGACGTGCTGGCCGGCCTCGGGCTGGCCGCGGCGATCGGCGGCTGCGGCATCTTCCTGTACCTGGGGGCCGTCGCCGTCGGCGCGAACACGCAGGTGCAGGCGTCGACGCTGTCGGGGGCGTGGTGGACGGTGCCGGTGGCGGTCCTCAACGCCGCCGCCAACGGCGTCCTGGAGGAGGTCCTCGTCGCCGGCTACCTGCTGCACCGGCTGGGGCAGCTGGGCTGGCGCTGGTGGCCGGCGCTGCTGGTGAGCGCCCTGCTGCGCGGCTCGTACCACCTGTACCAGGGCCTGGGCGGGTTCGTCGGCAACGTGGCGATGGGCCTGGTCCTCGGCTGGGTGTACCAGCGCTGGGGCCGCACGGCACCGCTCGTCGTCGCGCACACGGCCATCGACGTCGTCGCCTTCGTCGGGTACGCGGCGCTGGTGGGCAGGGTCGGCTGGCTGCCCGGCTGAGGCCCGGCGGCGGGCGCGTGTGCGCGTGCTGTGACGGGGCTGGGCGGTGCGTGTGCAACGGGCCCGGACGGGCGCCGCGGACCTGACGCGGCGCCGGGCCTGGCCTAGCGTGGCCCGCGTCCGCAGGACGCCGACGTCCACCGCCCCAGCCCCGAGGAGCTGCCCGCACCGTGTTCGACCTCAGCCACAGCGCCTGGCCGACGGTGGCCGTCGCCACCGCGGCCGCCGTCGTCGCCGCCCTCGTCGGGGAGGCCGTCGCCCTCGGCGTGCGCCGCCTCGGCCGCCACCACCGGGTCCTGTCCACGCTGGCCCAGCGCGGTCGCCGGCCGCTGGCGGGCCTGCTGGCGACGCTGGCCGCGCGCGCCGCCCTGGGCGTGACGACCACCGCCGCGGACTGGCGCTCGCCGACGCTGACCGTGCTGAACGTCGTGGGCGTCGCCTTCGGCGCCTGGCTGGCCGTCGTGGCCGCCAACGTGGTGCAGGACGTGGCGCTGCTGCGCTACCCCATCGACGTGCAGGACAACCGGCGCGCGCGCCAGCGGCGCACCCAGGTGCAGCTGGTCAAGCGGGTGGTGGTCGCGCTCGTCGTCGTCGTGGCCGTCGCCTCGGTGCTGCTGACGATCCCCGGCGCGCGCGGTGTCGGCACGAGCGTGCTGGCCTCCGCCGGGCTGCTGTCCGTCGTCGCCGGCCTGGCCGCGCAGACGTCGCTGGCCAACGTCTTCGCGGGGCTGCAGATCGCCTTCACCGACGGCATCCGCGTCGACGACGTGGTCGTCGTCGAGGAGGAGTGGGGCAACATCGAGGACATCACCCTCACCTACGTGGTCGTGCGGTTGTGGGACCAGCGCCGGCTCATCCTGCCCTCGACGTACTTCACCTCCACGCCGTTCGAGAACTGGACGCGCAACTCCGCCGACGTCACCGGATCGGTCGACGTCGACGTCGACTGGACCGTCCCCGTGGACGAGCTGCGCGCGCACGCCGAGCGCTTCGTGCGCGAGCACCCGCTGTGGAACGGCGCGACGTTCGCGCTGCAGGTGACCGACGCGCGGAACTCGTTCGTCTCCCTGCGGGTGCTGGTGAGCGCGAACTCCGGCGGGGAGCTGTTCGACCTGCGCTGCGCGGTGCGCGAGGAGCTCGTCGGCCTGCTGCGCCGCGAGCACCCGGGCGCGCTGCCGCAGGTGCGCCTCACCGAGACCCGCCAGGTGCGCCTGCCCCGCCAGGAGGGTGCGCGGGAGCGGTCGCCGCGCACCGCGATCGACGGTGCGGGGGCCGACGGCTCCGCGCACTGACCCGCGCCGCCCGGCGCTGTGATCCAGCTCTCACCCGTTCGGCCGACAGCCGCGCCTCAAGGCCGGGGGCCGTCCGGGTCGATGGACAGGCACGTGCCCATCGCGACCTTGATCTCTTCCATCGGCCTGCTCGCCGCCGGCGTCGGCATCGTCACCGGCGTCCCCCAGATCGTCCGCCTGCTGCGCAGCCCCGACGCCAGCGGCCTGTCGTACTCCTCCGCCGTCCTCGGCATGCTGGGGTGCGCCACCTGGCTCACCTACGGCCTGCTGCTGATGGACCCCGCCCAGCTCGTGGCCAACGTGCCGGGGATCGCGTGCGCGGTCCTCACCGTCGTGCTGGCGGCCCGCCGCCTGGGCGCGCGGCTGTCCTCGGCGCTGATCGCCACGCTCGCGTGGACGCCCGTCGTGGTCGGCGCCCACGTGCTCGGCGGCGCCGAGCTCGTCGGCGTCGTCGCCACCGTCGTCTCGCTGGTGCGGATGCTCCCGCAGGTGCGCACCGTCTTCGGCCGCGAGTCGCTGGCCGGGCTGGCGCCCGCCTCGTTCGTCCTCACCCAGGCGTCCGCTGTCCTGTGGACGGTCTACGGGGTGGCCACCGCCCAGCCGTCGGTGGTCGTCTGCTCGGCCGTCTCGGTGGTGCTCTCGGGGATCGTGCTCTCGCGCCGCTGCCCCCCGCAGGCGGTGCTGCGGGCCCTGCACGCCGGCCGCTTCGGCGTCGTCGGCCAGGTCCTCGTGCGCCCCGTCGCCGGTCTCGTCCTGGCCGCCTGACCCCCACCCTCCTGGTGATCTTCCACGTGACACCGTGGAAGATCACCAACGGGGCGGAGGGCGCAGGGGTCAGGGGCGGGGCTTGGCCAGGTGCACCAGCGGGACGCCGCGCTCGTCGCGGCCCTCGCCGGTGCGCGCGTACCCGGCCCGCTCGTAGCGGGCGACGTTGGCCGCCGAGTCCCCGCCGGTGAACAGCAGGAACTCCCGCACCTGCTGCGGCGCAGCCGCTTCGACCGCCCGCAGCAGCGCGGTGCCGACGCCCGCGCGCTGCTGGTCGGGCGCGACGGCCAGCCGGCCGACGTGCCCGCGCGCACCGTCGACGCGCAGGCGCACCGACCCCACCAGGCGGCTGCCGCGCACCGCGACGAGCACGACGCCGGCGGGGTCGGCGATGGCGGCGCGCACCGCGGCGAGGTCCTCCACCAGCGGCGGCAGCAGCGGGTCGCCGTAGCGCTGCGCCTCGGCAACGAAGGCCGCGCGCTGGACGGTGAGCACCTCCCCGGCGTCGCCGTCCAGCGCGCGGCGCACCAGCACCCCGGGCGCCGGCGTGCCCGTCAGCGCAGGAACCACTGCCCCGGCTCGGCGAGCGCGTCGGCCGCCTGCGGCCCCCAGCTGCCCGGCGCGTACGGCTGCACCTGCGGGCGCTGCGCGGAGAAGCGCTCGATGCACGTCCAGGCCGCGCGCAGGCCCTCGACGCCGGTGAACAGCGAGCGGTCGCCGGTGAGCACGTGCTCGATGAGGTGCGCGTACGGCGGTGCGGGCGTGGCGCCGTCGAGCTCGCCCAGCGGCAGGCTCGCGGTGCCCTGGGCCAGCCCGCCCTCGACGCCGGGCCTGCGCACGGTCATCGCGACGTCGACGGCCCCGCCCTCCAGCAGCGAGAAGCTGATGGTCGCCGGCTGCACGCCCGCACCCGCGTACGGGCCGTCGGCGACGTCGCGCAGGACGAGCGTGATGCGCTGCTCGTCGGCGCTCATCCTCTTGCCCGAGCGCAGCAGGAACGGCACGCCCCGCCACCGGTCGTTGTCGATCCACAGGCGCGCGGCGGCCAGGGTGTCGGTCCGCGAGTCCGCCGGCACGCCGTCGATGTCGAGGTAGCCCTCGAACTGCCCGAGGACGACCTCGTCCGGGTCGAGCTCGCGGAAGTCCTGCAGCGCAGCGTCCCTGGCGGCCTGCAGCGATCCCGGCCCGAGGTCGGCGGGCGGTTCCATCGCGACGGTGGCGGCCATCTGGAACAGGTGCGTGACGATCATGTCGAGGAACGCGCCGGTCGCGTCGTAGAACGAGGCGCGCTGGGCGACGTCGAGCGTCTCGGCGATGTCGATCTGCACCTGCGCGACGTGCTCGCGGTTCCACACCGCGGCCAGCCACGGGTTCGCGAACCGCGCGTGGATGACGTCCTGCATCGCCTCGAAGGCCAGGAAGTGGTCGATGCGGAACACCTGCGACTCGTCGAAGACCCGCTGCACCTGCGCGTCGAGCTCCTCGAAGCTCTCCAGCGACGTGCCGTAGGGCTTCTCGTAGACGACGGTGGCGCCCTCGACGAGGCCGTGGCACTCGAAGCCCTTCGTCATCGACAGGAACGCCCCCGGCGGCACCGCGAGGTAGTGCACGAGCCGCGCGTCGCCGTCCAGCTCCTCGCGCGCCTGCGCGAGCACGTCGGGCAGGCGGCCGGGGTCGGCGTCGTCGAAGCCGCCGCCGGCGAAGAGCAGGTGGGCGGCGAAGTCGTCCCAGGGGCCCTCGGAGGGCTGCGGGCCGAACTCCTCCAGCGCCGCGCGCACGTGGCCGCGGAACTCCTCGTGCGACATCTCCCCGCGGCCGCTGCCCACCAGGCGCCACTGCTGCGGCAGCCGGCCCAGGCGCGCCAGCTCGAAGAAGCTCGGCATGACGAGGCGGCGCGAGAGGTCTCCCGAGGCGCCGTAGAGGACGAAGATCGTGGGCGCGCTCGCGGACTGCGCTGCCTGCTGCTCACTGGTCACGAGCGGAACGCTATTGCCTGCGGACCGCTGTTGCCTCCGCCACCCGGGTGCGGGCTATGGTGGCGCCGTGACCACCGCTGTCCCCGCCCCGGGGGCTCCCGCCCGCAGCGCCGCAGCGCGCCGCAGCGGTGCGTGGTGGTGGGTGTCGGCGGTCGCCTGACGCTCTCGTGTCCCGGTAGCCGCCTCGTCGAGGAGGCCGCGCCCGTGGACACCCTCGACGGACGGCTCCCCCAGCCCCTCGAGGAGATCCCCGTGAACCCCGACACCCTGATCGCCGACCTGCAGGCGCCCGGCGCGGGCGCCTTCGCGCTGCTGCGCCGCCTCGACCCGCGCACCGGCGTCCCCGGGCCCGTCGAGGTGCTGCGCGGTCCGGTGACGACGGTCGAGCACCTGGCCGACATCCCGCTGCCGGCCGGCGCGCCCGGCGTCGAGGCGGCGCGCGACGCGCTGGCGCTCGTGCCGTTCCGCCAGCTGCGCGAGCGCGGCTTCGAGGTGCACGACGACGGCACCCCCCTGCAGGTGCTGCGCGTCGACGCCGCCGACGACCTGCCGCTGGAGGAGGCGCTGCGGCTGCTGCCGGACGCCGAGGTGCCGCTGCGCGACGTGGCCCCCGACCTCGACGACGCGGCGTACGCCGACGTCGTGCGCCGCATCGTCGCCGACGAGATCGCCCAGGGCACCGGCGCCAACTTCGTCATCCGCCGCGACGTCGACGGGGTGATCGACGGGTTCAGCGCGACCACCGCGCTGAGCCTGTTCCGCCGCCTGCTGGTCGCCGAGCAGGGCGCCTACTGGACGTTCGTCGTCCACGTGCCGGGCGCCGACGGCTCCGCGCGCACCCTCGTGGGCGCCAGCCCCGAGGTGCACGTGCGGATGGCGCGCGGTCAGGTCGTCATGAACCCCATCTCCGGAACGTACCGCTACCCCGCCGCCGGCCCGGACGCCGACGGCCTCGTGGAGTTCCTCACCGACCCCAAGGAGGTCGAGGAGCTGTTCATGGTCGTCGACGAGGAGCTGAAGATGATGTGCTCCGTCGGCGACCTCGGCGGCGTGGTGCACGGGCCCTACCTGCGGGAGATGGCCAACCTGGCCCACACGGAGTTCGAGCTGCGCGGGCAGTCCACCCTCGACGCGCGCGACGTGCTGCGCCAGACCATGTTCGCCGCGACGGTCACCGGCAGCCCGCTGCAGAGCGCCTGCCGGGTCATCAAGCGCTTCGAGCCGTCCGGGCGCGGCTACTACGCGGGGGCGCTGGCCCTGCTGGGCCGCGACGGCGAGGGCGCGCAGACGCTGGACTCCCCCATCCTCATCCGCACCGCCGACGTCCGCACCGGTCCCGCCGGGGCTCCCGACGGCGGCGCGCGGGTGCGGGTCTCGGTCGGCGCGACGCTGGTGCGCGGCTCCTCCCCGGAGGGGGAGGTCGCCGAGACGCACGCGAAGTCCGCCGGCGTGCTGCGCGCCCTGGGCGCGCTGCCGCCGCTGGCGCCGCGCGCGGGCGCCACCGGTCCCGACGGCGCCCCCGCGCGCCGGGTGCCGCTGGCCGCGGACCCGCGCATCGCCACCCTGCTCGCCTCCCGCCGCGACCGGCTGGCCTCCTTCTGGCTGGAACCGCAGGCGCCGGCGCACGGCGCACCGCTGGGCGAGGCGCTCGTCGTGGACGCCGAGGACACCTTCACCTCGATGCTCGTGCACCTGCTGGCCTCGGCCGGGCTGCGCGCCCGGGTGCTGCGCTACGACGACCCCGGGCTGGACGCGGCGCTGGCGGCGCACGAGGGCCTGGTCCTGCTGGGCCCCGGCCCCGGCGACCCCGAGGACGCCTCCGACCCCCGCATCGCCCGCCTGCAGGCGCTCGCGGCGCGGCTGGCCGCGGCGGCCCGCGCCGGCGGCAACCCGCTGCTGGGCGTCTGCCTGGGCCACCAGCTGCTGGCCGGCACGCTGGGCCTGCCGCTGCGCCGCAAGGACGCCCCCCACCAGGGGACCCAGCTGGCGGTCGACCTGTTCGGCACCCGCGCCACCGTCGGGTTCTACAACTCCTTCACCGCGCGCGCCGACGGCGCGGCGCTGCAGCGGCTGGCCGCGCAGGGCGTCCAGGTCGCCACCGGCCCCGCCGACGAGGTCGTCGCCGTGCGCGGGCCGGGGGTGGCGGGCATCCAGTTCCACCCCGAGTCGGTGCTGACGCTGGACGGGCCGGCGCTGCTGCGCTCGGTCGTCGAGCCGCTGCTGCGGGGCTGAGCGGGCCGGTGGTGGCGGGCGCCGCGCCTCAGCGCGCGCCCGGCGCCACCAGCCCGATCTCGTAGCCGAGCACGACGGCCTGGACGCGGTCGCGCAGCCCCAGCTTGGTGAGGACGCGACTGACGTGCGTCTTGGTGGTCTGCTCGGCGATGACGAGCTCGGCGGCGATCTCGGCGTTGGACAGCCCCCGCGCGATGCACACCAGGACCTCCCGCTCGCGCGGGGTGAGCTCGGAGACCGCCGCCGGGACCCGCGCGGCCGCCCGGCGGGTGGTGACGAAGTGCTCGATGAGGCGGCGGGTGACGCCGGGGGCCAGCAGCGCGTCGCCGGCGGCCACCGCGCGCACGGCGTCCACGAGCGCCTCCGGGGTGGCGTCCTTGAGCAGGAAGCCGCTGGCGCCGGCCTGCAGCGCCTCGAAGACGTAGTCGTCGATGTCGAAGGTGGTCAGGACCAGCACCTTCGGCGCCGGCTCCAGGCCGGCCGCGGCGATGCGCCGCGTCGCCTCCAGCCCGTCGACGACGGGCATCCGCACGTCCATGAGGACCACGTCCGGGCGGGTGGCCGCCACCACCTCGACGGCCTCGGCGCCGTCGGCGGCCTGCCCGACGACCTCCAGGTCCTCCTGGGCGGACAGCAGCGCGGAGAAGCCGGCGCGGATCATGGCCTGGTCGTCGACGACGACGGCGCGCACGGGCCGGTGCTGGGCGGGGTGCTCGGGGTGCAGCGCGCTCACGCTGCACCCTCCCACGGCAGCAGGGCGCGCAGCAGGAACCCGCCGTCCTCCAGCGGCCCGGCGCTCACCGACCCGCGCAGCAGCGTCGCGCGCTCGCGCACGCCGACCAGGCCGTGCCCGCCGGCGTCGGCGACCCCGCCCGCGCCCCGCGGCGCGGGGCCGTTGCGCACCTCCAGCACGATGCCGGGGTCGGCGCGCAGCACGCTCACCTCCACGTCGGCGCCGGTGGCGTGCCGCACGACGTTGGCCAGGCCCTCCTGCACGATGCGGTGCACCACCAGGCCCACCGACGGCGGCAGCACCGCGCCGCGCAGCGGCGGGTCCACGTGCAGGCGCACCCGCGAGCCGGCGCGCCGGGCGCCCTCGACGAGCCCGTCCAGCCCCTCCAGCCCCGGCTGCGGAGCGCGGTCGGCGTCCTCGCCGGAGCCGCGCAGCACGCCGAGCAGGGTCCGCATCTCCGCCAGCGCCGTGCGCGCCTGCGCGGCGATGTCGTCGAACTCGGCCCGCACCCGCGGGTCCAGCCCCTCCAGGCGGTACTGCGCGGTCGTGGCCTGCACGCCGATGACGGACATGCTGTGCGCGACGACGTCGTGCAGCTCGCGGGCGATGCGGTTGCGCTCCTCGACGACGACGCGGCGCTCGGACTCGGCCTGCACGTGGCGGCGGCTGAGGGCCAGCTCCTCCCGCACCCGCCGCCGGGTGCCGACGAGGCTGCCGGCGGCCAGCAGCAGCGCCGAGTTGGACCCGTGCACGGCGAGGTCGTCGCAGGCCTCCTCGGAGAAGCCCGTCAGCAGCCCCGCCAGCACGACCGTCAGCGCCATGCTGCTCGCCCACGCCGCGACGCCCAGCCGCCACTGCCGGCGCACGCCGAGGAGGGCCAGCAGCAGCGAGAAGACGACGATCGTCTGCGGCATCCACGGCCACGGGCCGCTCGCGGGGTCGGCGGCCACGGCGGCGACCACGACACCGGTGACGGCGGAGACGACCGCGAGGGGCGGGCGGAACAGCGCGATGACCAGCGCGGAGCACTGCAGCAGCGCCGCCACCATCGCCGTCCCGGCGGGCACGCCGTAGACGCCCGCGGTGACGGGCGCGACGACGCTGAAGCAGGCGGCGGCCAGCAGCACCAGGGCCCACGGGGAGGCGGCGGCGGCGCGCACGAGCCGCCCGGCGCCCCGCGTCCCGCGGCCGAGCCCCCGCCGCAGCGGGCGCCGGACCCGCGGCGCGCGGGCACCGGGGGCCGGGTCAGGACGCCGACGGCGCGGGCGCGCGGAGCGCTCGGGTGGACGACGACGACGGAGCACGGCTTCCTCCTCTCCAGCGGCGCGCGAGCGCGCCCGCGGACCTGCGCAGCCCCAGCAGCAGCAGCGCGAGGGCGACCCCCGCGGCGGCCACCAGCCAGGGCCGCTCCAGCAGCCCCTCGGCGCGGGAGGCCAGCTGCCCGCCGGCCAGCACGCCGAGGCCGACGAGGACGCTGACCCGCAGCGAGGTCAGCAGGGCGGTCCAGCCGAGGAAGCGGGAGTAGGCGACCCCCGAGGAACCGGCGGCCAGGAAGGCGGGGACCGCGCCGACGTCGACGAGCTTGGCCGTCGCGACGAGGCTGCCCAGCCGGTCACCGGCCCGGCGGGCCAGCCGCTCGCGCCGGTGCGCCGACAGCCCCAGCCGGGCTGCGGCCGCGGCGGCGCGCGGGTGGCGCCCGGCCCGGCGGGCGCAGCGGCCCAGCGCGAACAGCGCGCTGTCGAGGACCACGTCGGTGCCGAAGGCGAGCAGCCACACCAGCAGCAGCGCCGCGTGCCCGGCGCCGACGAGGGTGCCGCCGACGAAGGTCGCGACGGGTCCCTCGAGGACGAGGGCGGGGGCCAGGACGGCGTACGGCGTCCCGGAGCCCGCCCAGCCCGTCAGCCAGCCCGTCAGCCAGCCCGTCAGCCAGCCCGTCAGCACGTCCACCGCGACCACCTCCCCTGCGCTGCGCGTGGGGACAGTCCAGCGCAGGAGCGCCCGCCGCGTCGTCCCCCGGCGGAGCCCTCCCGCGTAGCTCCGCGGTAGGGGGTCGGTGGCCGAGCGGCAGGAGCGCGGGGACGAGAAAGGCCCGGACCGTGTGGTCCGGGCCTTTCTCGACTGGTAGCGGGGACAGGATTTGAACCTGCGACCTCTGGGTTATGAGCCCAGCGAGCTACCGAGCTGCTCCACCCCGCGTCGTGGGGGCAACGTTACGTCGTCGCCGTGGCCGATGCAAATCGCCTCCACCGCAAGCGTTGCCGCGCTCGGCCGAGCGGCTGCGCCGCCGACGTCACCGGGTACGCCGAGCACTGCGAGCGGCTGGCGAGCGCCCGGGAGGGCGAGGCGCAGCGGCTGGAGGAGGCGGCGCGGGCGGCCGGCGTGCCGGGCTGAGCCCGCACCGGGCGCAGCCGCGGAGGACGGAGCCGCGCAGGCGGGGACGAGAAAGGCCCGGACCGTGTGGTCCGGGCCTTTCTCGACTGGTAGCGGGGACAGGATTTGAACCTGCGACCTCTGGGTTATGAGCCCAGCGAGCTACCGAGCTGCTCCACCCCGCGTCG
>NZ_JAAALL010000080.1 GCF_009906315.1 Kineococcus vitellinus | reverse complement strand
CGGGACAGCAGTGGCGATCCGGTGAGCGGCCGGCCAGCCGCCGGCCGCTCACCGGATCGCCACTGCTGTCCCGTCACGTGCCCGTCCCCCGTTCCGCCGCCCCGGCTGCCGGGGCCCTGAGAACACTGTGAGTCAGCACTGAACGCGGACGGTGATCCGCCCTCGGTGCTCCACCCGGACGGCGCAGCGCCGGGACCCGGACGGGCCTGCCCCCTCCCGCTCCCGGCGGGCGGCATGCTGGAGCCGTGAGCGGGATGCACGAGGACGGGCAGCACACCGGGGAGCAGGCCGGGCAGCAGGCCGGGGAGCCGCGCGCGTGCGCCTTCTGCGGCGCGCAGGGCGAGGACGCGGCCGTCGAGGCCACCGAGCGGCTCGGCGTCGTCGTGCACGTGTGCGCCCGCTGCCGCGAGCGCTTCGCGGGCGCCGCCGCACCCGCCGCTCCCGCCGACCCGGTGCCGGGCCCCGGTCCGGGCCTGCCGCCCACGCTCGGCGAGCAGACCTCGGCCGTGGTCGCCCACGTGCGCCGGATGGCGCGCCGGGTCGCCGAGCGCACCTGGCGGGAGGAGGACTGCGCCCGCTGCGGGGCCGCCGTGCACGTGCACCGCGACGCCGCGGGCGAGCCCGTGCGGCTGGCCGCGGACGCGGTGCTGGCCACCAGCGTGCCCGTCGCCGACCGCTGGCGCGTGCGCGACGGGCACGCCGAGGCGGTGGGCCACGACGACCCCGAGCAGGTCGGCGCGCGCGTGCTGCACGACCTGGTCTGCCCCGCGCACCCGGTGCCGGACAACCCCCGGCTGGCGCGGGCGTGGCACGCGAACCTCGCGGCCTCCGACACCGCCGGGACGGGCTGACGCGGTGCGCGCGCGGCTGGGTCGGCGGGTGGGTGGACGAGCCGGCCTGTAAGCCGGATCCTGTGCCCGCTCCGGGGAGCGGCGGCGACCATCCCTCTAGGACGTGCGTTGCCGCACGCCTCCAGCGACCTACCCGGCAGCTCGGGCGGGCCGCCCTCGAACGCTGCCTGTCTGGTCTTGCTCCGGGTGGGGTTTGCCGAGCCGCACCGGTCACCCGGTGCGCTGGTGGTCTCTTGCACCACCGTTTCACCCTTGCCGCCCCGATCGCTCGGGGAGGCGGTCTTCTCTCTGTGGCACTGTCCCGCGGGTCACCCCGGGTGGGCGTTACCCACCACCCTGCCCTGTGGAGTCCGGACTTTCCTCGGCGGCCGGCCCTGCGAGCAGGCCCGGCCGACGCGGCCGCCCGGCCGACTCGTCCACGGCCACCCTAGCGCCCGCGCGCACCCGCCCCGCGCACGCCGCGGGCCCCGCGGCGGCGCCGGGCGCGGCGGCTAGCCTTCCGCCTCGTGCTCGTGCTGCTCCCCCCGTCGGAGTCGAAGTGGGCGGGACCGCGACGCGGGAGCCCGGTGCGCCTCGACACCCTCACCTCCCCCGCGCTGACGGCCGCCCGCGAGCAGGTGCTCGACGCGCTCGCGGCGGCCTCCGCGCGCGCCGACGCGCTGGAGCTGCTGGGCGCCGGCGCGAGCCTGGCCGACGTGGTCGCCGCCAACACCACCCTGCGCGAGCGGCCCGCGGCCCGCGCCGCGCAGGTCTACACCGGTGTCCTCTTCGACGCCCTCGACCTGCCCTCGCTGCCCGCGGCGGCCGCGCGGCGGGTGCTCGTCGTCTCGGCGCTGTGGGGGGTGCTGTCCCCGCGCGACCGGGTGCCCGGCTACCGGCTGTCCATGGGCACCGACCTCCCGGGCCTCGGTCCGCTCGCCGCGTGGTGGCGGCCCCGGCTGGCGGAGGCCCTGCGCCCGCAGGGCCTCGTCGTGGACTGCCGCTCGGCGGCGTACGCGGCGGCCTGGGTGCCCGACGCCGACACCGCGGCCCGCACCGTCGCGGTGCGCGTCCTGGCGGGCGGCAGGGTCGTCTCGCACGCGGCCAAGCACACCCGCGGCCTGCTCGCGCGGCACCTGCTGACCCGCACCGGCCGCCCGCCGCGCACCCCCGCCGCCCTCGCCGACGCGGCGGCCGAGGCGTTCCAGGCCCGGCTGCGCGAACCCGCCGGGCGCGCGAAGCCGTGGACCCTCGACGTCGAGGCCCGCTGAGGTGTGGTGGGTCTGCGGGCTCGCCGGGCTGGCCGCGCTCGCCGGTGGCCTGCTGGGCGGTGAGGACCTCGCGCGGGTGGCCGGGCGCGCCGCCCCGGTGCTGGCCTTCCTCGTGGCCGTCACGGTCGTCGCCGAGCTCGCCGACGCGGCGGGCGTCTTCGACGCGGCCGCCCGGCTGGCCGCGCGGGCCGGGCGCGGGCGCACCTGGCGGCTGTGGCTGCTCGTCGTCGTCCTGGGCACCGCCGCGACGGTGGTGCTGTCGCTGGACACCACCGCGGTGCTGCTGACGCCGGTCGTGCTGGCGCTGGCGGCGCAGCTGCGGCTGGCCCCGCTGCCGTTCGCGCTGACGACGGTCTGGCTGGCCAACACCACCTCGATGCTGCTGCCGGTCTCCAACCTCACCAACCTCATCGCGCTGGACACCCTGCGCTCCCTGGGCGTCGAGGGCACCGGCGGCTTCACGGCCCTGACGTGGGCGCCGTTCCTGGCCGGGCTGGCCGGCGCCGTCGCCGTCCTGGGGCTCGCGCACCGGCGGCAGCTGCGCGGCGGCTACGCGCTGCCCGGGGACGCGCCGCGGCGCGACCCGGTGCTCTTCGCCGTCGCGGCGGTCGTCTGCTGCCTGCTGGCACCGGCGTTCGTCAGCGGGGTGGAGCCGGCCGTCCCGGCCGCCGTCGCGGCGCTCGTCCTCGTCGCCGCCTTCGCCCTGCGCCGGCCCGGCGCGCTGCGCCCCGCGCTGCTGCCGTGGCGCACGGTGGTCCTCGTCAGCGGTCTCTTCCTCGTCGTCGAGGCCGCGCAGGCGCACGGGCTGACCGACCTGCTGCGGCCCGTGGCGGGTGGCGGGGAGGGCTTCGGCGCGCACCTGCGGCTGGCGGCCACGGCCGCGGTGAGCGCCAACGTCGCCGACAACCTGCCGGCCTACCTGGCCGTGGAGCCGCTCGCGGGCAGCGCCGCCCGGCTCGTGGCCGTCCTGGTGGGGGTGAACCTCGGCCCGCTCGTGACGCCGTGGGCCTCGCTGGCGACGCTGCTGTGGCTGGACCGCTGCCGCGCCCGCGGCGTGCACGTCCCGCTGCGGCGCTTCGCCCTGCTGGGGCTGGTGGGGGCGGTCGTCTGCGTGAGCGCGGCCGTCGCGGCGCTGCAGCTGACCGCGTGAGGGGCCCGTCCCTCGTGCTGGCACGAGGGACGGGCCCCGGGCGCCGCGCTAGCGTCCGCGACGTGGACGCGAGGAGGGCCGTGCTCGGGCGCCTGCTGCGCGCACCGCTGGCGCGGCGCACGCGGGCGGACCTGGGCCACCACCTGCTCGCCGCGCTGCTGGCGGTGCCGGGGCTGGTGTGCGTGCTGCTGCTGCTGGCCGGCGTGGTGCTGTCGGTGACGCTGCTCGGCCTGCCGGTCGTCGCGCTGGCCCTGACGTGCGCGCGCGGGCTGGGCCGGGTGCACCGAGCACTCGCCCGCCGGCTGCTCGGGGTGGCCGTCGAGGAGCCGCAGCCCCGCCCGCGGGGCGCCTCGCCGGTCGGCGGGATGTGGGCGGTGCTCAGCGACGCGACGGCGTGGCGCACCGTGGGCTTCCTGCTGGTGCAGGCGCCGCTGGCCTTCGTGGGGGTCTACGCGCCGGCGGCGCTCGTGGCGGCGCTGGCCGCGACCGCGCAGGGGTGGGCCACCGGGCGCGAGGACGCCGCCCCCGGCCTGCTCCCCCTGCTCGTGCTCATCGCCTTCCTCGGCCCGTGGCTGCTGCGCGCGACGGCCCTGCTGGACGGCCTGGTGGTGCGGGCGATGATCGGGCCCGACCCGCTGACCACGGACGCGGCCCGCCTGCGGCGCAGCCGCTCGGCCGCCCTGGAGGGGTCGGCGGCCGAGGTGCGGGCCATCGAGCGCGACCTGCACGACGGCACCCAGGCCCGGCTGACCGCGATCGCGCTGCACGTGGACATGGCCCGCGGGCAGCTGCGCGGGCCCGGCGGCCCCGGGCGCGCCGCGGAGCTGCTCGACGTGGCGCACGCGACGACCACCGAGGCCATCACCGAGCTGCGCACCATCGTGCGGCGCATCCACCCGCCCGCCCTCGACGACGGCCTCGGGCCCGCGCTCGTCTCCCTGGCCGAGCAGTCGGCGCTGCCCGTGCGCACCGAGCTCGCCCTCGCCGGCGCCCGGCTGTCCCCGGCGATCGAGACGATGGCCTACTTCTGCGTCACCGAGCTGGTGGCCAACGCCACCCGCCACGCCGGCGCGGGCGAGGTGCTGGTGCGGGTCACCGCGAGGCGCCGCCGGCTGCGGGTCCTCGTGCGCGACGACGGCCGCGGCGGCGCGGACCCCTCCCGGGGCAGCGGGCTGCGCGGACTGGCCGACCGGGTCGCCACCGTCGACGGCACCGTGCGCGTGCAGAGCCCCCCGGGTGCGGGCACCAGCGTGCGCGTCGAGCTGCCGCTGCGCGCGTGAGGCGCTCGAGGAGGCCGGCGACCGGCCGCGGGGTCCGCGACCAGCCGCGGGGCCGCCCCGGCGGGGCGGCTCAGACGCGGTTGACGGCCAGCACGTCGGCGCTGCCGTCGGCGGCGCAGCGCAGCAGGCTGCGCGAGGCGGGGTCGAGGTGCAGGCGCCGGTGCAGCGGTGCGCCCAGCCCCAGGCCCGCGCGCAGCAGCACCCGCAGCGGGTCGGCGTGGCTGACGAGGACCACGCGCCGGCCCGCCCAGCGCCGCAGCAGGGCCCGCTGCGCGGCCAGCACCCGGCGCTCGACGTCGCGCAGCGACTCCCCGCCGGGTGCGGCGGCGTCGGGCACCACGCCCCACGCGGCGACGTCGCGGGGCCAGCGCTCGGACAGCTGCGCGGGCGAGAGCCCCGCCCAGTCGCCGACGTCCGTCTCGTCCCACTGCGGATCGGCGAGGACCTCGACGCCGAGCGCGTCGGCGACGGCCCGCGCGGTCTGGCGGGCGTCGCGCATCGTCGAGGTGAGCACGACCTCGGCGCCGCGGACCTCCGGCGCGGCGGCGAGCGCGGCGGCCTCGGCGCGGCCGCGCTCGGACAGCTCCGGGTCGCTGCCGCGGCGGCCGGCGAGCAGCTGCTGCTCGGTGAGCGCGGTGGAGGCCGCCCGCACGAGCACGAGCTCCGTCGGCGGCCCGGCCGGGACGGGGGCGGCCGCCGGGCCCGCCGGTGCGGCCGGCGCCGCCTGCGCGCTGCCGGTGGAGCGCTGCCACTGCCTGCCCGCGGCCGCGGCGTCCATCGCCTCGTTCGCCAGGCGGTCGGCGTGGGAGTTCTGGGCGCGCGGGATCCAGCCGTAGTCGACCCGGCCGGCCGGCCACGCGGTGCGCGCCTCCTGGGCGAGCTTGCGCATGTCGGCGTGCTTGACCTGCCAGCGGCCGGACATCTGCTCGACGACGAGCTTGGAGTCCATCCGGACCTCCACCCGCGCGTCCGGGTCGACGGCGGCCGCCGCCTCCAGCCCCGCCAGCAGGCCGCGGTACTCGGCGACGTTGTTCGTGGCGCGCCCGATCGAGGCGGCGACCTCGGCGAGCACCTCGCCCGTCGCGGCGTCCTTGACGACCGCGCCGAAGCCGGCGGGGCCGGGGTTGCCGCGCGAGCCGCCGTCGGCCTCGATGCGCAGGACGCGCTCCGCGCCGCTCACAGCCCGCTCCCGCTCACGGGCCGCCCCCCGCTCACAGCCCGGACTCGTCGGTGCGGACCAGGATGCGCCCGCACTCCTCGCAGAAGAGGACCTCGTCGGAGGCCGCGGCGCGCAGGGTGGCGATGTCGGAGGCGTTGAGCTCCAGGCGGCAGCCCTCGCAGCGGCGGGCGCGCAGCGCCGCCGCGCCGACCCCGCCGCGGGGGGCGCGGACCTTCTCGTAGAGGGCCACGAGGGCGTCGTCGACGCCCATCGCGATGGCCTGGCGGCGGGCCAGCACCGCCGTCTCCTCGGCGGCGATCTCGGCCAGCGCCGCGTCGCGGCGCGCGGAGACGTCGGCGATCTGCTCGGCGAGCTCGCCGTCGGTCGTGGCGAGCTCGGCCGCGGCGAACTGCACCTGCTCCAGGCGCTCCATGAAGACCAGTTCCTCGTCCTCCAGGACGCCCTGGCGGCGCGCGAGCGACTCCAGCTCGTGCTGCAGGCCCTGCAGGTCCTTGGCGCTGCCGGTGCCGCTCTCCAGGCGCCGGGTGTTGCGGGCCGCGCGGTCGCGCACCTGGGCGACGTCCGCCTCGGCCTTGGCGACCTGGCGCTCGACGTCGCCGACGAGCGTGCGCGCGGCCACGAGCACGTCGGCGGTGCGCCGCCGCTCGGCCTCCAGGGCGGTCAGCTCCTTCAGCTCGGGCAGGGTCGCGCGCCGGTGCGCGAGCTGCGCCAGCCGGGTGTCGACGGCCTGCAGGTCCAGCAGGCGCTGCTGGTCGATCGCCGGAGCCTTGGGCATCCGCCGGGTCACTCTCCTCGACTGGGGACGCGCAGCGACCACGGGTCGGTGCGCGTGGTGGACACGTGAGCGTCCACGGTACGGCCGTCCTGGGCCAGCGCGGCCACCAGGCGGTCCGCGCAGCCGGCCAGCCAGGGCCACTCGCTGGCCCAGTGCGCCACGTCGACCAGGTGCGGGCGCCCGCCCTCCAGGCCGGCGCGCTCGCGCGCCTCGGAGGCCGGGTGGTGGCGCAGGTCCGCGGTGACGTAGACGTCGGCGCCGCTGGCGCGGACCTGCTCGAAGAGGCTGTCGCCGGAGCCGCCGCAGACGGCGACGCGCTGCACGAGGGCGTCGGGGTCGCCCGCGACCCGCACGCCCTGCTCGGTCTCCGGCAGCGCCCGGGCCACCCGGTCGGCGAAGTCGGCGAGGCGCTCGGGCGCGGCGAGCCGGCCGACGCGCCCGATCCCGAGGTCGGGACGGCCCGGCAGCGGTTCCAGCGGCCGCAGGTCGTCGAGGTCGAGCACGCGCGCGAGGGCGTCGGACACGCCCGGGGCGCCGGCGTCGGCGTTGGTGTGCGCCACGTAGAGCGCGCAGCCGGCCCGCACCAGGCGGTGCACGACGCGGCCCTTGGCGGTCGTCGCGGCCACCGAGTGCACCCCGCGCAGGAACAGCGGGTGGTGGGTGAGGAGCAGGTCGGCGCCCGCGGCGATCGCCTCCTCGACGACCTCCTCGACGGGGTCGACGGCGAGGTGGACGCGGCGCACGGGGGCGTCGGGGTCGCCGCAGACCAGCCCGACGGCGTCCCAGGGCTGCGCCCACTCCAGCGGGTGCACGGCCTCCAGGGCGGCGATCACCTGGCGCAGGGCGGGGGCGTCGGCTTCCGGCGGGATCACGGGGCCGACACTAGTGGCCGCCGGCGCCGCTACGGTGGGCGGACGGGGCCCGTAGCTCAGTGGGTAGAGCACCGCGCTTACACCGCGGCCGTCGTCGGTTCGAGCCCGGCCGGGCCCACCCCGAGGGGCGCTGGGCGCTCAGCCCAGCGCCTCCAGCGCCGCCAGCGCCGCCAGGTGCTCGCGCAGCGAGCGCGCCCGCCCGCGCTCGGCGCGCAGCTCCCAGCGCACCGCGCCGTCGACGACGAGCAGCGACAGCCGCTGCGCGGTGCCCAGCTCCTCGTCGAAGGCGTCCAGCGAGCGCGCCACGTGCCCGTGCGGCCAGAAGTCGCTGAGCAGCGGGAACGGGTAGCCGCGGTCCTCGCCCCACGCCCGCAGCGCGGGCACCGGGTCGCAGGAGAGCGCCGCGAGCTGGACGCCCGCGGCGTCGAAGCGCTCGACGTCGAAGGCGAGGGCGCCCAGCTCGGCGGTGCAGTGGGTGGAGAAGGCCGCCGGCACGAGCACGAGCAGGGCCGGGCCCTGCCCCCACAGCTCGTGCAGGGGCAGCCGGTCCCCGTGCTGGTCGGCGACGACCGCGCCGGGGACCGGGAAGGGCCTCAGCGCCGGCCGTTCTTCGGCGTCGTCATGCGGGTGCCGGCCCAGTTCGCGCACGCGCTGACGCTGCTCGTGGCGTGCAGGCCGGCGGTGGGGGCCGCCTCGTCGATCTCGGCGGCCGTCACGTGCCCGGGGCGGCCCTTCTTGGGGGTCAGCAGCCAGACCACACCACCGTCGGCGAGGTCGGTGATGGCGTCCACGAGGGCGTCGACGAGGTCGCCGTCACCCTCGCGGTACCAGCACAGCACGACGTCGGGGACGTCGTCGGCGTCCTCGTCGAGCAGCTCGGAGCCCACCAGGTCCTCGACGGCCTCCCGGAAGGCCTCGTCGACCTGGTCGTCCCAGCCGTACTCCTGGACGAGTTGCCCGGGCTTGAAACCCATCTTGGCCACTGCAGCCACATCGGCTGCAGGGTCCGCGGTCGCGCCCACGTGCTGTCCTGCCTTCCTCCAGCCCCGCTCCGTGGCGGGGTCTCCTGTCCGTCCGCGCGTGCATCCCGAGCCGGGTGGCGGCCTCCCGCCGGGGTGCGGCGGGCGGCTGCGGCGGCTCGTGACCCCCTAGTGCACCGGAGACACCACCCCGGGCGCAAGACGAGAGGCCACCCGCAGTGGATCACGAGGTGGTCACGGCACCCGCGCACGGGGTCCCCCGCGGCTGCGCGCGGGGCCCTCCCGGGGGCGCGGCACCGGCCGGACGGTGGCAGGGTGGGGCCGTGGGAAGGCTCACCGTCCGCTCGCGCACCAGCCGCCTCGACCTCGAGCTCGGCACCTCCGGCACGCGGGTGGACACCCTGGCGGTCGAGGAGCCCCTGCAGATCGAGGTGGCGGGCGAGCCGCTGACCGTGACCATGCGCACGCCCGGCGACGACGTCGAGCTGGCCCTGGGCTTCCTGCACGCCGAGGGGCTGCTGACCGGCGCCGACGACGTGGTCGCGATGAGGCACTGCACCGACGTCGGCCCCGACGGGGAGCCGACGTACAACCTGCTGCAGGTGGCGCCGCGCCCCGGCAGCCGGCTGGCCGGCGAGCGCGTCGCCCGGCCGTTCACCACGACCTCCGCGTGCGGGGTGTGCGGCTCCGCGAGCGTGGACGACGTCCTGGCCCGCGTGCCCGCCCCGCTGCACGAGGACGACGTGCGGCTGCACGCCGCGGTGCTGGCCCGGATGCCCGACACCCTGCGCGCGGCCCAGTCCGCCTTCGAGCGCACCGGCGGCCTGCACGCCGCCGGGCTGTTCGACCCCGACGGCACCCTGCGCTGCCTGCGCGAGGACGTCGGGCGCCACAACGCCGTCGACAAGGTCGTCGGCTGGGGGCTGCGCGAGGGGCTGCTGCCGCTGCGCGGCAGCGTGCTCGTCGTCTCCGGGCGCGCCTCCTTCGAGCTGGTGCAGAAGGCGGCCATGGCCGGGGTGCCCGTCCTGGCCGCCGTCTCCGCGCCCTCCTCGCTGGCGGTGTCGCTGGCGCGCGCCAGCGGCATGACGCTGCTGGGGTTCGTGCGCCCCCCGCGCGCCAACGCCTACGCCGGCGAGCACCGCCTCGTGCTCGAGGGCGGCGCCGGGACGGGCCTCGCGCAGGCTCCGCACCCACCGGGGTGGGTGTCCGTCGGCGCGCGGTCCTAACCTGAGGGCCAACACCGAGCGGGGTCCGCCGACCGCGGGCCCTCGACGACAGCGGGAGGACCACCACCGTGGCCAGACGCGACGACGCGGGGAACGGCCCCGCCGGCAAGGGCCCCATCCTCAACGGCCTGCCCTCGCAGTTGCCCGACATCGACCCCGAGGAGACGGCCGAGTGGCTGGCCTCCCTGGACGGCGTGGTCGACGAGCGCGGCAAGACGCGTGCCCGCTACCTGATGCTGCAGCTGCTGCAGCGCGCCCGCGAGCAGCAGGTCGGCGTCCCGAGCCTGACCGCGACGGACTACATCAACACGATCGGCCCGGAGGCCGAGCCGTGGTTCCCCGGCGACGAGGAGGTCGAGCGCCGCTACCGCGCCTGGGTCCGCTGGAACGCCGCGGTCATGGTGCACCGCGCCCAGCGCCCCGGCATCGGCGTCGGCGGCCACATCTCCACCTACGCCTCCTCGGCGACGCTGTACGAGGTGGGCTTCAACCACTTCTTCCGCGGCAAGGACCACGCCGGCGGCGGTGACCAGGTCTTCATCCAGGGCCACGCCTCCCCCGGCGTGTACGCGCGCGCCTTCCTCGAGGGCCGGCTGAGCGAGGACCAGCTCGACGGCTTCCGCCAGGAGGTCTCCGCGGCGCCGAACGGGCTCTCCTCCTACCCGCACCCGCGCCTGATGCCGGACTTCTGGGAGTTCCCGACCGTCTCGATGGGCCTGGGCCCGGCGAACGCGATCTACCAGGCGCAGTTCAACAAGTACCTGCACAACCGCGGCATCAAGGACACCTCGCAGCAGCACGTCTGGGCCTACCTGGGCGACGGCGAGATGGACGAGCCCGAGTCGCGCGGCTTCGCGCAGCTGGCCGCCTACGAGGAGCTCGACAACCTCACCTTCGTCGTCAACTGCAACCTGCAGCGCCTCGACGGCCCGGTGCGCGGCAACGGCAAGATCGTCCAGGAGCTCGAGGCGTTCTTCCGCGGTGCGGGCTGGAACGTCATCAAGGTCCTGTGGGGCCGCGAGTGGGACACCCTGCTGGCCGCCGACTCCCAGGGCGCACTGGTGAACCTCATGAACGCCACCCCCGACGGGGACTACCAGACGTTCAAGGCCGAGAACGGCGGGTTCGTCCGGGAGAACTTCTTCGGCCGCGACCCGCGCACGGCCAAGCTCGTGGAGAGCATGAGCGACGAGGAGATCTGGAACCTCAAGCGCGGCGGCCACGACTACCGCAAGGTCTTCGCGGCCTACCAGGCGGCGGTCAACCACACCGGCCAGCCGACGGTGGTCCTCGCCAAGACGATCAAGGGCTACGGCCTCGGGCCGCACTTCGCGGGCCGCAACGCGACCCACCAGATGAAGAAGCTGACGCTGGAGGACCTCAAGCTCCTGCGCGACTCGCTGCGCATCCCGATCAGCGACGAGCAGCTGGAGGCGGACCCCTACCGCCCGCCGTACTACCACCCCGGTGACGGCGACGAGGCCATCCAGTACCTGCGCAAGCGCCGCGCCGACCTCGGCGGGCCCGTCCCGCAGCGCCGCGTGCAGCACGCACCGCTGCACCTGCCGGCCGAGGACGCGTACAAGGTCGCCGCCAAGGGGTCGGGCAAGCAGGAGATCGCCACGACGATGGCCTTCGTCCGCCTGCTCAAGGACCTCATGCGCGACAAGGAGTTCGGCAAGCGCGTCGTGCCGATCATCCCCGACGAGGCCCGCACGTTCGGCATGGACTCGCTGTTCCCGACGATCAAGATCTACAACCCGCACGGGCAGCAGTACACGTCGGTGGACCGCGAGCTGATGCTGGCCTACAAGGAGTCCGAGCAGGGGCAGATCCTGCACGTGGGCATCAACGAGGGCGGGGCCCTGTCGGCCTTCACCGCGGCCGGCTCCTCCTACGCCACCCACGGCGAGCCGATGGTGCCGGTCTACGTCTTCTACTCGATGTTCGGCTTCCAGCGCACGGGCGACAACCTGTGGGCGGCGGCCGACACGATGTCGCGCGGCTTCCTCATCGGCGCCACCGCCGGGCGGACCACGCTGACGGGCGAGGGGCTGCAGCACGCCGACGGGCACTCGCTGCTGCTGGCCGCCACCAACCCCGCGGTCGTCTCCTACGACCCGGCGTACGCCTACGAGATCGGGCACATCGTCAAGGACGGCCTGCGCCGCATGTACGGCGAGGACCCCGAGAACGTCATGTACTACCTGACGGTCTACAACGAGCCGATGGTCCACCCGGCCGAGCCGGCGGACGTCGACGTCGAGGGGATCGTGCGCGGCATGCACCGCGTCTCCGTCGGCGAGGGCGAGGGCCCGCGCACCCAGCTGCTCGCCTCCGGCGTGGGGGTGGCGTGGGCGCTGGAGGCGCAGGGGCTGCTGAAGGAGGACTTCGGCGTCGTCGCCGACGTGTGGTCGGTCACGAGCTGGAACGAGCTGCGCCGCGACGGCCTGGCCTGCGACGAGCACGCCTTCCTCAACCCCGGCGACGAGTCGCGGGTGCCATTCGTGACGCAGAAGCTCAAGGACGCCCCCGGTCCCGTCGTCGCGGTCAGCGACTGGATGCGCGCGGTCCCGGACCAGATCCAGCCGTGGGTGCCGGGCGAGTTCGCCTCGCTGGGCGCCGACGGGTTCGGCATCTCCGACACCCGCGCCGCCGCGCGGCGCTACTTCCACATCGACGGTCCCTCCGTCGTGGTCCGCGCGCTGGAGATGCTCGCCCGCCGCGGCGAGGTCGACTGGCGGGCGCCGGGGCAGGCCATCGAGAAGTACCAGCTGCACGACGTCCGCGCCGGCCGCAGCGGCAACGCGGGCGGGGAGTCCTGAAACCGGGGACGACCGCGCACGGCTGAGACGGCCGCTGCCCGGGGTGGGAGACCACCCCGGGCAGCGGCCGTCCCGCGTCCGGGTCAGCGCCGGGCGCGGTCCGCCCGGGCGATGGCGTCCTCGAGCTCGGCGCGCAGCTGCGCGACCCGCCCGGTGTCGGGGTGCTCGGCCAGGGCCTTCAGGTGGCGGCGAGCCTCGGCCAGCCGGCCGGCGTCGATGGCGGCGGCCACCAGGTGCCGGCCCGCCTCGACGTCGTGCTCGCGGGGGCGCCAGTGCCCCACGCCCAGGCTCAGCGCCTCGTCGTTCATGCCCGCGTCGCGCAGCACGTGCAGCGCGCGGGCCAGCGCGGTGCCGCTGGGGTCGCGCTCGGCGGCGATGGACAGCCGGCGCAGCGCCGCCTCGCGGTCGTCGGTCAGCGAGAGCTGGCCCAGCACGAGCAGGGGCCGCCAGGCCCGCGGGCTCTGCGCGAGCTCCTCGGCCAGCGCCCAGACCGCGTTGTCGGCGGCGCGGCGCACCTCCTCGGGGTCCGGCGGGCCCGCGGGCGCCACCTGCTCCTCGTGCGCCTCGGCGGCGCGGGTGCGCACCAGCTCGGCGAGGGTCGTGAACGCCGGCTCGTCGTTGGGGTCCTCGCGCAGCTGCTCGCGCAGCTGCGCCTCGCCGACCGGAGGGGTCTCGCGGCGTCGGCTGCGACGGGCGAGCCGACGGCCCGGTGGGCGGGTCGCGGGGGCTTCGGCGGACGGCTTGCGCCACCGGTCGAGCAGTCCCATGGGTCCCCTTCCGTGGATGTCCGGGGGTTCGGCACCCGCGGCCGACCCTAGCCCAGCCGGGCGGGCGCGGCCCGTTCCGCGCTGCGCCGGGGCCCGGCGCGCACCGCCGCGCGCACCGCGCGCCCTAGGCTCGCACCGTGCCCACCGTCCGCTCCGAGCTGTCCGAGCAGACGGTGCGGCGCCTGGAGGCGGCGGCCGGCTCCTTCGCCTCGGCGATCGTGGCGCGGATGGACGCGGCGCTGCCCTGGTACGGGCGGCTGCCCGCCGACGAGCGCTCCTGGGTCAACCTCGTCGCGCAGGCCGGTTTCGGCGACTTCCTGCGCTGGCTGAGCGAACCGGACCCCGACGTCCTGGCGGGCACGGCCGTCTTCGGCACCGCACCGCGCGAGCTGATGCGCTCGGTGACCCTGCAGCAGACGGTGGAGCTGGTCCGCATCGCCATCACCGTCGTGGAGGAGGGCCTGGACGCCGTCGTCGGCGACGGGCACCCCGAGGAGCAGGTCATCGCCCGCGAGGCGCTGCTGCGCTACTCGCGCGAGGTGGCGTTCGCGGCCGCGGCCGTCTACGCGCGGGCGGCGGAGACCCGCGGCGCGTGGGACGCGCGCCTGGAGGCCCTGGTGGTCGACGCCGTCCTGCGCGGCGACGGCGAGGACACCATCGCCTCCCGGGCGGCGGCGCTGGGCTGGACGCTGGACGCGGCGACGACCGTCGTCATCGGCCCCTCCAGCGAGCAGACCTCCGCGGGCGTGGTGGCCCGGGTGCGCACGACGGCGCGCGAGGCCGGCGGCGAGGCGCTGGTGGGCGTGCAGGGCGACCGGCTGGTCGTCGTGCTCTCCGGCGACCTCGACGTGGCGGCGACCGCGGCGCGGCTGGCCGCCGGCGAGTTCGGCCCCGGGCCGGTCGTGGTGGGTCCCACGGTGGCCAGCCTGCCGGTGGCCGCGCGCTCGGCGCGGGCGGCGCTGGCGGGGGTGGTGGCCGCGCGGGCGTGGCCAGAGGCGCCGCGGCCGGTGCTCGCCGACGACCTGCTGCCCGAGCGCGCGCTGTCCGGTGACGCCACCGCCCGGCGGGCGCTGGTCGACCGCGCCTACGCGCCCCTGCTGGAGGCCGGCGGGTCGCTGCTGGAGACCCTCACCGCCTACCTGGAGAACGGCGGCTCGCTGGAGGCCTGCGCCCGCTCCCTGTTCGTGCACGCCAACACCGTGCGCTACCGGTTGCGGCGGGTGGCCGAGGTCTGCGGGTGGACGCCGACGGTGCCGCGCGAGCGCTTCGTGCTGCAGACGGCCCTGGCGCTGGGGCGCCTGGCGCAGGTGCCCGCCGCGGGACGTCCCGACCACGGCGCCGACCAGCGGGCCGACCGCCGGGCCGAGCAGCGGGCCGAGCAGCGGGCCGGCGGAGGTGGGAGCGCCGGCGGCGACGGCTCGGGCTGACGCTGCGTCGCACGCCGGTGACGGTGTGCTCGCAGCACCGGGCGCTTCCCCGCCGGCCACTTGGAGGATCCCTACAAGTCAGCCCCCCAAAGTCGGTGAGCGTCGTGACCGCGGGCGGGCACCCCCGCAGGGGAGGCTGACCTGCGTGCTCGTTCTCGTCTTCCCCGGCCAGGGTTCGCAGTCACCGGGGTTCCTCGCACCGTGGCTGGAGCTGCCCGGGGCCGCGGACCGCCTGCGCTGGGCGTCGGCCGTGGTCGGGGACGACCTGCTGGCCCACGGCACCGTCTCCGACGCCGAGACGCTGCGCGACACCGCCGTCGCCCAGCCCCTCATCGTCGCGGCCGGCCTGCTGGGCCTGCGCGAGCTCGTCGCCTCCCCCGCCGACCTGGGCCGCACCGCCGGCGCGGTCGCCGGCCACTCGGTCGGCGAGCTCACCGCCGCGGCCGCGACGGGCGCGCTGAGCCCCGAGCAGGCCCTGGTGCTCGTGCGCGAGCGCGGCCGGGGCATGGCCGCGGCCGCCGCCGCCCTGCCGACCGGGATGAGCGCCGTCCTCGGCGGCGACCCCGAGGAGGTCGCCGCGGCGCTGGCGCGGCACGGGCTCACCCCCGCCAACGCCAACGGCGGCGGGCAGGTGGTCGCCGCCGGCACGCTGGAGGCCCTCGCCGCGCTGGCCGCCGAGCCGCCCGCCAGGGCCCGCGTCGTCCCGCTGCAGGTCGCCGGCGCCTTCCACACCGAGCACATGGCCCCGGCCGTCGGCGCGCTGCGCGAGCTCGCGGCGGGCCTGGAGCCCGGCACGGCCGCCGCGCCGATCGCGGCGAACGCCGACGGCGAGCTGGTCACCGACGGCGCGCTGTTCCTGCACCGCCTCGTCGCGCAGGTCTCGCGCCCCGTGCGCTGGGACCTGGTCACCGAGACCTTCGCCCGCCTGGGCGTGACGGGCCTCATCGAGGTCCCGCCCGCCGGGACGCTGGCGAACCTGGCCAAGCGCCAGCTCAAGGGCGTGGAGGTCCTCGCCCTCAAGACGCCCGACGACCTCGAGCGCGCGCGCACGATGCTCGCCGAGCACGGGGGCGGGACCCCCGCCCCCGTGC
>NZ_JAAALL010000007.1:19283-36713 GCF_009906315.1 Kineococcus vitellinus | reverse complement strand
ACCTGGCCGCGCCCGCGCCTGCTGCGCGCGCGCGGCCAGGTCGGCGTCGGCGGGGTAGGCGACCTCCTCGAGGGTCAGCCCGTGCGCGCCCACGACGACCACGCCCGGGTCGCGCACGGCGGCCTGCGCCACGGCCTGCGGCCACGGCGGCGGCCGGCGGCCGTCGCCGACCGCCAGGGCGGCGCCGACGAGGGCGCGCACCATCGAGTGGCAGAAGGCGTCGGCCTGCACGTCGGCGACCAGCAGGCCCGCGTCGGGGCCCTGCTCGACCCGCCGCCAGGAGTAGGCCAGCAGCGTGCGCACCGTCGTGGCGCCCTCGCGGGGCTTGCAGAAGGCCGCGAAGTCGCGCAGGCCCACCAGGCCGGCCGCGGCCAGGTCCATGGCGCCCGCGTCGAGCGGGCGGCGGTGGTGCAGCACGTCGAAGCGGCGCAGCGGCGGCACGCCGGCGGGGTCGTCGCACACCCGGTAGGCGTAGCGGCGGCGCAGCGCCCCGAAGCGCGCGTCGAAGCCGGCGGGGGCCACCCGGGCGCCGTGCACCCGCACGTCGGGCGGCAGGACGCCCGCCAGGCGGCGCACCAGGGCCTGCGGCGGGGCGGCGCCGGAGCGGCCGGGCACGGCCTCCCAGGCGGCGCGCGGGAGGTCCACGTGGGCCACCTGGCCGCGGGCGTGCACGCCCGCGTCGGTGCGCCCGGCGACCGTCAGGCGCGGTGCGGGCCGCAGGCGCAGCACGCGGCCCAGGGCGCTCTGCAGCTCGCCCTGCACGGTGCGCAGGCCGGGCTGCTCGGCCCAGCCGGCGAAGCCGGTGCCGTCGTAGCCGAGGTCGAGGCGCACGCGGACGAGCCCGCCCTCCCCGGTGGGGAGGACGGGCTCGTCAGCGGGAGGGCAGGCGCTCAGGCCTTGTCCTTCGTCTCGTCCGAGGGGTCGGCCTCGGCCGCGTCGAGCTCGACGCCCTCGTCGGGGAGGGTGTCGGGCTGCTCGACGCCGCCCGGCTCGACGGCGCCCGGCTCGGCGCCGCCGGCCTGCTCGTCGGCCGTGGCCACGGGGGCCTCGGCGCCGGTGACGACCTCGTCGGCGGCCGGGGCGCTCGCCGCGGCGGCGCGCTCGGCCTCGCGGACGACGCCCTGCTTGGCGCTGACCGGCTCCAGCACGAGCTGGATGACCGCCATGGGGGCGTTGTCGCCCTTGCGGGGGCCGATCTTCACGATGCGGGTGTAGCCGCCGTTGCGCTCGGCCATGGCCGGGCCGATCTCGGTGAAGAGGAAGTGCACGACGGACTTGTCGCGCACGGTCTTCATCACCTGGCGGCGGGAGGCGAGGTCACCCTTCTTGGCGAAGGTGATGAGCTTCTCCGCGTACGGGCGCAGGCGCTTGGCCTTGGCCTCGGTCGTGGTGATGCTGCGGTGCTCGAAGAGCGCAGTCGCCAGGTTGGCGAGGATGAGCTTCTCGTGGGCCGGCCCGCCGCCGAGCCGCGGACCCTTGGTGGGGGTGGGCATGCTGTGTTGTCTCCTCGGTGTGACCCCTCACCCGCGGGCGGGCGAGGGGCTGCGGACGGTCAGAGCTGCTCGTCCTCGGCGAACGACGCGTCGTCGTCCTCGAAGTCGTTGACGACGGCGCTCGGGTCGAACCCGGGCGGGGAGTCCTTCAGGTGCAGGCCCATGCCGACCAGCTTGGCCTTGACCTCGTCGATGGACTTCTGCCCGAAGTTGCGGATGTCGAGCAGGTCGGCCTCGCTGCGCGAGACCAGTTCGCCGACGCTGTGGATGCCCTCGCGCTTGAGGCAGTTGTAGGAGCGGACCGTCAGGTCCAGCGCCTCGATCTCGAGCGCGAGGTCGGCCGCGAGCGCGGCGTCGGTGGGCGAGGGGCCCATGTCGATGCCCTCGGCCTCGACGTTGAGCTCGCGGGCCAGGCCGAAGAGCTCGACGAGCGTCTTGCCGGCGGAGGCGACCGCGTCGCGCGGGGTGATGGCGTGCTTGGTCTCGACGTCGACGACGAGGCGGTCGAAGTCCGTCCGCTGCTCGACGCGGGTGGCCTCGACCTTGTACGTCACCTTCAGGACCGGCGAGTAGATGGAGTCGACCGGGATGCGGCCGATCTCCTGCTCACCGCTCTTGTTCTGCGCCGCCGAGACGTAGCCGCGGCCGCGCTCGACCGTGAGCTCCAGCTCGAGCTTGCCCTTGCCGTTGAGCGTGGCGATGTGCAGGTCCGGGTTGTGGACCTCCACGCCGGCGGGCGGGGCGATGTCGGCCGCGGTGACCGCGCCGGGGCCCTGCTTGCGCAGGTACATCACGACCGGCTCGTCGTGCTCCGAGGAGACGACGAGGTTCTTGACGTTGAGGACGATCTCGGTGACGTCCTCCTTCACCCCCGGCACGGACGTGAACTCGTGGAGCACGCCGTCGATGCGCAGGCTCGTCACCGCGGCGCCCGGGATGGACGACAGCAGGGTGCGGCGCAGCGAGTTGCCGAGGGTGTACCCGAAGCCGGGCTCGAGGGGCTCGATGACGAAGCGCGAGCGGTACTCGTCGACGACGTCCTCGGTGAGGGTGGGGCGCTGTGCGATCAGCACGGAGGTTCCTTCCCGCGGGCGTCCGCCATATGACGCCCCGCACGCCCGTCAGCATCGGTCCACCGACGGGGTCTGGCTCGATCGAAGAAGTGGTTCCGATCAGGTGCGCCCCGGCGGGCACCCGAGGGTGCCCGCCGAGGCGGCGCCGTCGTCAGACGCGCCGACGCTTGGGCGGCCGGCAGCCGTTGTGCGGGCTGGGGGTGACGTCCTGGATCGCGCCGACCTCCAGGCCGGTGGCCTGCAGGGAGCGGATCGCGGTCTCGCGGCCGGAGCCGGGGCCCTTGACGAAGACGTCGACCTTGCGCATGCCGTGCTCCTGGGCGCGGCGCGCGGCGGCCTCGGCGGCCATCTGCGCGGCGAACGGGGTCGACTTGCGCGACCCCTTGAAGCCGACCTGACCGGCCGAGGCCCACGCGATGACCGCGCCCGTCGGGTCGGTGATCGAGACGATCGTGTTGTTGAACGTGGACTTGATGTGCGCGTGGCCGTGCGCGACGTTCTTCTTCTCCTTGCGGCGCGGCTTGCGCGCCGCCGTGGCCGTGCGGCTCTTGGGAGGCATGGTGTCCGGACTCCTGGTGGACTGCGGCGGTTGAGTTCGAGGGCGGGCCCGGCGCTGGCGGCGCGAGCCCGCGAGGCGACCCGGAGGGCCGCGCACTGCTTACTTGCGACCGGCCTTCTTCTTGCCGGCCACGGTGCGCTTCGGGCCCTTGCGGGTGCGTGCGTTCGTCTTGGTGCGCTGCCCGCGGACGGGCAGGCCGCGACGGTGCCGCAGACCCTGGTAGGTGCCGATCTCGACCTTGCGGCGGATGTCGGCGGCCACCTCGCGGCGGAGGTCGCCCTCGACGCGGTAGTTGCCCTCGATGTGGTCGCGCAGTGCGACGAGGTCGTCGTCGGACAGGTCGCGGACGCGCAGGTCCGGGCTGACGCCGGTGGCTGCCAGCGTCTCCTTGGCTCGGGTGCGTCCGACGCCGAAGATGTACGTGAGCGCGATCTCCAGCCGCTTCTCGCGGGGGAGGTCGACGCCGACGAGACGTGCCATGCGGGGTGGTCCCTCTTCTGTCGCGGAGGTCTGCCGCAGGACCTGCCCCGTCCGGCTCCGTGAGCGCTGCGGGTCCCCGGCCTCCGACCGGGGGTGTCCCCCGGGCGTGCCCGGGAGGGTCCTGCGATGGGTGCCACCGGTGCGGTGGCTGGCTGCTCGACGAGCGGGCCGGCTGCGAGCTGAGCGGACTCAGCCCTGGCGCTGCTTGTGGCGCAGGTTCTCGCAGATGACCATGACCCGGCCGTGGCGGCGGATCACCTTGCACTTGTCGCAGATCTTCTTGACGCTCGGCTTGACCTTCATCGTGTCTCCGGTCGTGCAGGCCGCACCCTCGAGGGAGCGCGGTCGGCGGCCAGTGTGGTGGTCACTTGTAGCGGTAGACGATGCGCCCGCGGGACAGGTCGTACGGGCTGAGCTCGACGACCACCCGGTCCTCGGGGAGGATGCGGATGTAGTGCTGCCGCATCTTCCCGGAGATGTGGGCGAGCACCTTGTGACCGTTGCTGAGCTCCACGCGGAACATCGCGTTCGGCAGGGCTTCGATCACGGTGCCTTCGATCTCGATGACGCCGTCCTTCTTCGGCATGTCCTCCGCTTTTCATCAAGTGTCGGTTCGGTGTCCGCCCGCCTCCGCCCGTGCGGGCACAGGGCATGGCGAACCGACTCTCGAGCTTACGCGACGGCGTGCCGAAGACGAAATCGACCGAGCCCGCCCCGGGAGCCGGTTGCGGCGCAACGGGACGCGCGCGGCCGGCCCCCGGCTCAGCCCTCGGGGACCTGCACGCCGAAGGCCGCGAGCTCCGCCGCGCCGCCGTCGGGCGCCGTGAGCACCCACAGGCCCTCGTCGAGGACGGCCACGGTGTGCTCCCAGTGGGCGGCGCGGCTGCCGTCGGAGGTGACCACGGTCCACTCGTCGGCGAGCACGTCGGTCTCGACGCCGCCGCGGGTGCACATCGGCTCGATGGCCAGGCACATGCCCGGCCGCACCCTGGGGCCCCGCTCGCGGACGCGGTGGTTGAGCACCTCCGGCGCCATGTGCATGGCCGTGCCGATCCCGTGGCCGGTGTAGCCGTCGACGATGCCCAGGCGGTCCCCCACGGCGTCCTCGACGGCCGCCCCGACGTCGCCGACCCTGCCCCGGGCGTCCAGGGCCGCGATGCCGGCCCACAGCGCCCTGCGGGTCGTCTCGACCAGCTCGACGTCGCCCGGGTCGGCGGGCTCGCCGACGATCGCGGTGAAGGCGGAGTCGCCGTGCCAGCCGTCGACGACCGCTCCCCCGTCCACGGAGACGACGTCGCCCTCGGCGAGCACCTGCTCGCCCGGGATGCCGTGCACGACGACCTCGTTGACCGAGATGCACAGCGTCGCCGGGTAGCCGTGGTAGCCGAGGAAGTTGGAGGTGCCGCCACCGGCGCGGATGACCTCGGCGCCGATCGCGTCCAGCTCCCGCAGCGAGACGCCGGGCCGCAGCGCGGCGCGCACGCTCTCCAGGGCCGCGTGGGTCAGCAGCCCCGCCCTGCGCATCGCGAGGACCTGCTCGGGGGTCTTGAGCTCGATCCGTTCGCGTCCGAACACCGGCTGTCTCCTGCGGTCGATCGTGGGGTGGGGCCTGGTGCGGGCCGGCTCAGCCGGTCGGCAGGCCCAGCGCCGCCACCAGGCGGGCGGTGACCTCGGCGACCTCGCCCAGGCCGTCGACGCTGCGCAGCAGCCCGCGCTCGGCGTAGACCTTCACCAGGGGCGCGGTCTGCTCCGCGTAGACCTCCTGGCGGGTGCGGACCACGTCCTCGGTGTCGTCGCTGCGGCCCTGCTCGAGCGCGCGCCGGGTCAGCCGGCGCACCAGCTCGTCGACGTCGGCGGTGATCTCCAGGACGTGCTCGAGCTTGGCGCCGGCCGCGGCGAGCATGTCGTCCAGCTCGCGCACCTGGTCGGTGGTGCGCGGGTAGCCGTCGAGGATGAAGCCGTCGAGCGCGTCGTCCTGGGCCAGGCGCTCGCGCACCATGGCGTTGGTGACGGTGTCCGGCACGTACTTGCCGGCGTCCAGGTACTCCTTCACCGTCCGGCCCAGCTCGGTCTTCTCGGCCACGTTGGCCCGGAAGATGTCGCCGGTGGAGATGGCCGGCACCCGCAGGCGCTCCGACAGGAGCTTGGCCTGGGTGCCCTTGCCCGCACCGGGCGGACCGAGGAGGACGAGACGAGTCATCGCAAGAACCCTTCGTAGTTGCGCTGCTGGAACTGGGACTCGATCTGCTTCACCGTCTCGAGCCCGACCCCGACGATGATCAGGATCGACGTCCCCCCGAAGGGGAAGTTCTGGTTGGCGTTGAAGAGCACGATGGCGATGAGCGGCAGCAGCGAGATGAGCCCCAGGTACAGCGATCCTGGCAGGGTGATGCGGGTGAGGATGTAGTCGAGGTACTCCGCGGTGGGCCGTCCGGCGCGCACCCCGGGGATGAAGCCGCCGTACTTGCGCATGTTCTCGGCGACCTCGTCCGGGTTGAACGTGATCGCGACGTAGAAGTACGCGAAGAAGATGATCAGCAGGAAGTACAGGGCCATGTAGATCGGGTGGTCCCCGCGCACCAGGTGGTCGTTGATCCAGACCACCCAGCCCTCGTTCTGGTCGCTGAACTGGGCCACCAGGGCCGGCAGGTACAGCAGCGAGGAGGCGAAGATCACCGGGATGACGCCGGCCATGTTGACCTTGAGCGGGATGTAGGTCGTGGTGCCGCCGTACATCCGCCGGCCGATCATCCGCTTGGCGTACTGCACGGGCACCCGGCGCTGGGACTGCTCGACCGCGATGACGGCCGCCACCACCACCAGGCCGACGAGGATGACCCCCGCGAAGGTCAGCCAGCCGCGCTCGCGGCCGATGTTGAGCAGCGACGTCGGGAAGCCCGCGGCGATCTGGGCGAAGATCAGCAGCGACATGCCGTTGCCGACGCCGCGCTCGGTGACGAGCTCGCCCAGCCACATGATCAGGCCGGTGCCGGCGGTCATCGTCAGGACCATCAGCAGGATGGTCTGGATGCTCTTGTCCGGGACGACGTCGGCCGTGCAGGCGTTGTTGAACAGCCGGCCGGGGGTCCGCGCGATCGTCACGTAGGTCGTCGACTGCAGGACCGCCAGGGCGATCGTGAGGTAGCGCGTGTACTGGGTCAGCTTGGTCGTGCCCTGCTGACCCTCCTTCTTCAGCGCCTCGAAGCGCGGGATCACGACGGTGAGCAGCTGGATGATGATGCTCGCCGTGATGTAGGGCATGATCCCGAGCGCGAAGATGCTCAGCTGCAGCAGCGCGCCGCCGGAGAAGAGGTTGACCAGCCCCAGCAGGTCGTTGCCCGACTGCGCCAGCTCCAGGCACTGCTGGACGGCGGAGTAGTCGACGCCTGGCGTGGGCACGAAGGACCCGAGCCGGACCAGCACCACGATGCCGAGCGTGAAGAGCATCTTGCGGCGCAGGTCGGGCGTCCTGAAGGCACGGCCGATTGCGGTGAGCACTACAACCTCCTGCGCCGCGCTCCCCCGCGCGGCTGCGGGAGGACGGCATGGTCACTGACAGATCGGACGGTGGACCACACGGATCCACCCAGACCCTACAACGGCCCACAACGCACACGCGGCGGTAGCGGACGATCACTCGTCGCTACCGCCGCGCGTCTGTGCGGGGTGGTGCCTCAGCGGAGGGTCGTGGACCCGCCCGCCGCGGCGATCTTCTCGGCCGCCGAGGTCGAGAACCTGTCGGCGGTCACCTGCAGGGCCACGGTGATCTCACCGGTGCCCAGCACCTTGACGGGCTGGCCCTTGCGGACCGCGCCCTTGGCCACGAGCTCCTCGACGCCCACGGTGCCGCCCTCGGGGAAGAGGGAGGTCAGCTTGTCGAGGTTGACGACCTGGTACTCGACGCGGAACGGGTTCTTGAACCCGCGCAGCTTCGGCAGGCGCATGTGCAGCGGCATCTGGCCGCCCTCGAAGGCCTCGGGCACCGAGTAGCGGGCCTTGGTGCCCTTGGTGCCGCGGCCGGCGGTCTTGCCCTTGCTGGCCTCACCGCGGCCGACACGGGTCTTCGCCGTGTTGGACCCCGGGGCGGGGCGCAGGTGGTGCAGCTTCAGGACGTGCTCGCCCGGCTGGTTCGCCATCAGTCGACCTCCTCCACGGTCACGAGGTGCGCGACGGTGTTGGCCATGCCGCGGATCTCGGGCTTGTCGTCCTTGACGACGCTCTGCCCGATCTTGTGCAGTCCGAGGCTGCGCAGCGTGTCGCGCTGGTTCTGCTTGCCACCGATGCCCGACTTGACCTGGGTGACCTTGATCCGTCCGGGCATCAGGCGGTCACCCCCGCGGCCTGGGCGCGGAGCAGCGCGACGGGGGCCACGTCCTCCACGGGCAGACCGCGGCGGGCCGCGACCTGCTCGGGACGCTCGAGGCCGCGCAGGGCCTCGATGGTCGCGTGGACGATGTTGATCGCGTTGTCGCTGCCCAGGGACTTCGACAGCACGTCGTGCACGCCCGCGCACTCCAGCACGGCGCGCACCGGGCCGCCGGCGATGACGCCGGTACCCGGGGAGGCCGGGCGCAGCATGACCACGCCGGCCGCCTTCTCGCCCTGGATGGGGTGCGGGATCGTGCCCTGGATGCGGGGCACGCGGAAGAAGTTCTTCTTGGCCTCCTCGACGCCCTTGGCGATCGCCGCGGGCACCTCCTTGGCCTTGCCGTAGCCGACACCGACGGTGCCGTCGCCGTCGCCCACGACCACGAGGGCCGTGAAGCTGAAGCGGCGGCCGCCCTTGACGACCTTGGCCACGCGGTTGATGGTCACGACGCGCTCGACGAAGTTGCCGCGGTCGCCCGCGTCACCCCGCCCGCGCTGGTCGCGGCCGCCGTCGCGGCGGTCCCGACGGTCGTTGCCTCGGTTGTCGTTGTTGCCGCCGCCGGCCGCACCGGCGCCGGCGCCTCGGCGCTGGGGTCCAGGCATCAGACGTTCCTCATCTCATCGGCTTCGTGGGTCATCACAGGGCCAGACCGGCCTCACGGGCGCCGTCGGCGATTGCCGCGACACGTCCCGCGTAGCGGTTGCCGCCGCGGTCGAAGACCACGGCCTCGATGCCGGCCGCCTTGGCGCGCTGACCGACGAGGAGACCGACGGCCTTCGCCTTGGCCGACTTGTCGTCGCCGCTGGCGCGCAGGTCCGCCTCCATGGTCGAGGCCGACGCGAGGGTGTGACCCGCCGCGTCGTCGATGACCTGCACGAAGACGTGCCGCGTGGAGCGGGTGACGACCAGGCGCGGACGGACGGCGGTGCCGACGACCTTCTTGCGCACGCGGGTGTGACGACGCTTGCGCGCCGGCGCAGTGCCCTTCTGGGTGCGCTGGGTGGAGAGTCCCATCGTCACTTACCAGCCTTTCCGACCTTGCGACGAACCTGCTCGCCGGCGTACCGCACGCCCTTGCCCTTGTACGGGTCGGGCTTGCGCAGCTTGCGGATGTTCGCGGCGACCTCGCCGACCTGCTGCTTGTCGATGCCGGCCACCGAGAAGCGGGTGTTGTTCTCGACCGCGAAGGTGATGCCCTCGGGCGCCTTCACGACGACGGGGTGGCTGAACCCGAGCGCGAACTCGAGGTCGGAGCCGCGAGGCGTGACGCGGTACCCGGTACCGACGATCTCGAGCCTCTTCTCGTAGCCCTGCGTCACGCCCAGGACCATGTTGGCCACCAGCGTGCGCGTGAGCCCGTGCAGCGCCCGGGAGGTGCGCTCGTCGTCGGGACGCGTGATCTGCAGCGTGCCCTCCTCCGTGCGCTCCACCCCGATGGGCGATGCCACCGTGTGCGTCAGCGTGCCCTTGGGGCCCTTGACCGTGACGGTCGAGCCGTCGATGGTCACGTCCACGCCCGAGGGGACGGGGATCGGGAGTCGACCGATGCGCGACATGAGTCCTCCTCCCTCACCAGACGTAGGCGAGGACTTCCCCACCCACGCCCTTCTTGTTGGCCTGCTTGTCGGTCAGCAGCCCGGACGACGTGGACAGGATCGCCACGCCGAGGCCGCCGAGGACGCGGGGCAGGTTGGTCGACTTCGCGTAGACCCGCAGACCGGGCTTGCTCACGCGGCGCAGGCCGGCGATCGCACGCTCGCGGTTGGGGCCGAACTTCAGGTCCAGGGTCAGCTTCTTGCCCACCTCGGCGTCCTCGACGGTCCAGGAGGCGATGTAGCCCTCCGCCTGGAGGATCTCGGCGATGTGGGACTTCAGCTTGCTGTACGGCATGGAGACGGTGTCGTGGTACGCCGAGTTGGCGTTGCGCAGACGCGTCAGCATGTCCGCGATGGGGTCGGTCATCGTCATCGGGCTCGTCCGCCCTTCCTCACCGGGGTTTCCGCGACACGGAGTGCGTCGCGGACCTTCGGCGTCGTCGTGATGGGGTTCGTCACCAGCTGCTCTTCGTCACACCGGGCAGCTCGCCGGCGTGGGCCATCTCCCGCAGGCAGATGCGGCAGATGCCGAACTTGCGGAACACCGCGTGCGGTCGCCCGCAGCGCTGGCAGCGGGTGTAGCCGCGCACCTTGAACTTCGGCTTGCGCGCGGCCTTGGTGATCAGAGCGGTCTTCGCCACGGTCAGTTCTCCTTGAACGGGAAGCCCAGCGCACGCAGGAGCGCACGGCCTTCCTCGTCGCTCGTCGCCGTCGTCACGACCGTGATGTCCATGCCGCGGACGCGGTCGATCTTGTCCTGGTCGATCTCGTGGAACATCGACTGCTCGTTGAGACCGAAGGTGTAGTTCCCGTGGCCGTCGAACTGCTTGGGCGACAGGCCGCGGAAGTCGCGGATGCGCGGCAGCGCCAGCGACAGCAGCCGGTCCAGGAACTCCCACATGCGGTCGCCGCGCAGCGTGGTGTGCGCGCCGATCGGCATGCCCTCGCGGAGCTTGAACTGGGCGATGGACTTGCGCGCCCGGGTCACCTGCGGCTTCTGGCCGGTGATGGCCGTCAGGTCGCGCACGGCACCGTCGATGAGCTTGGAGTCGCGGGCCGCCTCGCCGACGCCCATGTTCACCACGACCTTGACCAGGCCGGGGATCTGCATGACGTTGCCGTAGGCGAACTGCTGGTGCAGCTGACCCTTGATCTCTTCGCGGTAGCGCTGCTTCAGGCGCGGCAGCGCGCGGGTCTCGGTGGTGGTGGTCATCAGATGTCCTTGCCGGAGCGCTTGGCGACGCGGATGCGGTTGGTCTTGGTCCGGCCGTCGCGCTCGACCTGCTCGGTGCGGATGCCGACGCGGGTCGGCTTCTTCGTCTCCGGGTCGACCAGCTGGACGTTGCTGATGTGGATCGGGGCCTCGCGCTCGACGATGCCGCCCTCCACGCCCGGGCCGGCCTTGGTGTGGCGCTTGATCCGGTTCACGCCCTCGACGAGGACGCGGTCGGTCTCGGCCAGGACCTCGATGACCTTGCCCTGCTTGCCCAGGTCGGAGGTCTTCGTGCCGTCGTCGTTGCGGCGACCGCGGACACGGGTGATGACCTGGACCAGGTCACCCTTCTTGATGCGGGTCTTGCCCATGGTCAGAGCACCTCCGGCGCCAGCGAGATGATCCGCATGAAGCGCTTCTCGCGCAGTTCGCGACCCACGGGCCCGAAGATGCGGGTGCCGCGCGGGTCGCCGTCGGCACGGAGGATCACCGCGGCGTTCTCGTCGAAGCGGATGTAGGAACCGTCGGCGCGCCGACGCTCCTTCTTGGTGCGGACGATGACGGCCTTGACCACATCGCCCTTCTTGACGTTGCCGCCGGGGATCGCGTCCTTGACCGTGGCCACGATCACGTCACCGATGCCGGCGTAGCGGCGGCCGGAGCCGCCGAGCACGCGGATGCACAAGATCTCCTTGGCACCCGTGTTGTCGGCGACCTTGAGCCGCGACTCCTGCTGGATCACTCTCTACTCCTTCGTCGCGCCGGTTCTCGCACTGCCCGCGAGGGCGGCGAGCCTGGCCGAACGGACATGGGATCTGGGGGTGGGCCGCGGTGGCGGCCCACCCGAGGTCATCACGCGAACGCGCAGATCACTTCGCGCGCTCGAGGACCTCGACCACACGCCAGCGCTTGGTCGCCGACAGCGGACGGGTCTCCGCGATGAGGACGAGGTCACCGACACCGGCGGTCTCGACCTCGTCGTGCGCCTTGACCTTCGTGGTGCGGCGGATGACCTTCGCGTAGAGCGGGTGCTTCACGCGGTCCTCGACCTCGACCACCACGGTCTTCTGCATCTTGTCGCTGACGACGTAGCCGCGGCGCGTCTTGCGGTAGCCGCGCTCGGTGGTCGTGGCAGTGGTCTGCTCGCTCACTTCGCAGCCTCCTTCGTGATCGGCGCCTCGGTGATGCCGAGCTCGCGCTCGCGCATCGTGGTGTAGATGCGGGAGATGTCCCGCTTGACGGCCTTCAGCCGGGAGTTGTTCTCCAGCTGACCGGTCGCGGACTGGAAGCGGAGGTTGAACAGCTCCTCCTTGGCCTTCTTCAGCTCGTCGACCAGCTTGGCGTCGTCGAACTCACGCAGCTCGTCGGCGCTCAGGCCCTTGGTCCCGATGGCCATCACTCACCACCCTCGCGGCGCACGATCTTGCACTTGACCGGCAGCTTGTGGATGGCGCGGGTCAGCGCCTCCGAAGCGACCTTCTCGTTGGGGAACGACAGCTCGAACATGACGCGTCCGGGCTTGATGTTCGCGATCCACCACTCCGGGGAGCCCTTGCCGGAGCCCATGCGGGTCTCGGCCGGCTTCTTCGTCAGCGGACGGTCCGGGTAGATGTTGATCCAGACCTTGCCGCCGCGGCGGATGTGGCGGGTGATGGCGATTCGGGCGGACTCGATCTGGCGGTTGGTGACGTAGCCACCCTCCACCGCCATGATCCCGTACTCGCCGAACGTCACACGGGTACCGCCGGACGCCGCACCACGCCGGGTGGGGTGGTGCTGCTTGCGGTGCTTGACGCGCCGTGGGATGAGCACGACTCAGGCCTCCGTTCCGTTGCTGCCCTTGCCGGTGACCGGCTGCGCGGCAGCGGTCCCGGTCGGAGCGGCACCGGCGGCCGCGGCCTCGGCCACGGGAGCGCTGGTGCCCTCCTGCGTCGGACGGCGACGACCGCGGCCCTCGCTGCGGTCACCGCGCTCGCCGCGGCGCGGGGCGCGCGGAGCGGCGGCCTGCGACTGGGCGAGCTCACGGCTGGTGACGTCACCGTGGTAGATCCAGACCTTCACGCCGATGCGGCCGAAGGTCGTGCGGGCCTCGTAGAAGCCGTAGTCGATGTTCGCGCGCAGCGTGTGCAGCGGGACCCGACCCTCGCGGTAGAACTCCGAGCGGCTCATCTCCGCACCGCCGAGGCGGCCGGCGCACTGGACGCGGATGCCCTTGGCACCCGAGCGCAGCGCGGTCTGCATCCCCTTGCGCATGGCGCGGCGGAAGGAGACGCGGCTGGCCAGCTGCTCGGCGATGCCCTGGGCGACCAGCTGGGAGTCGATCTCGGGGTTCTTGACCTCGAGGATGTTCAGCTGCACCTGCTTGCCGGTGAGCTTCTCCAGCTCACCGCGGATGCGGTCGGCCTCCGCGCCGCGACGGCCGATGACGATGCCCGGCCGGGCGGTGTGGATGTCGACGCGCACGCGGTCGCGGGTGCGCTCGATCTCGACCTTGGAGATGCCGGCCCGCTCCATGCCCTTGGACATGAGGCGGCGGATCGCGACGTCCTCCTTGACGTAGTCGGCGTAGCGCTGACCGGTCTTGGTGGAGTCGGCGAACCAACGGGTCTTGTGGTCGGTGGTGATGCCCAGTCGGAACCCGTGCGGGTTGACCTTCTGCCCCATCAGCGGGTCCTCCTCGTCTTCTTGGCGCCGGCGACGGCGGGGGCGACGACCACGGTGATGTGGCTCGTGCGCTTCAGGATGCGCCCCGCGCGCCCCTGCGCCCGGGGACGGAAGCGCTTCATCGTCGGGCCCTCGTCGACGTGGATCGCCTTGACGACGTAGCTGTCCGGGTCGAACGCCTCGGAGTGCTTGTCCGCGAGGAACCTCGCGTTCGCGATGGCGCTCTCCACGAGCTTGCGCACCGGCTCCGCCGCCGCCTGGGGGGCGAAGGAGAGCACCGCGACGGCCTCAGTGGCCTGCTTGCCCCGGACGAGGTCGACGACTCGGCGCGCCTTCTGGGGCGTGACGCGGAGGTACCGCGTCTGCGCCTTGGCTTCCATCCCTGTCCTGCCTTCTGGTTTCGGTCTCGAAAGGTTGTTCGCGAGCCGGTGGCTCAGCGGCGACGGCCCTTGCGGTCGTCCTTCTCGTGGCCCTTGAACGTGCGCGTGGGCGCGAACTCGCCGAGCTTGTGGCCCACCATCGCCTCGGTGACGAAGACGGGGACGTGCTTGCGGCCGTCGTGCACCGCGAACGTGTGGCCCAAGAAGTCCGGCGTGATGACCGAACGGCGGGACCAGGTCCGGATGACGTTGTGCGTACCGGCCTCGTTCTGGACGTCCACCTTCTTCTGCAGGTGGTCGTCGACGAACGGGCCCTTCTTCAGACTGCGAGGCATGGTGGCCTGATCTCCCTATCAGCGCTTCTTGCCGGTGCGGCGACGACGGACGATGAGCTTGTCGCTCTCCTTGCCCGGACGCCGGGTGCGGCCCTCAGGCTTGCCCCAGGGGCTGACGGGGTGACGGCCACCGGAGGTCTTGCCCTCACCACCACCGTGCGGGTGGTCGATGGGGTTCATGGCGACACCACGGACGGTCGGGCGCTTGCCCTTCCAGCGCATGCGGCCGGCCTTGCCCCAGTTGATGTTGGACTGCTCGGCGTTGCCGACCTCGCCGATGGTGGCGCGGCAGCGGACGTCGACGTTGCGGATCTCGCCCGACGGCATGCGCAGCTGGGCGAAGCGGCCCTCGCGGGCGACGAGCTGCACGCTGGCGCCGGCCGAGCGCGCGATCTTCGCGCCGCCGCCGGGGCGGAGCTCGATTGCGTGGATCACGGTGCCGACCGGGATGTTGCGCAGCGGCAGGTTGTTGCCGGGCTTGATGTCGGCCTCGGGGCCGTTCTCGATCCGGTCGCCCTGCTTGAGGCGGCTCGGGGCGAGGATGTAGCGCTTCTCGCCGTCCACGTAGTGCAGGAGCGCGATGCGCGCGGTGCGGTTGGGGTCGTACTCGATGTGAGCGACCTTGGCCGGCACGCCGTCCTTGTCGTGGCGACGGAAGTCGATGACGCGGTAGGCGCGCTTGTGGCCACCACCGATGTGACGGGTGGTGATGCGCCCGGACGAGTTGCGGCCACCGGTCTTGGACAGCGGGCGGACGAGCGACTTCTCCGGCTCGGTCCGCGTGATCTCGACGAAGTCGGCGACGGACGAGCCGCGGCGGCCCGGCGTCGTCGGCTTGTACTTGCGGATTCCCATTGCAGCGATTCCTCGGGTTCGAAGGTGTCTACGGCGATCGTGCGAGCCCGGGGGCTCAGGCGACCGAGCCGCCGAAGATGTCGATCGTGCCCTCGCGCAACGTCACGATGGCCCGCTTGGTGTCCTTGCGCTTGCCGGTGCCGAACTTCGTCCGTCGGCTCTTGCCCTGCCGGTTCGCGGTGTTGACCGAGGAGACCTTGACGCCGAAGACCTTCTCCACGGCCATCTTGATCTCGGTCTTGTTCGCCGCCGGGTCGACGAGGAAGGTGTACTTGCCCTCGTCGATCAGGCCGTAGCTCTTCTCCGAGACGACCGGCGCGAGCAGGATGTCGCGCGGGTCCTTCTGGGTCCCGCCGATGGCGCTCACAGGGTGCTCCCTTCGGACTCAGCCGCCACCGCGGTCGCGCTGCGACCCTTCGGCGGCCCCGCGACGAAGGCGTCCAGCGCCGCGCGGGTGAAGACGACGTCGTCGCTCTTGACGACGTCGTAGGTGTTCAGCTGGTCCTGCGGCAGCACGTGCACGCCGGCGAGGTTGCGCAGGCTCTTGGCCGACACCTCGTCGTCGCGGGTGAGCACGACCAGGACGTTGGTGCGCCCGGACAGGGCCGCGAGCAGCGTGCGCGCGGTCTTGGTCGAGGGGGTCTCGCCGATGGCCAGGCCCTCGACCACGTGCAGGCGCTCGTGGCGCACCCGGTCGGAGAGGGCGCCGCGCAGGGCGGCGGCCTTCATCTTCTTGGGGGTGCGCTGGGAGTAGTCGCGCGGCTGGGGGCCGTGCACGGTGCCACCGCCGGTGAACTGCGGGGCGCGCAGCGAGCCCTGGCGGGCGCGGCCGGTGCCCTTCTGCTTGTACGGCTTCTTGCCACCACCGCGGACCTCGCCGCGCGTCTTGGTGGCGTGGGTGCCCTGGCGGGCCGCCGCGAGCTGGGCGGTCACGACCTGGTGGATCAGCGCCACGTTCGCTTGGCGGCCGAAGTGCTCGGCCGGCAGCTCCACGGTGCCGTTGCTGCCGCCGTCGGCGGTGCGCAGCGGGACGGTGATGGCGGCGGTCTGAGTCGTCGTCTCGGTCATGTGGCTCAGGCCTCCTTCACGCGCGCCTTGGACGCGCTCTTGACGAGCACGAGCCCGCCGCGGGGACCGGGGACCGCGCCCGTGATGAGCAGCAGACCCTTCTCCGCGTCGACGGCCTGCACGGTCAGGTTCTGGGTGGTCTGGCGAGCCCCGCCCATGCGGCCGGCCATGCGCATGCCCTTGAACACGCGACCCGGGGTGGCGCAGCCGCCGATGGAGCCCGGCTTGCGGTGGTTGCGGTGCGCACCGTGGGAGGCGCTGACACCGGCGAAGCCGTGACGCTTCATGACACCGGCGAAGCCCTTGCCCTTGGTGGTGCCCACCACGTCGACCGTGGTGCCCGCGTCGAAGACCTCGGCCGTGACCTCCTGGCCGAGCGCGTACTGCGCCGCGTCGGCGGTGCGCAGCTCGACGAGGTGGCGGCGCGGCGCGACGCCGGCCTTGGCGAAGTGGCCGGCGGCGGGCTGGTTGGCCTTGCGCTGGGCGATGGCCGTGGCGGCCAGCTGCACCGCTTCGTAGCCGTCGGTGGTAGTGGTGCGGATCTGGGTGACGACGTTCGGCTCGACCTTGACGACCGTCACCGGGACGACGCGGTTGTCCGCGTCCCACAGCTGGGTCATGCCGAGCTTGGTGCCGAGCACCCCTCGCACTTGCCTGTCGCTCATCGTGTGCAGTCCCTCAGAGCTTGATCTCGATGTCGACGCCGGCCGGCAGGTCGAGTCGCATGAGCGAGTCGACCGTCTTCGGCGTGGGGTCGATGATGTCGATGAGGCGCTTGTGCGTGCGCATCTCGAAGTGCTCGCGGCTGTCCTTGTACTTGTGCGGCGAGCGGATGACGCAGTAGACGTTCTTCTCGGTCGGCAGCGGCACGGGCCCAGCGACCGAGGCGCCCGTCCGAGTCACCGTGTCGACGATCTTGCGCGCCGAGCTGTCGATGACCTCGTGGTCGTAGGCCTTGAGCCTGATGCGGATCTTCTGTCCCGCCATGGCGTCGTCTGACTCTCTCTCTTCGTACCGCTACTGACTCGCGCGCGGCGCGGAGCGCCTCTGCGGCGCTCCGACCCCCGAGGTCGGGCGTGTCGCGCTCTCGCACGAAGTGCACCCTCGCCCGGTTGCCCGGTGTGGTCCTGTCGTCCTGTTCAGGTCTACCGTCCGCCGCCCGTACGAGACGTTCGACGTTCGCGGCTGCCGGCCACTCGGCGGGGGGACCCGCGGCGGCACAGCAACCCCGACAGTCTGCCAGACGACAGGCCAGCTTGGCGAATCGGGGCCGTCGGGACGGCCGCGCGCGCTGATGGCTCCACTGCCCGCTCACGACGGAGGGGCGGGTCCGGGTGGACCCGCCC
>NZ_JAAALL010000007.1:0-19273 GCF_009906315.1 Kineococcus vitellinus | reverse complement strand
ACCCGCCCCTCCGCCGAGCGAGCGTCCCGCCGCGGGGTCTCCCCCGCGGCGGGCTCACCTCACTTGAGGATCTTCGTGACCCGACCGGCGCCGACGGTGCGGCCACCCTCGCGGATCGCGAACTTCAGGCCCTCTTCCATCGCGATGGGCTGGATGAGGTCGACCTTCATCTCGGTGTTGTCACCGGGCATGACCATCTCGGTGCCCTCGGGCAGCGAGACGACGCCGGTGACGTCGGTCGTCCGGAAGTAGAACTGCGGACGGTAGTTGTTGTAGAAGGGCGTGTGACGGCCACCCTCGTCCTTGGACAGGATGTAGGCCTGGCCCTCGAACTCGGTGTGCGGCGTGATGCTGGAGGGCTTCACGACGACCTGACCGCGCTCGACGTCGTCACGCTTGAGACCGCGCAGCAGCAGGGCCGCGTTGTCGCCGGCCTGGCCGGTGTCCAGCATCTTGTTGAACATCTCGATGCTGGTGACGGTGGTCTTGGCCGAGGTCGGCTTGATGCCGACGATCTCGACCTCCTGGTTGACGTTGAGGACGCCGCGCTCAATGCGACCGGTCACGACGGTGCCGCGGCCGGTGATCGTGAAGACGTCCTCGATCGGCATCAGGAAGGGCTGGTCGATCGCGCGCTCGGGCTCAGGGATCGCGGTGTCGACCGCGTCCATGAGCTCCATGAGCTTGTCGCCCCACTCCTTGTCGCCCTCGAGCGCCTTCAGCGCCGAGACGCGGACCACGGGGACGTCGTCGCCCGGGAACTCGTAGGACGAGAGGAGCTCGCGCACCTCCATCTCGACGAGCTCGAGGAGCTCCTCGTCCTCGACCATGTCGGCCTTGTTGAGCGCCACGACGATGTAGGGGACGCCGACCTGGCGGGCCAGGATGACGTGCTCCTTCGTCTGCGGCATCGGGCCGTCGGTCGCGGCGACCACGAGGATGGCGCCGTCCATCTGCGCCGCACCCGTGATCATGTTCTTGATGTAGTCCGCGTGACCCGGGCAGTCGACGTGCGCGTAGTGGCGCGCCTCGGTCTGGTACTCGACGTGCGCGATCGAGATCGTGATGCCGCGCTGACGCTCTTCAGGGGCCTTGTCGATCTGGTCGAACGCCGAGGCCTTGTTCAGCTCCGGGAACTTGTCGTGCAGCACCCGGGTGATCGCCGCCGTCAGCGTCGTCTTCCCGTGGTCGATGTGACCGATGGTGCCGATGTTGACGTGCGGCTTAGTCCGCTCGAACTTCGCCTTCGCCACTGGGGGTCCTCCTCGGACTGTCGCTGCTACCCCGACCCGTGGATCGGGCGGGTGGGTGAGAGGCCGGCCGACCGTGCGGCGACCGGTGTGGTGCCGGCGGGGGGTGTGGACCCCCCGCCGGCCTCCGGGGCGATTACTCCCCGCGGACCTTCTTGACGATCTCCTCCGCCACGTTCCGGGGAACCTCGGCGTAGTTGGAGAACTGCATCGAGTAGACCGCGCGGCCCTGCGTCTTGGAGCGCAGGTCGCCGACGTAGCCGAACATCTCCGACAGCGGGACGCTCGCCTTGACGAGCTTGGCGCCGCTGACGTCCTCCATGGACTCGATCTGCCCACGGCGGGAGTTCAGGTCACCGATGACGTCGCCCATGTAGTCGGCGGGCGTGCGCACCTCGACGGCCATGACCGGCTCCAGCAGGACGGGCTGCGCCTTGCGGACCGACTCGCGCAGGACCATCTTGCCGGCGATCTTGAAGGCCATCTCGGAGGAGTCGACGTCGTGCGCCGCACCGTCCACGAGGGTGGCCTTGACGCCCACCAGCGGGTAGCCGGCGACGACACCCTCCTGCATGGCCTCCTGGATGCCCTGGTCCACCGAGGGGATGTACTCGCGCGGGACGCGACCACCCGTGACGCCGTTGACGAACTCGTAGAACTCCCCGTCGGAGGTGTCCAGCGGCTCGATCGTGACCTGGACCTTGGCGTACTGGCCGGACCCACCCGTCTGCTTCTTGTGGGTGTAGTCCTCCTTGACGACCGCGCGGCGGATGGTCTCGCGGTAGGCGACCTGCGGCTTGCCGACGTTCGCCTCGACCCGGTACTCGCGCTTCATGCGGTCGACGAGGATGTCGAGGTGGAGCTCGCCCATCCCCTTGATGATCGTCTGGCCGGTCTCCTGGTCCAGCTCGACCTGGAAGGTCGGGTCCTCCTCGGCCAGGCGCTGGATCGCGGTGCCCAGCTTCTCCTGGTCGCCCTTCGTCTTCGGCTCGATGGCCACCGAGATGACGGGCTCGGGGAAGGTCATGGACTCCAGCACGACCTGCTGCGCCGGGTCGGAGAGCGTGTCGCCGGTCGTCGTCTCCTTGAGGCCGATCATCGCGTAGATGTGGCCCGCGCGCGCCTCGTCGACCGGGTTCTCCTTGTTGGAGTGCATCTGGAAGAGCTTCCCGATGCGCTCCTTCTTGCCCTTGGTCGAGTTGACGACCTGCGAGCCCGCGGCGATGCGGCCGGAGTAGACGCGCACGTAGGTCAGCTTGCCGAAGAACGGGTGCGCGGCGACCTTGAACGCCAGGCCCGAGAAGGGCTCCTCGGCCTCGGGACGGCGGATGATCTCCACCGACTCGTCGCCGACCTTGTGCCCGACCATCGGCTTGACGTCCAGCGGCGAGGGCAGGTAGTCGATGACCGCGTCGAGCATGGGCTGCACGCCCTTGTTCTTGAACGCGGAGCCGCAGAAGATCGGGTAGACCTCGGAGGCGACCGTCAGCTTGCGGACGCCGGCCTTGATCTCGTCCTCGGTCAGCTCCTCACCGCCGAGGTACTTCTCCAGGAGGGTCTCGTCGGTCTCGGCGACGCGCTCCACCAGCTTCTGGCGGTACTCCTCGGCCTGCTCCTGCAGCTCGGCCGGGATGTCCTCGATCTCGTAGTCGGCGCCCATCTGGACCTCGCCGCGCCAGGTCAGCGCCTTCATGCGGACCAGGTCGACGACACCGGAGAAGGTGTTCTCGGCGCCGATCGGCAGCTGCATGACCAGCGGCTCGGCACCCAGGCGGTCGATGATCGTCCTGACGGTGAAGAAGAAGTCGGCGCCCAGCTTGTCCATCTTGTTGACGAAGCAGATGCGCGGGACGTCGTACTTGTCCGCCTGCCGCCAGACCGTCTCGGACTGCGGCTCGACGCCCTCCTTGCCGTCGAATACGGCGACCGCGCCGTCGAGGACGCGCAGCGAGCGCTCGACCTCGACCGTGAAGTCGACGTGGCCGGGGGTGTCGATGATGTTGATCTGGTTGCCGTCCCAGAAGCAGGTGGTGGCGGCGGAGGTGATGGTGATCCCCCGCTCCTGCTCCTGTTCCATCCAGTCCATCGTGGCCGCGCCGTCGTGGACCTCGCCGATCTTGTAGTTGATCCCCGTGTAGAAGAGGATCCGCTCGGTCGTCGTGGTCTTGCCGGCGTCGATGTGGGCCATGATGCCGATGTTGCGGACCTTGGTCAGGTCCGTCAGCACGTCCTGTGCCACGGTTTACTGCCTCTTCCCTGGGATCGAGGGGGTGAGTCGGCGAGGTACCGCTGGGATCACCAGCGGTAGTGCGCGAAGGCCCGGTTCGACTCGGCCATCTTGTGGGTGTCCTCGCGGCGCTTCACCGCGGCACCGAGGCCGTTCGAGGCGTCGAGGATCTCGTTGAGCAGGCGCTCGGTCATCGTCTTCTCGCGGCGCTGGCGGGCGTAGCCGACGAGCCAGCGCAGGGCCAGCGTCGTCGAGCGGCTCGGGCGCACCTCGATGGGGACCTGGTAGGTCGACCCGCCGACGCGGCGGGACTTGACCTCGATCGCCGGCTTGACGTTGTCGAGCGCGCGCTTGAGCACGACGACGGGGTCACCGCCGGTCTTGGTCCGCGCGCCCTCGAGGGCGCCGTAGACGATCGACTCGGCGACGGACTTCTTGCCGTCGAGGAGGATCTTGTTGACGAGCTGCGTCACCAGCGGGGACTGGTAGACGGGGTCCACCACGAGGGGACGCTTGGGGGCGGGGCCCTTGCGCGGCATCAGCTCTTCTCCTTCTTCGCGCCGTAGCGGCTGCGCGCCTGCTTGCGGTTCTTCACGCCCTGCGTGTCGAGCGAACCGCGGACGATCTTGTAGCGGACACCCGGGAGGTCCTTCACGCGGCCGCCGCGGACCAGGACCATCGAGTGCTCCTGGAGGTTGTGGCCCACGCCCGGGATGTAGGCGGTGACCTCGATGCCACTGGTCAGCTTCACGCGAGCGACCTTGCGCAGGGCCGAGTTCGGCTTCTTCGGGGTGGTCGTGTACACGCGCGTGCAGACGCCGCGGCGCTGCGGGCTGCCCTTGAGGGCGGGCGTCTTGGTCTTGACGACCTTGTCCTCCCGGCCCTTGCGGACCAGCTGCTGGATGGTGGGCACCCTGTCTCCGTCTGTGTCGATCTGGTGTGTCGGCTTTTCCTCGGGACGCGCTGCCCGTCGTGGGCCAGCGCTCGACCCCCGCCGACCCACGAGGTCGGGCGTGTCGTTCGGTCGAGGTCCCGCAGGGGTGACGTCCTGTCACCTGGCCGCGGGCGCGCTCGTGTCAAGCGGACACGAGACTACCCGCCGCGTTCGGGGCTGGTCAAAACGGACGAGTCGTCCCCGACCGCGCCCCGGGCTGGCCGCAGGCCCGCCCCGCTCCCCCGCCGCAGCGGGGGGCGGAGCGGCCTGCGGTGGTGCGCACCGCCCGCGAGGGCGGTGCCGGCTCAGCGGTAGTCGCTGTTGCCGTAGTCGAACTCCTCGAGCGGGACGGCCTGGCCGGAGCCCACGCCGAACTGCGCGTAGTCGACGTCGTCGTAGCCCGGCACCGAGTACATCTGCGCCTTGGCCTCCTCGGTCGGCTCCACCCGGATGTTGCGGTAGCGGGGCAGCCCCGTGCCGGCCGGGATGAGCTTGCCGATGATGACGTTCTCCTTCAGGCCGAGCAGCGGGTCGCTCTTGCCCTCCATGGCGGCGTTCGTCAGCACGCGCGTCGTCTCCTGGAAGGAGGCCGCGGACAACCACGAGTCCGTCGCGAGCGACGCCTTCGTGATGCCCATCAGCTCCGGGCGGCCCGAGGCCGGCTGACCGCCCTCGGCCATCACCCGGCGGTTCTCCTCCTCGAAGCGCGCACGCTCGACGAGCTCGCCCGGCAGCAGCTCGGCGCCGTTCTGCTCGATGATCGTCACCCGCTTGAGCATCTGGCGGACGATGACCTCGATGTGCTTGTCGTGGATCGACACGCCCTGGGAGCGGTAGACCTCCTGCACCTCGTCGACCAGGTGCATCTGCACCCGGCGCGGGCCGAGGATGCGCAGCACCTGCTTGGGGTCGACGGCGCCCTGGACGAGCTTCTGCCCGACCTCGACGTGCGTGCCGTCCTCGACGAGCAGGCGCTGGCGGCGGGTGACGGGGTACTCGACCTCGTCCGCCCCGTCGTCCGGGGTGACGACGATCTTGCGGCCCTTGTCGGTCTCCTCGATGCGCACCCGGCCGGCGACCTCCGAGATCGGAGCGTTGCCCTTGGGGGTGCGGGCCTCGAAGAGCTCGACCACGCGCGGCAGGCCGTGCGTGATGTCACCGGCCTCGGAGGCGGCACCACCGGTGTGGAAGGTGCGCATCGTCAGCTGGGTGCCGGGCTCGCCGATGGACTGCGCCGCGACGATGCCGACGGCCTCGCCGATGTCGACGAGCTTGCCGCTGGCCAGCGAGCGCCCGTAGCAGTGCGCGCAGGTCCCGACGCGGGACTCGCACGTGAGCACCGAGCGGACCTTGACGCTCTCCACGCCCAGGCCGACGAGCCGGTCGATGACGACGTCACCGAGGTCGGCGCCGGCGGCCAGGACGACCTCGCCGTCCACCACGACGTCGGTGGCCAGCGTGCGTGCGTAGACGCTGGTCTCCACGTCGTCGTGCCGGCGCAGCGAGCCGTCGGCGTTGCGCTCCGCGATCGGCATCTCCAGACCGCGGGAGGTGCCGCAGTCCTCCTCGCGCACGATGACGTCCTGGGAGACGTCGACGAGGCGACGGGTGAGGTAGCCGGAGTCGGCGGTGCGCAGCGCGGTGTCCGCCAGACCCTTGCGGGCGCCGTGGGTGGTGATGAAGAACTCACCCACGGTCAGGCCCTCGCGGAAGGAGGCCTTGACCGGACGCGGGATGATCTCGCCCTTCGGGTTGGCCATGAGGCCGCGCATCCCGGCGAGCTGACGCATCTGCATCCAGTTGCCTCGCGCACCCGAGCTCACCATGCGGTGGATCGTGTTGTGCGTGGGCATGGCCTGCTCCAGGTCGCGGGCCACGTCGTTCGTGGCCTGCGTCCAGATCTCGATGAGCTCCTGACGGCGCTCGTCGTCGGTGATCAGACCGCGCTCGTACTGCTGCTGGACCTTCTCGGCCTTGGCCTCGTAGGTCTCGAGGATCGCCTGCTTGTTCGGCGGGGCGACGACGTCGGCGATGGAGACGGTGGTGCCCGAGCGGGTGGCCCAGTGGAAGCCAGCCTCCTTCAGGGCGTCCAGCGTCGCCGCCACCTGGACCTTCGGGTAGCGCTCCGCGAGGTCGTTGACGATCGCGGACAGCTTCTTCTTGTCCACGACGACGTTGACGTACTCGTAGTCGACCGGCAGCGCCTCGTTGAAGAGGGCGCGGCCCAGCGTGGTCTCCACGTCCAGGTCCTGACCCGGCTCCCAGCCCTCGGGCAGGGTCATGTCCGGCGTCGGGACGACGCCCGACAGGCGGATGCGGACCTTGGCGTTGAGGTTCATCTGCTTGGCGTCGAAGGCCATGATCGCCTCGGCGAGCGAGGAGAACTGCCGGCCCTCGCCGTCCACGTCGTCCCGGTCCGCCGTCAGGTGGTACAGGCCGATGATCATGTCCTGGGTGGGCATGGTCACCGGACGGCCGTCCGCCGGCTTGAGGATGTTGTTGGACGACAGCATGAGGATGCGGGCCTCGGCCTGCGCCTCCGCGCTCAGCGGCACGTGCACGGCCATCTGGTCGCCGTCGAAGTCCGCGTTGAAGGCGGTGCAGACGAGCGGGTGGATCTGGATGGCCTTGCCCTCGACCAGCTGGGGCTCGAAGGCCTGGATGCCGAGGCGGTGCAGGGTGGGCGCGCGGTTGAGCAGCACCGGGTGCTCGGTGATGACCTCGGACAGGACGTCCCAGACCACCGGGCGGGCGCGCTCGACCATGCGCTTGGCCGACTTGATGTTCTGCGCGTGGCTGAGGTCGACGAGCCGCTTCATGACGAAGGGCTTGAAGAGCTCCAGCGCCATCTGCTTGGGCAGGCCGCACTGGTGCAGCTTCAGCTGCGGGCCGACGACGATGACCGAGCGGCCGGAGTAGTCGACGCGCTTGCCGAGCAGGTTCTGGCGGAACCGGCCCTGCTTGCCCTTGAGCATGTCGGACAGCGACTTCAGCGGGCGGTTGCCCGGCCCGGTCACCGGCCGGCCGCGGCGGCCGTTGTCGAACAGCGCGTCGACGGCCTCCTGCAGCATGCGCTTCTCGTTGTTGACGATGATCTCGGGCGCGCCGAGGTCCAGCAGCCGCTTGAGGCGGTTGTTGCGGTTGATCACGCGGCGGTACAGGTCGTTGAGGTCGGAGGTCGCGAAGCGGCCGCCGTCCAGCTGCACCATCGGACGCAGGTCCGGCGGGATGACCGGGACGCAGTCCAGGACCATGCCCTCGGGCGAGTTGCGCGTGGTCAGGAACGCCGAGACGACCTTCAGGCGCTTGAGGGCGCGGGTCTTGCGCTGACCCTTGCCGGTGGCGATGGTCTCGCGCAGCGACTCGGCCTCGGCCTCCAGGTCGAAGCTCTGCAGGCGCTTCTGCAGCGCCGCAGCACCCATGCCGCCCTCGAAGTACATGCCGAAGCGCTCGCGCATGGCGCGGTAGAGCACCTCGTCACCCTCGAGGTCCTGGACCTTGAGCGTGCGGAAGCGGTCCCAGATCGTCGTCAGGCGGTCGATCTCGGTGTCGGCGCGACGGCGGATCTGCGCCATCTCGCGCTCGGCGGACTCGCGCACCTTGCGGCGCACGTCCGACTTGGCCCCCTCGGCCTCCAGCTCGGCCAGGTCGGCCTCGAGCGCCTTGGCGCGGGTGTCCACGTCGGAGTCGCGGCGGTTCTCCACCTCGCGCTTCTCGACCTCGATCTGGGCCTCGAGCGAGGAGAAGTCGCGCTGGCGACCCTCCTCGTCGACCCAGGTGATCATGTACGCGGCGAAGTAGATGACCTTCTCGAGGTCCTTCGGCGCGAGGTCGAGGAGGTAGCCCAGCCGGCTCGGGACGCCCTTGAAGTACCAGATGTGCGTGACGGGGGCGGCCAGCTCGATGTGGCCCATCCGCTCGCGGCGCACCTTGGCGCGGGTGACCTCGACGCCGCAGCGCTCGCAGATGATGCCCTTGAAGCGGACACGCTTGTACTTGCCGCAGTAGCACTCCCAGTCCCGGGTGGGACCGAAGATCTTCTCGCAGAAGAGCCCGTCCTTCTCCGGCTTCAGGGTGCGGTAGTTGATGGTCTCAGGCTTCTTGACCTCACCGTGCGACCACGTGCGGATGTCGTCCGCGGTGGCCAGCCCGATGCGCAGCTCGTCGAAGAAGTTGACGTCGAGCAACGTGATCTTCTTTCTGTCGTGTGTTCCGAGGTCTGACGTGATCCGTGGGTCCCCTCAGGGGACCCGTTGGCCGACCGGGGGCGGGACGCGGGGGCACTCCCCCGCGTCCCGCCGTCCGTCAGACCTCTTCGACGCTGCTCGGCTCGCGCCGAGCCAGGTCGATGCCCAGCTCCTCGGCCGCCCGGAAGACGTCCTCGTCGCTGTCGCGCATCTCGATGGCCATGCCGTCCGAGGAGAGCACCTCCACGTTCAGGCAGAGCGACTGCATCTCCTTGATGAGCACCTTGAAGCTCTCGGGGATTCCGGGCTCGGGAATGTTCTCGCCCTTGACGATGGCCTCGTAGACCTTCACGCGACCCAGCACGTCGTCCGACTTGATCGTCAGCAGCTCCTGCAGGGCGTAGGCGGCGCCGTAGGCCTCCAGGGCCCAGACCTCCATCTCGCCGAAGCGCTGGCCGCCGAACTGCGCCTTGCCGCCCAGGGGCTGCTGCGTGATCATCGAGTACGGCCCGGTCGAGCGCGCGTGGATCTTGTCGTCGACCAGGTGGTGCAGCTTCAGGATGTACATGTAGCCGACCGCGACCGGGTCCGGGAACGGCTCGCCGGAGCGGCCGTCGAACAGCCGCGCCTTGCCGTCGCCGCCGACGAGGCGGTCACCGTCGCGGGTGGGCGTCGTCGAGCTGAGCAGACCGGTGATCTCGTGCTCGCGGGCACCGTCGAAGACGGGCGTGGCGATGCGCGAGCCGCCCGGCGCCGAGCGGATCTCCTCGGGGATCAGCTCCGCCCAGTCCGGCTGGCCCTCGATCTGCCAGCCCTGGCTGGCGATCCAGCCCAGGTGCAGCTCCAGGACCTGGCCCACGTTCATCCGGCTCGGCACGCCGAGCGGGTTGAGGATGATGTCGACCGGGGTGCCGTCCTCGAGGAACGGCATGTCCTCCACGGGCAGGATCTTGGAGATGACGCCCTTGTTGCCGTGGCGGCCGGCCAGCTTGTCGCCGTCGGTGATCTTGCGCTTGTTGGCCACGTAGACGCGCACCAGCTGGTTGACGCCCGGGGGCAGCTCGTCGCCCTCGTCGCGGTCGAAGACCTTGACGCCGATGACGGTGCCGGTCTCGCCGTGGGGCACCTTCAGGGAGGTGTCGCGGACCTCGCGGGCCTTCTCGCCGAAGATCGCGCGCAGCAGGCGCTCCTCCGGGGTCAGCTCGGTCTCGCCCTTGGGCGTGACCTTGCCGACGAGCAGGTCGCCGTCGCGGACCTCGGCGCCGATGCGGATGATCCCGCGCTCGTCGAGGTCGGCCAGCACCTCCTCGGCCACGTTCGGGATGTCCCGGGTGATCTCCTCGGGCCCGAGCTTGGTGTCGCGGGCGTCGACCTCGTGCTCCTCGATGTGGATCGAGGACAGGACGTCGTCCTGCACGAGGCGCTGCGACAGGATGATCGCGTCCTCGTAGTTGTGGCCCTCCCACGGCATGAACGCCACCATGAGGTTGCGCCCCAGCGCCATCTCGCCGCCGTCGGTCGACGGGCCGTCGGCCAGCACGGTGCCGACCTCGACGCGGTCGCCCTCGTTGACGACGACGGTCTGGTTGTAGGCCGTGCCGTGGTTGGAGCGGCGGAACTTGGCGACCTTGTAGGTCGTCGAGGTGCCGTCGTCGTTGGAGGTGGTGATGAGGTCGGCGGAGACCTCGGTGGCCACGCCGGCCTTGGTGGCGACGATGACGTCACCGGCGTCGACGGCGGCGCGGAACTCCATGCCGGTGCCGACCAGCGGCGCCTCAGTCTTGACCAGCGGCACCGCCTGGCGCTGCATGTTGGCGCCCATGAGCGCGCGGTTGGCGTCGTCGTGCTCGAGGAAGGGGATCATCGCGGTGGCGACGGAGACCATCTGCCGTGCGGCGACGTCCATGTAGTCGACGTCGTCGCGCGGGACGAACTCCGTCTCGCCGCCCTTGGCGCGCACCAGGACGCGGTTCTCGGCGAAGGTGCCGTCCGCGTTCAGCGGGGCGTTCGCCTGGGCGATGACGAAGGCGTCCTCCTCGTCGGCGGTCAGGTAGTCGACGTCGTCGGTCACCCGGCCCTCGACGACCTTGCGGTAGGGCGTCTCGATGAAGCCGAACGGGTTGATGCGCCCGTAGCTCGACAGGGAGCCGATGAGGCCGATGTTCGGGCCCTCCGGCGTCTCGATCGGGCACATGCGGCCGTAGTGCGAGGGGTGGACGTCGCGGACCTCCATGCCGGCGCGCTCGCGGGACAGACCGCCCGGGCCCAGCGCCGACAGGCGGCGCTTGTGGGTCAGGCCCGCGAGCGGGTTGGTCTGGTCCATGAACTGCGACAGCTGGCTCGTCCCGAAGAACTCCTTGATGGAGGCCACGACGGGACGGATGTTGATGAGCGTCTGCGGCGTGATGGCCTCGACGTCCTGGGTCGTCATGCGCTCGCGCACGACGCGCTCCATCCGGGACAGGCCCGTGCGGACCTGGTTCTGGATGAGCTCGCCGACGCTGCGCAGGCGGCGGTTGCCGAAGTGGTCGATGTCGTCGACCTCGACGCGCACGTCGATCGGCTGGCCGTTCTTGACGCCCGGCATCGCGGTCTCGCCGGCGTGCAGCTTCACCAGGAACTTGATGGTGCGCACGATGTCCTCGACGGAGAGCACGCTGGCGTCCAGCGGCTCCTCCATGCCGAGCTTCTTGTTCACCTTGTAGCGGCCGACCTTGGCGAGGTCGTAGCGCTTGGGGTTGAAGTAGAGGTTGTCGAGCAGGTTGCGCGCGGCCTCCTGCGTCGGCGGCTCGCCCGGGCGCAGCTTGCGGTAGATGTCCAGCAGCGCGTCCTCGACGCCGGAGGTGTGGTCCTTCTCCAGCGTGGCGATCATCGACTCGTAGTCGGCGAACTCCTCGCGGATCTGCGACTCGCTCCAGCCGAGCGCCTTCAGCAGCACCGTGACCGACTGCTTGCGCTTGCGGTCGATGCGCACGCCGACCATGTCGCGCTTGTCGATCTCGAACTCGAGCCAGGCGCCGCGGGAGGGGATGATCTTCGCGGTCCAGGTGTCGCGGTCGGAGGTCTTGTCCGGCACGCGCTCGAAGTAGATGCCCGGCGAGCGGACCAGCTGCGAGACGACGACGCGCTCGGTGCCGTTGATCACGAAGGTGCCGCGGTCGGTCATGAGCGGGAAGTCGCCCATGAAGACCGTCTGGCTCTTGATCTCACCGGTGTTGCCGTTGATGAACTCCGCCGTGACGAACAGCGGGGCGGCGTAGGTGAGGTCGCGCTCCTTGCAGTCGTCGAGGGAGTACTTCGGCGGCTCGAAGCGGTGGTCGCGGAACGACAGGGACATCGACCCCGAGAAGTCCTCGATCGGGGAGATCTCCTCGAAGATCTCCTCCAGGCCGGAGGTCGTCGGGACGGCGAGCCCGCCGTTGGTGGAGGCCTCCACGCGGTCCTGCCAGCGCTTGTTGCCGAGCAGCCAGTCGAAGCTGTCGGTCTGCAGCGCCAGGAGGTCGGGGACCTCAAGCGGTTCGTGGATCTTGCCGAAGGAGTACCGTCCGGAGACGGTGCGCGGCGACTGGTTGCCGACGTGGGTCGTGCTCGTGCTGTTCGGTGCGGACGCTGGACGCGAGGCAGCCAAGAGGGGTCCTTCCACGGGCCTGCGAACGTGACACGCGCTGACCTGCCCCACTCGATCGTTCCACGGTCGACGACCGGCCATATGACTCCGGGCAGCGCAAAACGACAGGCTACCCTACGCGGGCACGGCTGTCCAGCCCCCTCTTCGGGTGGCGACACGCCGACACCTCGTGACCGGAGCCGGCTCGACGTCGCTGTCGCGGCGTGGCCCGGTGGTGAGGACGACCGTGCTCGAGGATGTCCCGACGAGGCGCCCGCGTCAAGGCGGCACACCCCCGGGTGTGGACGGCGTGTCGCCGCCGGCGGTGCGCAGCGGCCCGCCGAACGCGAGGAGGGGCGGCCGGACGCGAGTCCGACCGCCCCTCCTGGAGCGCTCCCCCGGTCAGCCGACCGGGGAGGGGGTCACTTGAGGGTGACGGTGGCGCCGGCGCCCTCGAGCTGCGCCTTGGCCTTCTCCGCGGCCTCCTTGTTGACCTTCTCGAGGACGGGCTTGGGGGCGCCGTCGACGAGGTCCTTGGCCTCCTTGAGGCCGAGGGAGGTCAGCGCGCGGACCTCCTTGATGACGCCGATCTTCTTGTCGCCGGCGGCCTCGAGGATGACGTCGAACTCGTCCTTCTCCTCCTCGGCCGGGGCAGCGGTGCCGCCACCGGTCGGGCCGGCAGCCACGGCCACGGGGGCGGCGGCGGTGACGTCGAAGGTCTCCTCGAACTTCTTCACGAAGTCCGAGAGCTCGATGAGGGTGAGCTCCTTGAACGCGTCGAGCAGCTCGTCGGTGCTGAGCTTCGCCATGGTGGCGGTCCTTCCTAGTGGTTGTGGGCCCCGCGAGTCACCGCGGGAGTGGGGTTGCGAGCGGGACGCTCAGGCGTCCACGGTCTCGGCCGCGGGGGCCTCGGCCGCTGCAGCGTCCGCGGGCGCGCCCGCGGCCTGCTTCTCCCGCAACGCTTCCACGGTGCGGACGGTCTTCGACAGCGGCGCCTGGAACAGCGCGGCCGCCTTGGCCTGCGACGCCTTGAGCACGCCGGCGACCTTGGACAGGAGCACCTCGCGGGACTCCAGGTCGGCCAGGGCGGTGACGTCGGCGGCGCTGATGGCGCGGCCTTCGAGCAGGCCGCTCTTGACGACCAGCTGGGGGTTGGTCCTGGCGAAGTCACGCAGGCCCTTGGCCGCCTCGACCGGGTCACCGGCGATGAAGGCGATCGCGGAGGGGCCGGACAGCTGCCCCTCGAAGGCCGTGACACCGGCCTCCTTCGCCGCGATGGTGGCGAGCGTGTTCTTCAGGACCGCGTAGGTCGTGTCAGGACCCAGCGTCGTGCGCAGCTGCGTGAGCTGGGCGACGGACAACCCCCGGTACTCGGTGAGCACCGCGGCGTTGGATCCCTGGAACAGGGCCGTGATCTCCTTCACGGCCGCGACCTTCTCCGGCTTCGCCATGTGTGCCCTCCCTTCCTCGTCTCGGGGGGCCGGCCCGGCCCCGGACGCACGAGACGCCCCGGCGCAGGCGCGCGGGGCGTCGGGACGCAGCCGTGGGCTGCGGTCGAGGCTCTGGCTCACCTGCGCAGGTCGCCCGTGGGACGGGACCTTCTACCACCTGCCTCGCGAGGAGGACCGGTGGCGACCGGCGGTCTTCGGTACACCACCAGACTACACGCCGTCGCGGGGTGGTGCGGACGCGAGGAGGGGCGGGCCCCGCGCTCGCGCGCGGGGCCCGCCCCTCCTGCCCGTCGGGCCGCAGCCCGTCAGGTCGCCGTGCGGCGAGCGGTCAGACCGCGGTCGCTTCGCCGGTGAGGTTGCGCGTCAGGGTCGGGTCGACCGGGATGCCCGGGCCCATCGTCGTCGTGACGGTCGCCTTCTTGACGTAGCGGCCCTTGGACGCCGACGGCTTCAGGCGCAGCACCTCGTCGAGGGCGGCGGCGTAGTTCTCGACCAGCTGGGTGTCGTCGAACGAGACCTTGCCGATGACGAAGTGCAGGTTGGCGTGCTTGTCGGTGCGGAACTCGATCTTGCCGCCCTTGATCTCCGAGACGGCCTTGGCGACGTCCATGGTCACCGTGCCCGTCTTCGGGTTGGGCATGAGGCCGCGCGGGCCGAGCACCTTGCCGAGCCGGCCGACCTTGCCCATGAGGTCGGGCGTGGCCACGGCGGCGTCGAAGTCGAGGCGGCCCTTGGCGACCTCGTCGATGAGCTCGTCGCCGCCGACGATGTCGGCGCCGGCGGCCTCGGCCTGGGCGGCGCGGTCGCCGACGGCGAAGACCAGCACGCGGGCGGTCTTGCCGGTGCCGTGCGGCAGGTTGACGGTGCCGCGCACCATCTGGTCGGCCTTGCGGGGGTCGACACCCAGGCGGAACGCGACCTCGACGGTGGCGTCGTACTTGGTGGTCGACGTCTCGCGGGCGAGCTTGACGGCGTCCAGGGGGGCGTAGAGGGCGTCGCCGTCGATCTTCTCGGCGGCGGCGCGGTAGGCCTTGCTGCGCTTCACTGCTGCTCCTCGGGTCGGGGTGAGGGTCGTGGTCGGACGGGCCGCGCGGGCCCTGCCACGGGGGTGCTGGCGGCTGAGGGGTCTCAGTCGGAGACGGTGATGCCCATCGAGCGGGCGGTGCCGGCGATGATGCGGGCCGCCATGTCGACGTCCTTGGCGTTGAGGTCCTGCAGCTTGGTCTCGGCGATCTCGCGGACCTGCGCCTGCGTCAGGTTGGCGACCTTCTTCACGTGCGGCTCGCCCGAGCCCTTGTCGACGCCGGCGGCCTTCTTGATGAGCTCCGCGGCCGGCGGGGTCTTGGTGATGAAGGTGAACGAGCGGTCCTCGTAGACCGTGATCTCGACCGGGATGACGTTGCCGCGCTGGGCCTCGGTCTGCGCGTTGTACGCCTTGCAGAACTCCATGATGTTCACGCCGTGCTGACCGAGCGCGGGGCCGATCGGCGGCGCGGGCGTGGCCTGGCCGGCCTTGATCTGGAGCTTGATGAGCCCGGCGACCTTCTTCTTGGGGGGCATGGGAGTCCTCTCGGTAGCGAGCGTGGCGGCCGTATCGGTGCCCGCGGATCGGGCGACGAGGGGTTGAGGCCGTCGTCCAGTCTACGCGCCCGCCCGCGCGGGGCGGGACGCGAGCGAGCCCCGGCCGGTGGGCCGGGGCTCGCTGGTGCGGTGCCTCAGATCTTGGCGACCTGGTTGAAGTTGAGCTCGACCGGGGTCTCGCGACCGAAGATCGAGACCAGCACCGTGAGCTTCTGGCGGTCCGCGGCGATCTCCGAGATCGTCGCGGGCAGGGTCTCGAAGGGCCCCTCCATGACGGTGACGGACTCGCCGACCTCGAAGTCCACGACCTTGGCGGGCGCCGCCGCGGCCTGGCCGGGGGCCTGCTTCTCGCCCGCCCTGGCCTTGGGCTGCAGCGCCGGGGCCAGCATCGAGAAGACCTCGTCGTTGGAGAGCGGCACCGGCTGGTGGGTGTTGCCGACGAAGCCCGTGACGCCCGGGGTGTGCCGCACGGCGCCCCACGACTCGTCGGTCAGGTCCATGCGCACGAGCACGTAGCCGGGGATGCGCACCCGGCGGACGTTCTTGCGCTGGCCGTTCTTGACCTCGACGACCTCCTCCATGGGCACCTCGACCTGGAAGATGTAGTCCTCCATGTTGAGGCTGGTCATGCGGGTCTCGAGGTTGGTCTTCACGCGGTTCTCGTAGCCGGCGTAGCTGTGGATGACGAACCACTCGCCGGGCATGCGCCGCAGCTTCTTGCGGAACTCCTCGGCCTCGTCGACGTCCTCGTCGAGGTCCGCCGCCGGCCCCTCGTCGCCGGGCAGCGGGTCGGCGTCGGCCGCGGACTCCTCGCTCAGGTCGCCGGCCTCGTCGCCCACCGGGGCGCCCAGCACGTCGCCGACCGGCACGTCGGGGGTGTCCACGGCCTGCTCGTCGCGGGCCTCCTCGTCGGCCTCCGCGTCGGCGCGCACGTCCTCGGCGTCGTAGCCCGTCAGGGAGGCGTCGGCCTCGACCTGCTCGTCCTCGTACTCGCCCAGCGCCACGGGCGACGGCTCGGCCGCCGCGTCGTACACCTCGTCGCTGCCCCGGAGGGGCGACTCGTCGCCCTCCGGGCCGCCGCCGGTGCGCCGCTCGCCGAGAGAGGGACCCCACTGCTCCGACACGCTGCTGACCTGCTTCCTACGGGGTTCGGGACTCACGCGCACCCGCTGGTGCACGCCCAGTGCGTCAGGACCCGAACACCAGCAGAACGAGCTTGCCGATGCCGTAGTCCAGCGCGGACACGAAGAGCATCATCACCACGACGAAGACGAGCACGACGCCCGTGTAGCTGAGCAGGTCCCGGCGGCTGGGCCAGACGACCTTGCGCAGTTCCTCCACGACCTGGCGCAGGAACAGCAGGAAGCCCGTGCGCTTCTTGGCCTCGGCGGGCTGTGCCGCGGCCTTCGTCGTCTGGCTCACCTCGGGCTGCCCCGCTCCTGTGTGGTCTTGCGCCGGTGTGCTTCGTCCCGCAGACGCGCCCGGGTGGGCACGGTGGTGCTCGCAGGGCAGGAGGGACTCGAACCCACAACCGCCGGTTTTGGAGACCGGTGCGCTACCAATTGCGCCACTGCCCTGAGCGGATCGACCCGCCCCGCGGGGCGCGCGTCACCACGGCGGTGCGAGACCGCCGGGACCACCATAGGTGACGCGAGCACCCCCAGTCGAACCAGCGGGTGGAAGGATGGTCGCCGTGACCGCGCAGAGCACCGTCCAGCCCTCCGCCCGCTCCCGCGTCTCGGCCCGGGTGGCCGGCATCGCCGAGTCCGCGACGCTCGCGGTGGACGCCAGGGCCAAGGCGCTCAAGGCCGCCGGGCGCCCCGTCATCGGCTTCGGCGCCGGCGAGCCGGACTTCCCCACCCCGCAGGCGATCGTCGACGCCGCCGCCGCGGCCTGCGCCGACCCGGCCAACCACCGCTACACCCCCGCCGGCGGCCTGCCCGCGCTGCGGGAGGCGATCGCGGCCAAGACGCTGCGCGACTCCGGCTACGAGGTCTCCCCCTCGCAGGTGCTCGTCACCAACGGCGGCAAGCAGGCCGTGTACGAGACCTTCGCGGCCCTGCTCGACCCGGGCGACGAGCTGCTGCTGCCCGCTCCGTACTGGACGACCTACCCCGAGGCCGCCCGGCTGGCCGGCGGCGTGCCCGTGGAGGTCTTCGCGGGCCCCGACCAGGGCTACAAGGTCACCGTCGACCAACTCGAGGCCGCGCGCACGCCGCGCACCAAGGCCCTGCTGTTCTGCTCGCCCTCCAACCCGACCGGCGCGGTCTACGCGCCCGAGGAGGTCCGTGCGATCGGCCACTGGGCCCTGGAGCACGGCGTCTGGGTCGTCACCGACGAAATCTACGAGCACCTGGTCTACGACGGCGCGCGGGCGGCCTCGATGCCGGTGGAGGTGCCCGAGCTGGCCGACACCTGCGTCGTGCTCAACGGCGTGGCCAAGACCTACGCGATGACCGGCTGGCGGGTGGGCTGGCTCGTCGGGCCGGCCGACGTCGTCAAGGGCGTGGCCAACCTGCAGTCGCACCTGACCTCCAACGTCGCCAACGTCTCCCAGCGCGCGGCCGTGCAGGCGCTCACGGGTGACCTGGAGGCCGTCGCCCGCATGCGCGAGGCCTTCGACCGGCGCCGGCGCACGATGGTCTCGATGCTCGACGCGATCGAGGGCGTGCGCTGCCCGCTGCCGCAGGGCGCCTTCTACGCCTACCCCGACGTCACCGCCCTGATCGGCCGCTCGCTGCGCGGGCAGGAGATCACCTCCTCGGCCAAGCTCGCGGAGATCATCCTCGCCGAGGCCGAGGTCGCCGTCGTGCCCGGCGAGGCCTTCGGGCCCAGCGGGTACCTGCGGCTGTCGTACGCGCTGGCCGACGAGGACCTGGTGACCGGGGTCGAGCGGGTCCAGCGGCTGCTGGCCGAGGTCGACTGAGCCGGCGCGGCGGAGCGGGCGGCGGAGGGGGCCGGGCGTGCGCAGCGGGCTGCCGGCGAGGGCCGCGCCCGCACCCGGCTCCTGGTGGGTGCGGACCGTCCCCGGCTGGCACGCGGCCTTCGCGGTGTTCGTCGCGCTCGCGGTCGCCGCGCTGGCCCTGGTGCCCGCGCCCGACCCGGCGCTGGCCGGCGGGGCCCTCGCGGGCGTCGTGCTCGCCTACCTGCTGCGGGGGGTGCCCGGCGCGCGCCGGCGCCGCGGGCACGCCCGCCCCTACCTGGCCGTCATGGTCGTGGGCTTCTCCACCGTCTTCGCCGGCGCCCCCGGGCTGAGCTTCCTGCTCTTCATCGCCTTCCCGCAGGCGTGGTTCTTCACCGACACCCGCCGCGAGGGGACCTTCTGGACGGTCGCGACGGCGCTGGGGGCGCTGGTCGGCCTCGTCGCCGGCCACGGCTCGCTGGCCACCGCGCCGGACGTGGCCGTCTCGATGGGCGTCAGCGTCGTCTTCACCTGCGCCCTCGGCTTCTGGATCTCCAAGGTCGTCGAGCAGAGCGAGGAGCGCGCCGAGCTCATCACCGAGCTGGAGACGACGCGGGCCGAACTGGCTGCGGCGCACCACGAGGCGGGGGTGGCGGCCGAGCGCGCCCGGCTCGCCGGGGACATCCACGACACCCTCGCGCAGAGCTTCACGAGCATCGTCGTGCTCGCGCAGTCGGCCGCGGCCGGCGCGGTGGACGAGGCCACCCGCCGGCGGCTGGAGCTGGTGGAGGGCACCGCGCGCTCGGGGCTGGCCGAGGCGCGCACGCTGGTGGCCGCCATGTCGCCGGTGGGCCTGGAGGACGTGGCCCTCACCGAGGCGCTGCACCGGCTGGGCGAGCGGGTCTCGCGCGAGAGCGGGGTGCGCGTGCGGGTGCGGGTGGACGGGCAGGTGCCCGGGCTGCCGCGCGCGCAGCAGGTGGTGCTGCTGCGCGCCGCCCAGGAGGCGCTGGGCAACGTCCGCAAGCACGCGGCCGCCCGCACCGCGCAGGTGCTGCTGTCGGCGCAGGACGCGAGCGTGGTGCTGGAGGTGCGCGACGACGGCGTCGGCATCGCCGCGGCCGCGGCGATGCCGAC
>NZ_JAAALL010000079.1 GCF_009906315.1 Kineococcus vitellinus | reverse complement strand
GTCCAGGCGCTCGCCGCCCTCGCCGAGCGGCCGCTGCCGCCGACGACGTCGCGCAGGCTGCGCGGGGAGGCCCTGGAGCGCTGCTCGCGCGCCGACGTCGACCGCTGGGCGGCCGCGCTGGTGGAGGCCGTCGACCTCGGCGCCTTCGACGTCAGCCCGGCGAGCACCCCCTGGGCCGGTGCGCAGCTGCGCAGCCCGGAGGCGGCCGAGCGCGCGCTGCGGCGCGTGCAGCGCCTCGTCGGCGAGCAGCTGCCGGCCGTGCGGGCGCTGCTGGCCACCACGTGCGACGCGGCCGGGCTGCGCGGGGCCTCCTCCGTGGCCGAGGCGCAGGCCCGCACGGCGCTGCTGGAGGGGGTGCGGGCCACGACCGCCCGCTTCGGCCCCGAGGTCTTCGCCCAGTCCCTCGGCGACGTGGCGGCGGCCACCGCCACCCCGCAGTGGCGCAAGGACCGCGACGTCCGGCTGGGCGTGCTGGCGCGCTGGCGGCTGCGCCGGCAGGCGCGCGCCCTGGTGCGCCCGGACGTGGAGGTCGCCGACGCCGCGACCCTGCACGAGTGGCTGCAGCAGGCCCGCGCGCAGCGGCTGACCTGGCAGCGCGTGGCCGTGCGCGAGGCCGTCCCCGCCGCACCCGCCGACCTGGACGCCCTCGTCACCGAGGTCGGCGAGCTGCGCCACGAGCTGCTCGCCCTGGCCGAGGTCCTGCCCGCGCGCACCTGGACCGAGCTGGGCGCCGCCTCGCCGCTGGAGGTGCAGCTGCCGGAGCTGACCACCCTGCTGCGCTCGCTGGCCGCCGACGCCGCCGCCCTGGAGACCCTGCCCCGGCGCACCGTGCTCCTCGACGAGCTGACCGCCGCCGGCTGGCGGCCGCTGCTCGAGGAGCTGCAGGTGCGCTGGAGCGGGCCCGGCAGCCTGGACCTGCCCGCGGAGGTCCAGGCCGCCTGGTGGGCCGGGGTGCTCGACACCACCGCGCTGGCCGACCCGCACGTGGGCGCGGCCGACGCCGCGGGGCTGCGGCGCGCGCGCCACGAGCTGCAGCTGGCCGTCGCCGCCGCCCACGCCCGGCAGGCCCGCGCCGTGCGCGCCGCCGTCGACGCCCGCGCCGACGGGGACGGGGACGCCGCGGCGCTGCTGCCGGTGACCGCGGTCTCCGCGGCCGGGGTGGCGGCGCTGGCCGACCGCCTGGGGGAGGCCGACCTCGTCGTCGTCCTGGGCGCGCAGGCCACCGCCACCGCGACCGCGCTGCCCGCCCTCGCGCGCGCCCGCCAGGTGCTCGTCGTGGGCGACCCGGCGCTGCCGGGACCCGTCGACCTGCACACCGCCCGCGAGCGCGAGGAGGTGCCGGCGGACGCCGCCGGCAGCCTCTTCGCCGACACCGGGGGCGTGCTGCCGACGCTGCGGCTGGACCGCCAGCACGCCCTGCTCGACGACGGGCTGCTGGCCGGCGTGCCGCAGGTGCTGCGCGCGGCGCCCGAGGACTCGCTGCCCGGCCCCGGCCGCGACGGCCGGCGCGTGGTGCGCACCTCCGGCAGGCCGCCCGGGGCGCGCCGCGGCCCCGACGCCCTCGTGGACCTCGCCGTGGACGCGGCCCTCGGCGCGCTGCGCAGCCACCCCGAGGAGTCGCTGGGCGTCGTCGTCCCCGACGCCGCCGGCGCGGAGCTGCTGGCGGACGCCGTGCGCCGCCGCGCGCTCGCCGCGGGCCTGCCGCTGGCCGTCGGCCGCGAACCGCTGCTGGTCGCGGCCGCGGGCCGCTGGGCGGGGGAGCGCCGCGACCACGTGCTGGTCCTGGCCGACGCCGTCCTCAACGGCCCCGGCCTCGGGGCCGCGGGCAGCGCCGGCGCCGGTCGCGCGCAGGTGTGGATGGCGCTGACCCGCTCCCGGCTGCGCACGACGCTGCTGCTCGACGACTCCGGCTGGGCCTCCCCGGCGGGTGCCGGTGCGGGTGCCGGTGCCGGCGACGTCGCCGAGGGGCGCCGGCTGCTCGTGCAGCTCGCCCTCGCGTGGGAGCGCCCGCACGAGGACGGCGGGGCCCGCGGGCGCTCGCCGCTGGTGCGCCGCCTGGCCGCCGCGTGCGCGGACGCGGGCCTGCCGGTGGAGCTGGAGGTCGGCACCTCGCGCGTCCTGCCGCTCGTCGTGCGCGACGCGCGCTCGCGGGTCGGCACCGGTCCGGCGCTGGCCGTGCACCTGGACGACCCGGCGTGGGCGGCCGCGGAGGTGGTCGACCGCGAGGTCGACGGGCCCACCCGCCTGGAGCGCCGCGGCTGGCGGTACGTGCAGGTGCTCGGGGCCGACGTGCACGCCGACGCGGCGGCCGAGGCGGGGCGGATCGCAGCGCTGTGGCGCGAGGTCCTCGCCGAGGCCGGTCACGACCTGCCCTGGGTGCTCGACGTGGCCTCGGTCGAGGAGGCCCCGGGCGAGCCGGAGCAGGCCGTCGCCGGCCTGGCCGCCGGGAGCGGCCAGGCGACGGGCGGACCGGGCGCGGTGCGCGAGCGGGAGGCCTCGTGAGCGTCCCGGCCGGGCACTCGCCCGAGCACGGGCCCGAGCGCGGCGGCGACGGGGACCGGGAAATCCCGCTGGAGGACGAGGTCTCCGCCGACGACCGCGACGAGGGCTGGGGGGAGCGGCCGTCGTCCGGCCACGACGACGACTGGTACCTGTCCCAGCGTCCGCCGCACTGGGACTGACACGACGGACGGTGAGTGGCCGAGCGCGTTGCGAGACAACACGACCACCCAGCGCTGCTGGCGCGTCACGCTCGGTCGAAATCGCGGATCAGACCGTCGGCAGGCCTTCTGCCGGGGCCGCGCAGGCCCCCATCATGGGCGCGGAACCTCGACGGGTGTCCCCCGTCCGGGGGACACCCGCGGACCGGCTCGACCACGGCGGAAGGCGGAGGATGCAGCGCGTCACGGTCACCGTCCCCGCACCCGTCCCCGCACCGGTCCCGGTGCCCCGCGCACCCGCGGCGGGCCCGGCGCGCACGGCGCCGCTGACCGCCGTCCTCAGCGTCGCCGCCGCCGCCGTCCTCGTCCTCGCGACGGTCCTCGGGGCCTCCGGCGGGGCGCCGTGGCGCACGTCGGCCTTCGCCCTGCTGCTGGCCGCCGTCGTCGTGGCCGCCGAGCACCGCCCGGCGGGCGTGCGCCCCGGCGCCCGCGGCGACCTGCTGCCCGTGGCCTGGGGCTTCCTCGTCGCCCTCACGGCGCTCGGGCCGCTGTCGCTGGCGCTGCTCGTGCGCGCGGTGCCCTCGCTCGTGCGCGACGTGCGCCGCGGCGCGCCGGTCCCGGCGCTGCTCGCGCGGACCGCCACCGCCGTCACCGGCGTGCTCGTGTGCCGCCTCGTCCTCGACGCGGTGCTCGGCACCCCGCTGAGCGCCGCCCCCGCCCTGGACGCGCCCCAGCAGTGGCCCGCCGTCCTGCTGGCCGGTGCCGCGGGCCTGCTGGCCGAGACGCTCGCCCGCAGCGCCGCGCGCCGGGTCGTCGGGCAGGGTCCGCACCGCCGCCGGCTGCGCGCGGGCACCGCGTCCGGCCCGCTGCTGACCCTCGCGGTGGTCGCCTCGGCGCCCGTCGTCGCCGTCAGCGCGGAGGGCGGCGCCTCCCTGCTCCTGCTCGTCTGCGTGCCGCTGGGCGTGCTCGTGGTCAACGGGGCGCTGGCGCGCCACCACGAGCGGCGCGCCCTGGTCGACGAGCTCACCGGGCTGCCCAACCGCGAGGCGCTGCTGCGGGCCACCGCCCGCGCGCTGCGCCCGACGGGACGCCCCGGGGCCGGGCCCGGCCTGCTCGTCGTGGACCTCGACCACTTCAAGGACGTCAACGACACCCTGGGCCACCCCGTGGGGGACGCGCTGCTGCGCGAGGTCGCCGAGCGGCTGCTCGCGCGGGCGCCGCGGGACGCCGTCGTGGCCCGCCTCGGCGGCGACGAGTTCGCCCTGCTGGTGGCCGACGGCACGAGCGCCGAGGCGCTCGCCGGTGCGGTCGTGAACGAGATGTCCCGGCCGCTGCGCGTCGGCGAGCTGCAGGTGCTGCTGCCGGCCAGCGTCGGCGTGGCCCTGGCGCCCGAGCACGGCAGCACCGCCTCCGCGCTGCTGCAGAGCGCCGACGTCGCCCTCTACCAGGCCAAGGAGGTCCGCGGCCGGGCCTGCACCTACGCCGGGCGGCGCGAGGTGCACAGCGTCGAGCGGCTGCGGCTGCTCGGCGACCTCGGCCGGGCCGTGGACCGCGGCGAGCTGTTCGTGCAGTACCAGCCGCAGGTCGACCCGGCCACCGGCCGCCTCGTGGGGGTGGAGGCGCTGGTGCGCTGGAACCACCCCGACCTGGGCGCCGTGGCCCCCGACCGCTTCATCCCGCTCGCCGAGCAGTCCGGCCTCGTCGGGCGCATCACCTCGCTCGTGCTGGACGTGGCGGTGGGCGAGCTCGCGCTCTGGCGCGCGGAGGGCTTCCGGCCGACCCTGTCGGTCAACCTGTCCGCGCGGCTGCTCGGCGACGCCGACCTGCCCTCGCGCGTGGAGCAGGTGCTGCAGCGCCACGGCGTGGAGGCCTCGGCGCTGGTGCTGGAGGTGACCGAGACGGGGATCGTCTCCGACCCCGAGCGGGCGGGGGCGGTCGTGCGCCGGCTGCGGGCGCTCGGCTGCTCGGTCGCCGTCGACGACTTCGGCACCGGGCAGTGCTCGCTGACCTACCTCACCGACCTCGAGGTCGACGAGCTGAAGATCGACCGCAGCTTCGTCACCGGCATGACGACCGACCGGGCGCGCGGCGTCATCGTGCGCTCGACCGTGCAGATGGGCCGCGACCTGGGTCTGCGCGTCGTCGCCGAGGGGGTGGAGGACGCCCGCACCCAGCAGGTCCTCGCCGCGCTGGGCTGCCACGTCGCCCAGGGCACGCACGTCGGCGCGCCCGTGAGCGCCCGGCGGCTGCTGGAGCGCCTGCGCGCGCAGGAGCCGGCGGTCGGTGCCGCCGCGCTGCCGCCGCCGGCGCGCGCGCCGCTGCCCCTGGAGGGCTGAGCGGGCGCTCACCGCGCGCGGACCGCGACGACGGTGCGCCCCGCGCTGGCCGCCAGGCGGGCCGCCGTGGCCGCGTCGACGGCCACCAGCACGCTCGTCGCCGGCCCGGCACCCGGACCCGCGAGCAGGCCGGCGCCCGCGCCGGCGGCGGGGACGCTGAGGACCACGACGTCCGTGGCCACGCGCTCGGCGCCCGCGGCGCGGCCGGTGACCGGGTCCTCGGTGCGGGCCAGGACGTCGACGTGCGCGCCGGGGGCCAGGCTCGCCAGCACGGCGGCGTCGCCGACGTCGACGGTCGCGGCGAGCGTGCCCACCGGCTGGCCCACCAGCAGCCCCGCGCCCCGGGTGCGGGTCCGCGTCAGCAGCTCACCGCGCCGCAGGGGCGTCGCCAGGACCGGGCCGGGCAGCTCGTCCGCGCCCAGCACGCCGGCCGGGACCGCCCCGGCGGCCCAGCGCACCTCGCGCACGTCCCCGGGCGAGAGCACCGCACCCGCCGGCAGGTCCCGGTCGGCGACGAGCACGAGGCGCGTCGGCGGCCGGGGCGGGGCCAGCGCGCCCACCGCGAGCGCTCCCGCACCGGCGACGAGGCCGGCCGTCAGCCAGCGGCGGGCCAGCCGCCGCCGGCGGCGGGCGGCCGGACCCGGTCCGGAGCGGGTGCGGTCGGCGGGGAGGGCGAGGGCCATGGCCGCACGCTAGGGACGGCGGGCGCCCCGCCGTCCCTGGCCGGAGCCCTGCTGTGGACGGGGCCGGCCCCCGCGCGGCGGGGGAGACCGCGGCGGCTCAGGCGGCGGAGGAGCCGCTCGAGGAGGAGCCGCTCGAGGAGCTGCCGCCGGAGGAACCCGAGCCGGAGGACGAGGAGGACGAGGTGGAGGACGGCGAGGAGGTGCTCGCCGCGCCGGCGGAGGAGCCGGTGGACCCCGAGCCGTCGGAACCGCCCGAGGACGCCCCCGCGGAGCTGCGGGAGTCGTTGCGGTAGAAGCCCGACCCCTTGAAGACGATGCCGACGTTGTTGAACAGCTTGCGCAGCTGCCCCGAGCACTCGGGGCAGGTGGTCAGGGCGTCGTCGCTGAACGACTGGCGGATCTCGAAGGAGTGTCCGCACGACTGGCAGGCGTAGGCGTAGGTGGGCACGTCGTCTCCGTGGGTACCGGACCCCGATTGGCACTCGGGGTGTTCGAGTGCCAAGGGTACTCGGGTCCGGGCGCCCGCGCCGCCCTCAGCGCGCCGTCCGCGGCCGGGGCAGGACGACCGGGCCCGTGGTGGCCTCCTGCACCCGCAGCCAGCCGTCGTCGGTGCCCACCGGCAGGCCGCGCGCCACCGGCGGCGGGCTGGCGGCGTCGGCGGCCACCGACACCAGCGCCCACGCGCCCGCGGACGTCTGCGCGCTGCGGGCCGGGCCCACCCGCACCCGCAGCACCTCCTCCTCGCGCGCGGCACCGGTCGCGGCGGCCGGCGAGAGCACCGCCACCCGCTGCCCGCCCGCGCGCAGCGCGCCCGTCCACCCCCGCACCAGCGCCGCCTCCTCGGCGGTGGGCGCCTGCGCACCCGCCACCACGACCACGCCGGTGAGCGCCGGGTCCGCGGCGGCCGCGCGCAGCTGCTCGTGCAGCCACGCCAGCCCGGCGACACCCGCCGGACCCCCGGAGCCCTGCACCAGCCACCGGGTGCCGGCCACGTCGCGGCGCTCGCCCACCTCGCCCGTGCCGGCCGGCCAGCTCCAGGCCACGCCGGCCGGCAGCTCGCGCGCCAGCACCGCCCGCACCGCCGCGACGTCGGCCGCGCCGGCGCTGCCGCCCGGGCCGCCGGCCCCCGCGACCTCGCCGGTCAGCACCACCTGCTGCGCGCCGGCGGCCACCGCCCGGCGCAGCGCGCTCACCAGGGCCGCCTCCGAGGAGGGGTCGGAGGCCTGCACGCGGGTGCCGGCCACGAGCGCCGTGCGGGAGGTGCGCGGGCCGGTGGCCGCGGCGGGCCCCAGCGCGGCGTCGCGCACGGCCTCGGGCGCGCCGGGTGCCGCCGGGGGCACCCCGGCCTGCAGCAGGGCCAGGTCCAGCGCTCCGGCCGCGCGCGCCGCCGGGTCGGTCTGCGCCAGGTAGACGCGCTCCAGGGCGAGCTCGCGGGCGCCCCCGGGCACGGGCACGGCCAGCCGCTGCCAGCCGCCGCTGCCGACGCGGGCCGCGAAGGTGAGGGGCCGGCCGGCGCCGTCGACGCGCAGCGTCCCCCGCAGCCACCCGCCGCCGCCGTCGCCGCGCACCCACAGGGCGACCTCGCCGCTGCCCGCGGGCAGCGGCACGGGCGCGGTCGGCACGAGCGCGGCGACGGCGGTGCCGGGGCCCTGGCCGCGGAAGTCGTACGCCAGCCGCAGGGCCGCGCCCGCACCGGGCAGGTCGTCGACGGCCACCCGGCTCACGCCCGCGGTGGCGCGGGTGGCGCTCGCGCTCCAGCGGCCGGGGTCGTCGAGGCGGTCCAGGGTGCGCGGCAGCAGGCCGAGCGCCACGCCCGCGGTGGCGCCGACGCCGCCCACCTGCAGCCGCACCGCCGTCGCCGCGGGCCCGCCGGCGACGGCGGTCAGCCGCAACCGCCCGTCGGGCAGGGCGTCGGCCCGCACCAGCGCGGGGTCGGTGCCGACGGCCACGTCGGCGGCGTCGACCGGGGCGCTGCGGCCCTCCGCGTCGCGGCCGACGACCCGCACGTCCGCGCTGGCGCCCGCGGCGGGCAGCGCCACGGGCCGCTCCAGCTCCAGGCGGGCCAGCGGGGCGAGGACCTCGACGTCGAGCGCGGCGGTGGCGCTGCCGGCGCGGGCGGTGAGCGTGGTGGTGCCCGGGCGCAGGCCGCTCAGCACGGCCCGCGCCCCGGCGGCGGTGGCGGTGGCGGTGACGGCGGCCACCTCGGGCGCCGCGGCGGTGACCTGGACCGCTCCCGCGGCCGGGACCGGCGCGCCCGCGGAGTCGGTGACGACGGCGTCGACGCCGCGGTGCAGCCCGGGGAAGAGGCGCGGGGAGGGGGTGCGCAGCACGACGCCGGCCTGCCCGGAGCCGGGAGCGGCCACCAGGCCGATCGCGTGCGCGACGGGGCGCGCGGCGCCGTCGGAGGGCGCGCCGACCTCGCGGACCCCGGCCTCGCCGGGGGCGCGGGCGACCATCTGCGCCGAGCCCCCGCCGTCCAGCATCACCGCGCCGACGGCGCCGGCCTGGAGCATCCGCTGCGCCGTCTCGGTGGCCGTGAGGCCCCGGGAGGCCGCGGTGCCGCCGTCGACGGTGAGCAGCAGCAGCTCCCCGGTGGCGCTCCAGCCGAGCGCGGTGCGCGCCCGCAGCGCCGCCCACGTCGGGTCGGCGGTGTCGATGGGCGCGATCCTGCCCCCGCGCACCAGCTCCAGCCGGGCGCCGACCGCGAAGCCGCCGGGTGCGCCCGCCAGCGCCTCGTCGCGCACCCGGGTGTCCGCGAGCGCGCTCGTGCCGGGCGCGGTGCCGGCGAGGGCGGCCGCGGCCGAGCCGGTGGCGACGAGCACGAAGCCGTCGGCCGGCACGGGGGTGGCGCCGGGGGCGCGGACGGCGCTGACACGCCCGCCGCGGACCTCCAGCTCGGTCCCGGCGCCCGCGGTCAGCGCGCGGTCGCCGTCGCCCCAGGCCGGGGAGAACAGCGCGACGGCGTCGGGGGCGACGGTGCGGGTGTTGAGCGCGGCGAGCGGGAGGGTGCGGGCGCCGACGGTGACGCTGCCCTGCAGCTGCACCGCGCCCACGCGCCCGCTCCAGCCGGCGCCGGAGGGGGCGAGCGCGACGGCCGACTGCACCGCCGCGTCCGCCTTCAGCGCGGTGCCGGCGACGACGACGGGGCCGTCGGGGGTGCCGGTGCGGTCGATGTCGAAGAAGTCGCCGTTGACGGCGGCCACGGCGCCGGCGGCGGTGGCCAGCTCGGCGGGGGTGCGGGGCGAGGACAGGTCCTGCTGCAGCAGCGCGGGGCGGGTGCCGGAGCCCGGGGCCAGCCGCAGCAGCTGGCTGCGCACGGGGCCGGCGGCGTCGAGCGTGGCCCGGCGCTCCAGCAGGAGGCCGGGGGCCACGACCTCGCGGGTGGTGGACACCTCCAGGACGCCCGGCGCCTCCTCGGCGAGCGCGGCCGGGGCCTGCAGCAGGGGGGTCAGGAGGAGCGGGACGACGCCCGCGAGGAGGGTTCGCAGCGCACGCACGGACGCAGAGTAACCGCTACTTCACTGAGGGTTGCGCCAGTCGGCGAGCTTGCCGTACCGGCTGACCGCCAGCAGCCGCGCCTCCACCCGCTCGCGCTCGCTGGCGGCCGTGACGACGAGCACGTCGTCGCCGCGGCGCAGCACCGTGCGCGGCTGCGGCACGAAGGTCGCCCCGTCCCGGGCCACCAGCGTGACGTTGGCGCCCGCCGGCAGCCGCAGCTCGAACACCTCGACGCCGTGCAGGCGGGAGGCGGGCCCCACGCGCACCTGCACGACGTCCGCCGACAGCGTCCCCAGCGGCGAGACCTCCACGTCGAGCTCCTCGGTGGGGGCCGCCGGGGCCAGCCCCAGCCGGCGGGCCAGCGGGCTGAGCGTGGGCGCCTGCACGAGGGTGAAGACGACCACGAGCACGAGCACGAGGTCGAACAGCCGCTGCCCGCCGGCGATCCCCGCGACCAGCGGGACCGTCGCCAGCACCACCGGCACCGCGCCCCGCAGCCCCGCCCACGACAGGAACACCAGGTCCGGGGCCCGCACCCGGAAGGGCAGCAGGCTGGCCACCACCGAGGCCGGTCGCGCCAGCACCGTGAGCACGAGGCCGACGAGCAGCGCGTCGACCAGCGCGCCCGGCAGCCGCGAGGGCGTCGCCAGCAGCCCGAGCATGACGAACAGCCCGATCTGGGCCAGCCAGCCGGAGGCCTCCGCGAACCCGCGCGTCGTGTGCCGGTGCGGCAGCCGGGCGTTGCCGAGCACGAGACCGCACAGGTACGTGGCCAGGAAGCCCGAGCCGTGCAGCACGTCGGCCACGGCGAAGGCCCCGACGGCCAGCGCCAGGACGGCGATCGGGTACAGCCCCGAGCTCGGCAGCGCCGCGCGCCGCAGCGCGAAGGTGCCCAGCGCCCCGATCCCCAGGCCCGCCAGGGTGCCGACGCCCAGCTCGACGACGCCCTCGGCGAGCAGCGACCACCAGGCGTGCCCGCCGTGGCCGGTGGCGACGTCGGTGAGGGCGACGACCGCGATGACGACGGGCGCGTCGTTGAGCCCGGACTCCGCCTCCAGCAGCCCGGAGAGGCGGGCCGGCAGCGGCACCGAGCGCAGCACCGAGAAGACCGCCGCGGCGTCGGTGGAGGAGACGACGGCGCCGATGAGCAGCGAGACCGGCCAGCTGGTGCCCAGCAGCAGGTGCGCGCCGGTGCCGACGACGGCGGTGGAGACCGCCGTCCCCGCGGTCGCCAGCACGGCCGCGGGCCCCAGCACGGCCCGCACGCTGGACCAGCGCGTCGTCAGCCCGCCCTCGGCGAGGATGAGGACCAGGGCGCCGTAGCCGAGGACCTGGGCCACCTCGGCGTCGGCGAAGGGGATGCCGAAGCCGTCCTCGCCGAGCACCAGGCCCAGGGCCAGGTACAGCAGCAGCGAGGGCAGGCCGGTGCGCGCGGACAGCCGCACGGCCAGGACGGCCACGAGCAGGACCCCGCAGGAGAGCAGCAGGACGCGGCTGAACTCCTCCAGGGTCATGGGTCACCGTACCGGGGCGCGCCGTCGCGGCGGCCCGCCCGGTCGGCGGCGGGTCGCCGCGCTCCGGCGGCGGCCCGGTGCGGGCTCAGACGGCGAGCCAGAGCCAGCGCGTCGGCGTCACCACGGCGTGCACGGGCCGGTCGTGCGGCAGCGAGGGCAGCGGGGTGATCGCCGCGTCGAGCAGCTCCTCGTCGTGGACGACGGCGAGCACGGGCACCCGCGCCGGGACCCGCCGCAGGGCGCGGTCGTAGCTGCCGCCGCCCTGGCCCAGCCGGCGCCCGGCGGTGTCCACGGCCAGCGCCGGGACGACGACGAGGTCGACGGTCGCGACGGCCTCCGGGCCCAGCAGCGCCTCCCGCCCGGCGGCCTCGCCGGCGCGGTGCCAGTCGAGGTCGTCGTCGTCCCGGCGGTGCGGCAGCAGCACCTGCACGCCGTGGCGGTGCAGCTGGGCGAGCAGCGCGCCGGTGCCCGGCTCGCCGGGCAGCGAGGAGTAGCAGGCGATGCGGTGGGCCCCCGCCAGCAGCGGGCAGTCGAGCAGGACGCGGGCGAGGTCGGCCTCGACGGCGGCGGCGGCCCGCTCGTCGCGGGTGCGGCGGTCGGCGCGCACGTCGCGGCGCAGGCGCGCCTTGCGCGCCTGCACCTCCAGCGCGTCGGGGCTGAGGGTGAGCCCGCCGTCGGCGGTGACGGCATCGGCGGTGAGGGCGTCGGCGGTGAGGGTGGTGTCGGCGGTGGTGACGGCGGTGGTGGCCACGGCGGCTCCTGGTCCGGGAGGAGCTCGTCCACGGGTCCTCGGGACGTCTCCTCACGCAGAGTGTGCCTGTCGTCTACGCGTAGCGCCATGCCCGGTGGTGTCCGGGTGCGCCCGGGGGATCGCTCCACCGGGTCAGCCCGGCAGCGGGCGGTGCACGGGTGCGGACGGGCGGTAGCCTCCGGCCCCATGAGCGAACGCGACGAGCGCCGCACCGTCCGCAAGGCCGTCATCCCGGCCGCCGGGCAGGGCACGCGGTTCCTGCCCGCCACGAAGGCCATGCCCAAGGAGATGCTGCCGGTGGTGGACACCCCGGCCATCCAGTACATCGTCGAGGAGGCCGTCCGCGCCGGCCTGACCGACGTGCTGATGATCACTGGGCGCAACAAGCGGCCGCTGGAGGACCACTTCGACCGCAACGTCGAGCTCGAGGCCGGTCTCGAGGCCAAGGGCGACAAGACCAAGCTCGCGCGCGTCCAGGAGTCCACCGACCTCGCGCAGGTGCACTACGTGCGCCAGGGCGACCCCAAGGGCCTCGGCCACGCCGTGCTGGTGGCCGAGCAGCACGTGGGCGACGAGCCGTTCGTCGTCCTGCTCGGCGACGACATCGTCGACGCCCGCGACCCGCTGCTGGACGCGATGATCGAGGTGCGCGAGCGCCTCGGCGGCAGCGTCGTGGCCTTCATGGAGGTCCCCGAGGACCAGATCCACCTCTACGGCTGCGCGGTCGCCGAGCCCACCGACGTCGAGGACGTCGTGAAGGTCTCCGGCCTGGTGGAGAAGCCCGCGCGCGAGGAGGCCCCCAGCAACCTCGCCATCATCGGCCGCTACCTGCTGGACCCGGCCGTCTTCGCCGTGCTGCACGAGACGCCGCCCGGCAAGGGCGGGGAGATCCAGCTGACCGACGCGCTGCAGGTGCTGGCCCAGGGCGAGGGCCCCGGCCACGGCGTGCACGGCGTCGTCTTCCGCGGCCGCCGCTACGACACCGGCGACAAGCTCGACTACATCAAGGCCGTCGTGCGGCTGGCCAGCGAGCGCGAGGACATCGGTTCCGAGCTGCGCGAGTGGCTGGCCGACTACGTCGCGAAGGGTGCCGGCGCTCCTCGCTGAGCGCGGCGTGACAACCTTCGGGACGTGACAGCCGACACCCTCACCACCGTCGCGCAGCACCAGCGCGCGTGCCTGGACCTGGTGCGCCCCCTGCCGCCGCTGGACCTGGCGCTGCGCGACGCCCTCGGCTGCGTCCTGGCCGAGGACGTCGTGAGCCCCCGCGCCCTGCCGGCCTTCGACAACTCCGGCATGGACGGCTACGCGGTGCGGGTGCGCGACGTGGAGGGTGCCAGCGAGCAGGCCCCGGTGGGCCTGCCGGTGCTGGCCGACATCGCCGCCGGGCACGCGGAGACGCTGCGGCTGACCGCCGGCACCGCCGCGCGCATCATGACCGGCGCCCCGGTGCCGCCCGGCGCCGAGGCCGTCGTGCCCGTGGAGTGGACCGACCGGGGCGTCAGCCACGTGCAGGTGCGCCGGGCGCCGGCGCCCGGCCAGCACGTGCGCCGGGCGGGGGAGGACGTCGCCGCCGGCGTGCTCGTCCTGGAGGCGGGCACCCGGCTGGAGCCGCGGCACGTCGGCGTCCTGGCGGCGCTGGGCCGGGCGCGCGTGCGGGTGCGCCCGCGCCCGCGCGTCGTGGTCGTCTCCACCGGCAGCGAGGTCGTGGAACCGGGGACCGTGCTGGCCCACGGCCAGCTGCACGACGCCAACGGCTACCTGCTGACGGCGGCCGCCGAGGACGTCGGCGCGCTCGCCTACCGGGTGGGCGTGGTCGCCGACGACGCCCGCGAGCTGGCCGCCGTCCTCGACGACCAGCTCGTGCGCGCCGACGTGGTCATCACCTCCGGCGGCGTCAGCGAGGGCGCCTACGACACCGTCAAGGAGGTGCTGTCCGGGCCCGGGCAGCACGCGGTGCGCTTCGAGCGCGTGGCCGTGCAGCCGGGGATGCCCCAGGGCTGCGGCACGCTGGGCGAGCAGCGCGTCCCCGTCTTCACCCTGCCGGGCAACCCGGTGAGCGCGTTCGTCTCCTTCGAGGTGTTCGTGCGCCCGGCGCTGCGGCGGATGCTGGGCGCGGCCGGGCCCGACCCGCAGCGCCCGCGGGTGCGCTGCGTCGCGGCGGCCGGCTGGAGCTCGCCGCCGGCCAAGGAGCAGTACGTGCGGGCGGCGTGCACCGCCGGCGCGGACGGGCGGCTGCACGTCGCGCCCGTCTCCGGACACGGCTCGCACCTGGTGACCGCGCTGGCCCGCGCCACCTGCCTGGCCGTCGTGCCCGCGGGGGTGTCGGCCGTCGAGCCGGGCGACGAGGTCGAGTGCGTGCTGCTGGGACCGCTGCCGCAGTCAACGGCGGGGGGTGCGCGGTGAGCGAGCGGCTGACCCACCTCGACGAGTCCGGCCACGCGCGCGTCGTCGACGTCTCCGCCAAGCCCGTGACGGCGCGCGAGGCGCGCGCGGAGGGGTTCGTGCGCTGCTCCCCGCAGGTGCTGGCGCTGCTCGCCGAGGGCGGGTTGCCCAAGGGCGACGCGCTGGCCGTGGCGCGCATCGCCGGTCTGCAGGCGGCCAAGCGCACCCCCGACCTGGTGCCGCTGGCGCACCCGGTGGCCGTGCACGCCGTGGAGGTCGACATCGACGTCGTCGAGGACGGGGTGCACATCCGCTCGGCCGTGCGCACCGCCGACCGCACGGGCATCGAGATGGAGGCGCTGACCTGCGTGGTGGTCGCGGCGCTGACGTTCGTGGACATGGTCAAGGCCGTCGACAAGCGCACCGTGCTCGACGGTGTGAGGGTGACCGCCAAGAGCGGCGGCCGCTCGGGGGACTGGAGCGTCGATGGCTGAGGGTTCGGCGGGCACCGCGCTCGTGGTGACGGTCTCCAACCGGGCCTCGGCGGGGGTGTACTCCGACGACTCCGGGCCGATCGTCGTGGAGGGCCTGCGCTCGCTGGGCTTCGCCGTCGACGGGCCGCTGCTGGTGCCCGACGGCGACCCGGTCGAGGAGGCGCTGCGCGACGCGGTCGCGGCCGGCTACGACGTCGTCGTCACCAACGGCGGCACCGGGCTGAGCCCGCTGGACCTCACCCCCGAGCGCACCCGCCGCGTCCTGGACTACGAGGTCCCCGGTGTGCCGGAGGCGATCCGCGCCGCGGGCGTGGCCAAGGGCGTGGCGACCGCGGTGCTCTCGCGCGGGCTGGCGGGCGTCGCCGGCCGCTCCTTCGTCGTGAACCTGCCCGGTTCGCCGGGAGCCGCGCGCGACGGCGTCGCCGTGCTCGCGGGTTTCCTCGCGCACGCCGTCGGCCAGCTGCACGGGGAGGACCACGCGCGCCGCGGAGGTGGGCGGTGATCGCCGGCTGGCCGGTGGAACTGGTGGAGGGGGCGGTCCGGCTGCGGCCGCTGCGCCGGCGGGACGCGACGGCCTGGCGCGCGGTGCGCGCCGCGAACGCCTCCTGGTTGCGGCCCTGGGAGGCGACCAGCCCGGAGGGTTCCGGTCCCGCCCCGACGTTCGCGCAGATGGTGCGGGGTTTCGCCCGCGAGGCCCGCGCCGGTCGCATGCTGCCCTTCGTCGTCGAGCTCGACGGCAGGCTCGTCGGTCAGATCACCGTCTCCGGGATCACCTGGGGCTCACTGAGGTCCGCGCACGTGGGCTACTGGATCGACCAGCGTGTGGCCGGCCGCGGCACGATCCCGGTGGCGCTGGCGCTGGTGGCCGACCACTGCTTCCGCACGCTGCGCCTGCACCGCGTCGAGGTGAACATCCGGCCCGAGAACTCGGCCTCGCTGCGGGTGGCCGCCAAGCTCGGGATGCGCGACGAGGGCCTGCGCGAGCGCTACCTGCACATCGACGGTTCCTGGCGCGACCACCGCACGTTCGCGCTGACGGCCGAGGAGGTCCCCGAGGGCGTGCTGACGCGCTACCGGACCGCGCGCCGCGACGGCTGAGGCGCCCGCAGCAGCACACCGCGCAACCGCGTGCAAGCCCACGGTGCGACACGCCCGGGTGATCCGCCGCCGCGGGGTCGGTGACCAATACCGTTTCCACGTGCCCGCCAGCAGCCTGATCTTCCTCGTCATCATCGTCCTGTGGGCTGCCTACCTGGTGCCCGCGGCGATCCACAAGCACCGGCGGGCCGCGTCGGCGCGCACCGGTGACCGGGACTCGCAGGCCATGCGCGTCGTCGTCCGCCGCGCCCCCGCGACGGCGCCCGCGCTCGCGGCGACGCTGCCGGCG
>NZ_JAAALL010000078.1 GCF_009906315.1 Kineococcus vitellinus | reverse complement strand
CCACCGCCACGAGCGCGGCCCGCGGGCGCTCGCCGACGGGCGCGACGAACCAGGAGGTGCCGGGCAGCGGGCCCGGGCCCTGCGCCTGGTCGGCACCGGCCAGCACCTCCCGCAGCGGTTGCGGCCGCGGGGCGCCGGGGCGGTTCAGCTCCGGCTCGCCGACGCCCAGCGCGCCGCCGGTGTCGGCGCCGGTGTCGGCGTCGGCGATGCGCAGCAGCCCGCCGCGCACCAGCAGCAGGTGCACGGCCGGGCGCATCCCCGCGCGCAGCTCCAGCAGCTCCGCGCGCACCGCGGCGCTCAGGCGCACGGGGGCGGCCGCGTCGACGAGGTCGCCGAAGCGCGCGCCGAGGGCGAAGCCGGACAGGTCCGGCAGGCGCACCACGAGCTCCTCGGCGACGAGGAGGTTCAGCAGCCGGTAGGCGCTCGCGCGCGGGATGCCGGTGCGGGCGGCGAGGTCGGCCGCGCTCACCCCCGCGCCGGCCCGCGCGAGCGCCTCCAGCAGCTGCACCGCCGGGGCGATCACCCGCGGCCGCCGAGGACGTCCTGGCGGCGGGTCTCGTCGTACAGGCCCACGCCGGCCACGAGCAGCGGGCGGCGCACCCGCAGCAGCAGCGCCCGCGCCAGCGCCAGCGCGACCAGCGCCGCCCCGGCGAGCACCCAGCCCCCGCCGGCGGCCAGCGCCCACGCCGTGCACGCGGCGAGCACGGCCGCCAGCGCGGCCACGGCCAGCACGGCCCGCACGAGCGGGGCGGGCGTCAGCTCGCCGATGCGGTGCAGGAAGGACGGCACGGCCAGGCACACCAGCAGGTAGCCGGCGAGGTAGCCGCAGGTGCCCACGACGAGCAGGCCGCGCAGCGCGTCCTGGACGGGGACGCCGGCCAGCAGCACCGCCACCGGGACGGCGACGGCCAGCGCCCCCGCGAGCAGCACCGCCGGGCCCGGGGTCCCCGCGCGGCCGGTGCGCCCCAGCGCGCGGGGCACCACCCCCTCGCGGCCCATGGTGAACAGCAGCCGCACCAGGGCCGTCAGCGACCCGCTGGCGCAGCCGAGGAAGGAGGCCAGCACGCCCAGCTCCAGCGCCGCGGCCAGCGCCGGGCTGCCCAGGAGCGCCGCCGCGCTCGCCAGCGGCACGGGGGCGCCGGCCACGCCGGGGCCCGCGTGCGCGAGGACGACGGACTGCGCAGCGGCGGCGAGCACGTAGAGCAGCCCGGCCACCAGCGCCGTCCAGCGCACCGCGCGCGGCACGACGAGCAGCGGCCGGCGGCTCTCGGTGGCCAGCGCACCGGCGCTCTCGAACCCCACGAAGGCGGTCACCGCGAGCAGCAGCCCCTGCCCGCCGGGGCCGAACGGGGAGGACGGGTCGCCGCCGAGCAGGTCGGCGCCCTCCCCCGCGCCGGTGCGGGTCAGCAGGACGAGCAGGACGGCGGCGACCACGGAGATCGAGACGACCTCCAGCGCCAGCGCGAGGCGGGCCGAGACCCCGGCGCCGCGCAGCGCGGCCCCCGCGACGAGGGCGCCGGCGCACGCGACGCCCACCGCGACCGGCACCGGTCCGGCGGCCGGCGGCAGGAGCCGGCCGGCCAGCGCGGCCGCGCAGGTCGCGGCGCCGGTGAGGGCCCCGGCGACGAGGAAGCCGTAGCCGACGAGGAGGGAGCCGCCGGCCGCCAGCGCGGGCACCCCGCCGAGCCCCTTGGCCGTGAAGCTGTACAGCGAACCGGGGGCGACCATGCGCCGGGAGAACTGCCCGATGCAGCTGCCGACGAGCACGACGACGACGGTCGCCGCGACGTAGGCCAGCGCCGACGGCGGCGCTCCCGCGACGGCCATCGCCTGCCCGGGCGAGGTGGCCATCGCCGCGGCGGGCGCGGTCGCGGCCACCGACTGCGCCAGCACCGCCACCGGCCCCAGCCGGCGGCGGGCCAGCCCCGCCACCGGCGACGTCGAGCGCAGGGCGGGCGCGTTCGCGCGGGGGCTCGTGCCGGGGCTCACGCGGGAACGTTCCCCGAGGGGTGTTTCGGCCCCGTTGCGCGGGTGTTTCCGGCGCCGCCCACCCGGTGGGACCCCGTCGCCGGCGGGCGTCCCGCACGAGGCGATCGTCCGTCACGCGCGGGCAACACCGCGGAAACGCGCGCCGTCCAGGATCGGTCCAGGCGGCCGCCCGGCCGCCGTGCGTCCTCGCGCAAGGAGCGTCATGGCGTCCACCGCGAACACCACCGCGGCCCCCGCGGAAGCGCCCGCCCGCCTCAGCGGCCGGCTCGGCGTCGGGTCGATCGTCTTCATGGTCGTCGCGGCCGCGGCGCCGCTGACCGTCGTCGGCGGCAGCGTCCCGCTCGGGATCACCATCGGCAACGGCGCGGGCTACCCGGCGATGTACGCGATCGGCGCGGTCGTGCTGTTCTTCTTCGCCGTCGGGTTCACCGCGATGACGCGCTACGTGCCCAACGCCGGCGCGTTCTACACCTACATCGGCGCCGGGCTGGGCCGGCTGCACGGCCTGGGGGGTTCCTTCCTGGCCCTGCTGACCTACCAGACGATCCAGGCCGCGGTGTACGGCTACCTGGGCGCCGCCCTCGGCGGCGTCGTCGCCGACGACCTCGGCGGCCCGGACCTGCCGTGGTGGGTGTGGAGCGGGTTGTCGATCGCCGCGGTCGGTCTGCTCGGCTACCGGCACATCGACCTCTCCAGCAGGGTGCTGGGCGTCCTGCTCGTCGCCGAGGTCGGGATCGTCCTCGTCGTGGACGCCGGGGTCGTGCTGGCCGGCGGCGGGGACGAGGGGTTCTCGACCGCGTCGCTGACGCCGTCGGGCATCGCCTCCGGCGCACCGGGCATCGGGTTGATGTTCGCCCTCGCCGGGTTCATCGGGTTCGAGTGCACCGCGGTGTTCCGCGACGAGTCGCGCGACCCCGACCGCACGATCCCGCGCGCCACGTACGCCTCGCTGGCCCTCATCGGCGTCTTCTACACCGTCTCGGCGTGGTCGATCGTGTCCGCGTGGGGCGACGAGGGAGCGGTCGCCGCGGCCGCCGCCGACCCGGAGGGCATGGTCGTGGCGACCGCCACCGACTACGCGGGCGCCGTCACCGGCGACCTCGTGCAGGTGCTGCTGCTGACGAGCCTGTTCGCCTGCGTCCTGTCGTTCCACAACGTCATCAACCGCTACGTGTTCTCGATGGCGAACACCGGTGTGCTGCCGCGCTCCTGGGGCCGCAGCCACGCCCGCCACCGCTCCCCGCACGTCGCCTCGCTGCTGCAGACCGGTTCCTCGCTGCTGCTGCTGGCGGTGTTCGCGGCGACCGCGCTCGACCCGGTGCTGCAGGTCTACACGTGGATGTCCGGCATCGCCACGCTCGGGTTCATCCTGCTGATGCTGCTCACCTGCGTCGCGGTCCTGGTGTTCTTCCGCCGCACCCGCATCGACCCCCGCCCCTGGAACACCCTGGTCGCGCCGTCCATCGGCGTCGCCGGCCTCGCGGTCGCCGCGTACCTGACGGCCACGAACTTCGGCCTGCTCGTCGGCGGCTGGACCGTCGGCGCGGTGTTCCTGGCCCTCACCGTCGCCAGCTACCTCGTGGGTCCGCTCGTCGGGGTCCTCAAGCCCGGCGCGGACCCGCTCGCCACCGCGAGCACCCAGGCCGCCACCGTGCCGCACCAGGCCGGCGGCCCCGCCCAGTCCGTCCACGAGAACACCCCGGAGATCGGCGCATGAGCCTGCTCGAGACCCCCACCACCGACCTCGTCCCGGGCGCCGGCCCGGCCCACCCGCTGGACCGGCTGACCGCGGCGGAGATCGACGCCACCCGCGAGCTGCTCGAGGCCGCGGGAGCGCTGAGCCCCACCACGAGGTTCGCCTACGTGGGGCTGCTGGAACCGCCCAAGACCGAGGTCCTCGCCTTCTCCCCCGGCGACCCCGTCACCCGCACCGTGCGCGCGCTGCTGCTGGACACCGCCGCGGGCACCGGCCGCGACGTGGCGGTCTCGCTGGACCGCGGGGAGGTCGTCGCCGACCGCGTCGTCGACGGCCCCGCCGAGGGGCAGCTGCCGATCCTCGACGCCGAGTTCGAGCTCATCGAGCCCATCGTCAACGCCGACGAGCGCTGGACCTCGGCGATGCGCTCGCGCGGCCTGGACCCGGCGCAGGTGCGCTCGGTGCCGCTGTCGTCGGGTTCCTACGACGACATCCCGGGCACCGAACCCGGCAGCGCCCGCATCATGCGCGTCTTCGGGTTCCACCAGCCCGACGCCGAGGCGCTGCCGTGGGCGCACCCCGTCGACGGGGTCGTCGCCTTCGTCGACATCACCGCGCAGCGGGTGCTGCACGTCCTGGACCACCAGCGCTTCGAGGTCCCGCAGCAGACCGGCCGCTGGGACAGCGCCCCGCACGCCCAGGCCGAGCGCACCGACCTCAAGCCCATCTCCATCACCCAGCCCGACGGCCCCAGCTTCTCCGTCGACGGCGACGTCATCAGCTGGGCGGGCTGGAAGGTCCGCGTCGGCTTCGACGCCCGCGAGGGGCTGACGCTGCACCAGCTGTCCGTCGCCGACCCCACCGCGGCCACCCCCGCCGAGCAGGAGGTCCAGCGCCCGGTCGTCTACCGCGCCTCGATCGCCGAGATGGTCGTCCCCTACGCCGACCCCTCGCCGGTGCGGTTCTGGCAGAACTACTTCGACACCGGCGAGTACCTGTTCGGCCGGTACGTGAACCCCCTGGCGCTGGGCTGCGACTGCCTCGGGGAGATCCACTACTTCGACGCGGTGCTGGCCGACGAGTCCGGCCGGCCGCGGACGGTGCAGAACGCGATCTGCCTGCACGAGGAGGACCACGGGGTGCTGTGGAAGCACACCGACATGTTCAACGGCATGGCGGAGACGCGCCGCCAGCGCCGCCTGGTCATCTCCTTCTTCACCACGATCGGCAACTACGACTACGGGTTCTACTGGTACCTCTACCTCGACGGCACGATCGAGCTGGAGGCCAAGGCGACCGGTGTCGTCTTCACCGCCGCCCACCCCGAGGAGGGCCTGGCCCACTCCACCGAGATCGCCCCCGGGCTGGCCGCCCCCTTCCACCAGCACCTGTTCTCCGCGCGGCTGGACATGATGGTCGACGGCCTGGCCAACGCCGTCGAGGAGGTGGAGGCGGTGCGGGTGCCGCGCGGCCCCGGCAACCCCTACGGCAACGCCTTCGCCCGCAGCGCCACGCGGCTGACCTCGGAGTCGGTGGCCCAGCGCGAGGCGAACGGCGCGAGCGGGCGGGTCTGGCACGTCGTCAACACCGAGCGCACCAACGCGCTCGGGCAGCCGACGGGGTACGCGCTGCACCCCGAGCACCAGCCGGTGCTGCTGGCCGACGACACCAGCTCCGTGCACGAGCGGGCCACGTTCGCCACCAAGCACCTGTGGGTGACGCGGTACTCCCCCGAGGAGCGCTACCCGGCGGGCGACCTGGTGAACCAGAACCCCGGCGGCGCCGGCCTGCCCGCGTTCGTCGCGGGCGACCGGGACCTGGACGGCCAGGACCTCGTGCTCTGGCACACCTTCGGCCTGACGCACTTCCCGCGACCGGAGGACTGGCCGGTCATGCCCGTCGACCACGCCGGGTTCAGCCTCAGGCCGGTCGGGTTCTTCGACCGCAACCCCACCCTCGGGGTGCCCGCGGCGCCGAAGGCCGCCCACGGCACCGCGGCCGGGGGGTGCTGCAGCGCGTGAGCGCACGGGCGAGCAGGACCGCCGCCGTGCTCGGGGCGGCGGCGGCGGTCCTGCACGTCCCGCTGGCGATCTCCCACGCCGGCGCCTCGCTGCCGGCGGCGGCGGCCCTGCTGCTGATGTCGCTGGTGTGCCTGCCGTGCGCGGGGCACCTGTGGCGCGCGCCGTGCCGGCGGGCGTGGACGACCTGCGCGGTCGCCGGCGCCGGGGTGCTGGCGGCCCACGGCGTGCTGCTGACCCTGCACGCGGGGCCGCCGGCCGCCGCACCGCTGCTCGTCACCGGCCACGGAGCGCACGCGAGCGCGCTGCCGGCGCTCGGCTCCGGGCCCGCCCTGGCGCTGGTGTCGCTGCTCACCGCGGCGCAGGTGGCGCTCTGCTGCGCGGCCCTGGCCCGCGGGGGCGTCGCGCGGCGGCGTGGAACCATGCCGGGGTGATCGAGCACCACCCGACCGCCCCGCACGGGGCCGTCGCCCACGGGACCCCCGGGCAGGGGGCCGCCGCCCTCGAGGCGGCCCTGGACGACCCCGTGTGGGCGGCGCTGAGCGGCCCGCACGCGCACCTGGCGGAGGGCGCCGGGGCCGGGCGGCGCTACCCCGCCGACGTCTCCCCCTTCTGCGGCCTGGCCGACCACGACGACGAGCGGGCGTGGCGGGACCTGGCTGCCCTCGCCGGCGCGGGCAGCACGCTCCTCGTGCCCGCGCTGGCGGGCACGCCGCCGCGCGGCTTCGCCGTGACCGGCGTGCTGCCCGGCGTGCAGCTCGTCGCGACCCCCGCCCTGCGCACCGCCGACCTGGCGGCCGTGCCCGGCGGCGTGGAGCTGGGCGAGGAGGACGTGCCGCAGATGCTCGACCTCGTCGAGCGCACCCAGCCCGGCCCGTTCCTGCCGCGCACCCGCCTGCTGGGCCGCTACGTCGGCGTCCGCGAGGGCGGCCGGCTGCTGGCGATGGCCGGCGAGCGCCTGCGCACGGGCGCGGCGACCGAGATCAGCGCCGTGTGCACCGACCCGGCCGCGCGCGGGCGCGGGCTGGCGACGGCGCTGGTGCGCGCCGTCGCCCACGGGATCGCCGCCCGCGGGGAGCTGCCGTTCCTGCACGCGACGGCGACGAACGCCCCCGCGATCCGGCTCTACGAGGCGATGGGCTTCCGGCTGCGCCGCGAGGTGGGCTTCGCACGGGTGCGCCTGCCCGGCTGAGGGCCTACGGTCCCCGGGTGGCGCGTTTCGTCGAGGTGCACCCGCAGGACCCCCAGCCGCGGGCGATCGCCCAGCTCGTGGCGATGCTGCGCGAGGACGCGCTCATCGCCTACCCGACCGACTCCTGCTACGCGCTGGGCTGCCGGCTGGACAGCCGCACCGGTGCGGACCGCATCCGGCGCATCCGACACCTCGACGAGCGCCACCACTTCACGCTCGTGTGCTCCGACTTCGCCCAGCTCGGGCAGTTCGTGCACCAGGACAACGCCCAGTTCCGCGCCGTGAAGGCCGCCACGCCCAACCCCTACACCTTCATCCTGCCCGCCACCAAGGAGGTGCCGCGCCGCTTCGCGCACCCGCGCAAGAAGACCGTCGGCGTGCGCATCCCCGACCACCCGTTCGTGCGGGCGCTGCTGACCGCGCTCGGGGAGCCGCTGCTGTCGAGCACGCTGCTGCTGCCGGGCGTGTCCGAGCCGCCCACCGACGCCTGGACGATCAAGGAGGAGCTCGACCACGTCGTCGACGCCGTCGTCGACGCCGGCGAGTGCGGCACGGTGCCCACGACCGTCGTCGACCTCTCCACCGGCTCCCCGGAGGTCGTGCGGGTCGGTGCGGGCGACCCCGCCCGCTTCGAGTAGCCGGCGGGGCGCACGAGGCGCACGAGGCGCGCGTGGGACGCGGCGAGCCGGGTAGGGGGTCTGGTGAGGTCACGTCCACCACGAGAGGAGCACCCGGTGTCCCAGCCGTCGCAGCAGCAGGAACCGCCCGGCACCACCGCGCAGATGGACCCGAAGCCCGACCACGGCGAGCAGTCCTACCGGGGCAGCGGGAAGCTGACCGGCAAGGCGGCGATCATCACCGGCGCCGACTCGGGCATCGGCCGCGCCGTGGCGATCGCCTACGCCCGCGAGGGCGCCGACGTCGTCATCAGCTACCTGTCCGAGGACGAGGACGCCCGCGAGACGGCGACGTGGGTGGAGGAGGCCGGCCGCAGGGCGGTGCTCGTGCCCGGCGACGTCTCGCAGGCCGAGCAGTGCCGCGCGATCGTCGAGAAGTGCGTGCAGGAGTTCGGCAAGGTCGACGTCCTCGTCAACAACGCCGCCTACCAGATGACCCACGAGTCGCTGGAGGAGATCTCCGACGAGGAGTGGCTGCACACCCTCAACACCAACCTCAGCGCCTTCTTCTACCTGTCCAAGGCGGCGCTGCCGCACATGGGCCCCGGCTCCTCGATCATCGGCAGCAGCTCGGTGAACTCCGACAACCCCAAGCCGACGCTCATCCCCTACTCCGTCACCAAGGCCGGGATCGCGAACATGTGCGCCTCGATGGCGCAGCTGCTGGGTGAGAAGGGGATCCGGGTGAACAGCGTGGCGCCGGGCCCGATCTGGACGCCGCTCATCCCCTCGACGATGCCTCCCGAGCAGGTGGAGAGCTTCGGCCAGCAGGCGCCGCTGGGCCGCCCGGGTCAGCCCGCCGAGCTCGCTCCCGTGTACGTGCTGCTCGCCTCCGACGACGGCAGCTACGTCTCCGGCGCCCGCGTCGCCGTCACCGGCGGCACCCCCATCCTCTGAGGAGCGCACCCCGTGGACTGGTACCCGCTGCGCCTGAGCACCTCCGTCAAGCAGCACGTGTTCGGCGGCCGCGCCATCGCGGACGTTCTCGGGCGCAGCGGGTTGCCGGACGGCCCGGTCGCCGAGACGTGGGAGGTCAGCGACGTCGACGGCGAGGTGGGCGTCGTGCAGGAGGGCCCGCTGGCCGGCACCCCCCTGCGCGACCTCGTCGCGCGCGACCCCGAGGGCCTGGTCGGCGCCGGCTGGCGCGGCAGCCGGTTCCCGATCCTCACGAAGTTCATCGACGGCACCGGCGCGCTGCCCGTGCACGTCCACCCCGACGACGAGGCCGCGCGGCGCCTGCGCGGGCAGGAGAACGGCAAGACCGAGGCCTGGCTCGTGCTGGCCGCCGAGCCGGGGGCGAGCGTGCTGTGCGGGGTGCGCCCGGACGTCGGCGAGGAGCGGCTGCGCGAGGCGCTGCTGGCCGACCGCTTCGACGACGTCCTCGTGCGCTTCCCCGTCGCCGCCGGCGACACCGTCCTGGTGCCCGGCGGCACCGTGCACTCCTTCGGCCCCGGCACCCTCGTGCACGAGATCGAGCAGACCTCCGACCTGCAGCAGCACGCGATGGGCTGGCAGATGGAGGACGGCTCGCCCGTGCCCGCCGACGAGCGCGCCGCGAACGTCGACGCCCTGCTGCGCGAGGCGCGGCTGGAGCGGCGCCCGAGCGTGCGCGACGGCGCGGGACCGGCCGACGAGGACGGCGTGCGGCGCGTGGTGTGCTGCGAGAGCGCGTACTTCGTCCTGCACCGCTGGCGCTCCGGCGCCCCCGTCGCCGTCGCGCGGGAGTTCACCACCGCGCAGGTGCTGACGAACGTCGGCGGCGGGGAGGTCGCCGTCCGCTCCGGCGGCTGGTCGGGGACCCTGCCGCGCGCGAGCACGCTGCTGCTGCCCGCGGCGCTGGGCCGCGTGGAGCTCGAGGGCGTGCTGGACGTGCTGTGGGGGCACCTGCCCGGGGCCGGCTGAGGCGCGCGCTGCTGCGTCCGGGTGGCCCGGGGGGTGTCCGGGTGCAACTGTCGCCTCCCCGTGTCACAGTCCTCCTTCCAGGACGGAGGCCACGGATGGACCGGCAGGACAGCACCGAGCGGGCGGTCCGCCGCGCGGCTCTGCTCAACGAGCGCCAGGCGGCGCGCATCAGGCGCCGGCTGCGGGGTTTCCAGCTGCGGCGGCTGCCCGTCGCGCGGCGCCCGCGCGGCGGCGGCGGCACCGGCGAGCAGGGCGCGGCGGGCGAGGCGGAGCGCGGCTGAGGCCGCCGCTCAGGTGGTGCGGCGACCGCCCGCCAGGGCCCCGGCCGCGAACGCGGCGACGGGCAGCAGGCCCAGCAGCAGGCCGACCCCGGCGCTGCCGCCGGTCACGAGCGTGAAGTTCGAGGCCACCAGCCACAGGCTCACCGCGAGCGCCAGCACGGCCAGGACCGGGGCGAGCAGGCTGCGCCCGACCCGCCCGGCCCGCAGGTCCGGGCGGCGGGAGAAGAACGCGACGACGGCCACCGACGTCAGCAGCATGAGCAGGACCATGCCGACGGTGGAGACGCCCGCCATCGACCCGAAGACGCCGACGAGCGGGTCGAGGCCGACGAGGGCGAACACCGCCACGAGCACCAGGGCCGTCAGCGTCTGCACCGCCGAGGAGACCGCGGGCGAGGCGTGCCGCGGGTGGACGGCGGCCAGCCGGCGCGGCAGGTGGCCGCTGCCGGCGAGGACGAACTGGTAGCGGGCGACGATGTTGTGGAAGGACAGCACGCACGCGAAGACGCTGGAGACCAGCAGGACCTGCACGAGGTCGCGCAGGACGGCGCCCACGTAGGTGCCGGCCGCGTCGAGCAGCATGTTGCCGCCGTCGGCCAGGGAGTCCCGGGCCACCTGCTGGGCGCGCCCGGAGCCGACGCCGACGACGACGGCCCAGCAGGAGAGCGCGTAGAAGGCGCCGATGACGAGCACCGCGAGGTAGGTGGCGCGCGGGACGGTGCGCTCGGGGTCGCGGGCCTCGTCGCGGAAGACGGCGGTGGCCTCGAACCCGATGAACCCCGTCAGGGCGAAGAGGACCGCGACGCCGAGCGGGCCGGAGGTGACGGCCTGCGGGGTGAAGGAGACCGCGTCGACACCGGCGGCGCCGCCGCGCAGCACGATCGCGGCGTCGAGGACGAGGACGACGCCGATCTCCAGGACCAGCGCGACGCCGAGCACCCGGGAGCTGAGGTCGATGTGCCGGTGGCCGAGCAGCGCGACGACGGCGATGCCGGCGAACCCGTACGCCCACCACGGCACCTGCGGGCCGCCGTAGCGGGTGACGAGGTCGCCCAGGGCCCAGCCCAGGTAGCCGTACATGCCGACCTGGATCGCGGTGTAGGCCAGCAGCGCCACGTACGCGCTGCCCGTCCCCGCCCGCGGGCCCAGCCCGCGGGTGACGTAGGAGTAGAACGCGCCGGCCTCGGGGACGTGCGGGGTCATCGTGACGAAGCCCACGGAGAACACCAGCAGCACCGCGGCCGCCAGGACGAAGCCCACGGGTGCGCCGGCGCCGTTGCCGTTGCCGATCGCCAGCGGGACGTTGCCCCCGACGACGGTCAGCGGCGCCGCCGCGGCGACGACCATGAACACGATGCCGCCGACGCCGAGGCGCCCGGACAGGCGCGCTCCTGCACCGGCGGGGGCGGCGCTGGACGCGGTGGTGGGCGGGACGCTCACGGGTTCGACCTCGCTGTCAGGGGGTGTGCGGGAACTGCGCGGCGTGGCGGGCGTACAGGTCGCTGCGCAGGTCGGTGAGGTAGGGGTTGCGCAGCTGGGCGTCGGCGACGACGGCGGGGTCGACGTCGGCCAGCAGCAGGTGGTCGCCGTGCACGACGGAGTCCAGGACGTCCCCGGAGGGGGCGACGACGCTGCTGCGGCCGACGTAGGTGGTCGCGCCCTCCACGCCGTCGTGGTTGACGTAGGCGACGTACACCTGGTTCTCCCAGGCCCGGGTGCGGATCACGTGCTCGGCGACGAAGGCGAACGGCTCCATCTGCGCCGTGGGCACGGCCACCAGGTGCGCCCCGGCGCGGGCGGCGGCGCGCACGGCCTCGCCGAACTCGACGTCGTAGCAGATGAGCAGGGCCACGCGCAGGCCGCGGTGCTCGACGACGTGCACGAGGTCGTGCCCGGGGGCGAAGGTGCTGCGGTCCAGCTCGCCGAACAGGTGCGTCTTGCGGTAGCGGCCGGTGACCTCGCCGGTGTCGTCGACGAAGAACGCGCTGTTGTAGACGGCGTCGCCGTCCGCCTCCGGGGCGCCGAGGACGATCGCGAGGCCGGTGTCCGCGGCGATGCGCCGCACCGGCCCGAGCAGGTCCTGCCGCGCGAGGCGGGCCACCTCCTGCGCGCCGATGTCGTAGCCGGTGACGAACAGCTCGGGGGTGATGAGCAGCTGCGCGCCGCGCTCGGCGGCCGCCCGGGCGGCGCGCTCGAGCTCGGCGAGGTTGGCGGCCACGTCGCCGGGGGTCCCGCTGGTCTGCAGGCCGGCGATGCGCACCGGGCCGGGGGGCGGGGAGTCGTTCATGCAGGCATCCCACGACGGCCGCGCGCCGGGGGCAAGCGACGGATCGTCGGAGCCTGCCCGCGGCGGCGGACGGTTCGTCGGCCGCTACCGCCGGGAGCCCGCGGTCCCGGCGCCCCGGGGACCGGCACCGGTCCCGAGGTGGCGGTGCGCCCCGGTGATCGGGGAGCGGGTGCGCCACCCCAGCGAGGCGTAGAGGGCCCGCCCCTGCGCGCTGGCCACCAGGACGCCGCGCCGGGCGCCGCCGGCGCGGGCGGCGGCGGCCAGGTGCGTCACGACGACGGTGCCGAGGCCCCGGCGCCGGTGCTGCTCCTCGGTGCTGATCCGGTCGAGGACCGCGTCGGCGCCGGCCACGGCGAGGTGGCCGCGGGCGGCCGGGGTGCCGTCGGCGGCGTGCACGGTGAGCACGGTGGTGGCCCCGCGGGTGTCGGCCGCGACGCGGTACCCGGCGGGCGCGGCGGGCGCGAGCGCGTCCGCCAGCGGGGTCGTCATCAGCCACGTCGGCTGCTCCGGCCGCCAGCCCGGGCCCAGGCGGGGCAGCACCTCGGCGGGCTCGCCGGCGGTCTTGACGTGGTCGGTCTCGGCGCCGGCCTCGGCCACCGCCGCGCGCAGGGCGTCGGGGGAGGCGGTGGTGAGCACCCAGCGGCAGCGCTCGGTGGCCGTGCCCGTGGGCACGCGCCACCAGTCGGGTGCCCGCACGGCACCGCTGACGCCGCGCGCGAGGACCCAGCCCCGCACCCACGCGTCGAGGTCGGCGCCGACGTCGTCGGGCTGCGCGGGAGCGGGCACGCCTCAGAGCTTCTCGACGGGGGCGTAGCGCAGCAGCAGCCGCTTGGTGCCCTCGGAGCGGAAGTCGATGTGCGCGATGGTCTTGTCGCCCTCGCCCTCGACGCGCACGACGGTGCCCATGCCGAAGGAGTCGTGGGTGACGCGGTCGCCGGGGGCCAGCGCGATGACCGGGCGGGTGCCGCTGGAGCGCACCCCCGGCCGGGCGGCCAGGCGCGTGGAGGAGCTGGGCGAGGAGACGTCGCCGAACACCGACTGCCCCCGCCGCCAGTCGACGAGGGTGGCCGGGACGTCGTCGAGGAAGCGCGAGGGCGGGTACTGCTGCGGCGCGCCCCAGGCGCTGCGCACGGCCGAGCGGGTCAGGTAGAGCCGCTCCCGGGCGCGGGTGAGGCCGACGTAGGCCAGCCGGCGCTCCTCGGCGAGCTGGTCGGGGTCGCCCAGGGAGCGCAGGTGCGGGAAGGTCCCGTCCTCCATGCCGGTGAGGAAGACCACGGGGAACTCCAGGCCCTTGGCGGTGTGCAGGGTCATGAGGGTCACCACCCCCTCGTCCTCGCCCTCGGCGGGGATCTGGTCGGCGTCGGCGACCAGCGAGACGCGCTCGAGGAAGTCCGACAGGGTGCCGCCGGGGGTGGCGTCGGCGAACTCCTCGGCGACGGCGACGAGCTCGGCGAGGTTCTCCACGCGCGACTCGTCCTGCGGGTCGCCGCTGGCGCGCAGCTCGGCGAGGTAGCCGGTCTGCTCCAGCACGGCCTCCAGCACGACGGCCGGGGAGGCGCCCGACTCGGCCAGGGTGCGCAGGTCGTCGACGAGCTGGGCGAAGCCCCTGATCGCCTTCAGCGAGCGGGAGGCCAGGCCGATCGCCTCGTCGGCGCGCCACAGCGCCTCGTTGAAGCTGATCCGCTCGCGCTCGGCGAGCACGAGCACCGCGGCCTCGGCGCGCTCGCCGATGCCGCGCTTGGGGACGTTGAGGACCCGGCGCATGTTCACCGTGTCGTCGGGGTTGTCCAGCAGCCGCAGGTAGGCCACGGCGTCCTTGACCTCGCGGCGCTCGTAGAAGCGGGTGCCGCCGACCACCTTGTAGGGCAGGCCGGTGCGGATGAACACCTCCTCCAGGGCGCGCGACTGCGCGTTGGTGCGGTAGAAGACGGCGACGTCGCCGTAGCGGGCGGCGCCGGCGTCGTGCAGCCGGTCGACCTCCTCGGCCACGAACGCCGCCTCGTCGTGCTCGTCGTCGGCGACGTAGCCGACGATCTGCTCCCCCGCGCCGGAGGCCGTCCACAGGTTCTTGGCGCGGCGGTCCTCGTTGTGCCGGATGACCTCGTTGGCCGCCGACAGGATCGTCTGCGTGGAGCGGTAGTTCTGCTCCAGCAACACGGTCCGGGCGTCCGGGTAGTCCTGCTCGAACTCGACGATGTTGCGGATCGTGGCGCCGCGGAAGGCGTAGATCGACTGGTCCGCGTCGCCGACGACCGTCAGCTCGCCGCGCGGCACGGGCCCCTCGCCGGTGCCGACGAGCTCGCGGACGAGGACGTACTGGGCGTGGTTGGTGTCCTGGTACTCGTCGACGAGCACGTGCCGGAAGCGGCGGCGGTAGTGCTCGGCGACGTCGGGGAAGGCCTGCAGCAGGTGGACCGTCGACATGATGAGGTCGTCGAAGTCCATCGCGTTGGCCTGGCGCAGCCGCTGCTGGTAGGCCCGGTAGACCTGGGCCAGCACGCGCTCGGTGGCGGTGCCGTCCTCGGAGTGGGCGCGCTCGGCGTAGGCGTCCTCGTCGACGAGCTCGTTCTTGAGGTTGGAGACCATCGCCGACATCGCCCGCGGGGCGTGCTTCTTGGGGTCCAGCTCCAGCTCGCGGCCGACCATCGCCATGAGCCGCTGCGCGTCGGCGGAGTCGTAGATGGAGAACGAGGAGCGCATGCCGAGGTGGGTGGCCTCGCGGCGCAGGATCCGCACGCACGCGGAGTGGAACGTCGAGACCCACATGCTGCGCGCGCCCATGCCCACCACGTCGCCCACGAGCGCCGCGACGCGCTCGCGCATCTCGGCGGCGGCCTTGTTGGTGAAGGTGATGGCCAGGACCTGCCCGGGCGTCGCGCGGCCCTCGGCGAGCAGGTGGGCGATGCGGTGGGTGAGCACGCGCGTCTTGCCCGAGCCGGCCCCGGCGACGATGAGCAGCGGGGAGCCGGCGTGCACGACCGCCTCGCGCTGCTGGGGGTTCAGCCCGGTCAGCAGGTCGGCGGGGGCGGGGCCGCGGCGGGCGCCGGCGGACGGCTGCCCGCCGGAGCCGTCCCCGGAGCCGGAGGGACCCAGCGGGAGGTCGTCGAAGAGTGTGCTCATGGCCCCTCCAGGGTAGGCCTGGGCTCGGACAGGGGACACCTCCCCGGCGGACCGTCCCGGTCCCGGGTGGACCGTCCTGGTCGGAACCGGTCTACCCTGGTCGGGTGCCACGTCCCACCAAGGAGGAGATCGACGAGGAGATCCTCGACGCGGCGGCCGCGCTGTTCGCCCGCCACGGCGTCGAGCAGACCTCCGTGCAGCGCGTCGCCGATGCCGTCGGCTACTCCAAGACCGGCCTGCTGCACCGCTTCCCCTCCAAGGAGGCGCTGCGGGAGGCCACCGTCACCTCCACCCTCGAGCGCCTGGAGCTGCTCGCCCGGCGCGTCGCGGCGCTGCCCGCCGGCCGCGAGCGCGACCGCGAGGTCCTGCGGGCGATGGCCGAGCTGGCCACCCGCCGCCCCGGGCTGGTCGCCTTCGTCCTCACCGCCCTCAGCTCCCCCGGCTCGGCGATGAGCACCGAGCGCCTGGACAGCATCGGCGAGGTGCTCTTCCGCGCCTTCGGCGCGAGGCTGGAGCCGGGCGCCGACCCCGAGCGCGCCGTCCGGATCACCACCGCCCTCGGCGGGCTCGCGGTCACCTCGCTGGCCTGCCGCGACCTCGACGCCGCGCTCGTGCAGCCGCACCTGCTCGCCGCGGCCCTGGGCGCCCTCGGGCACCCCGCCGACCCCCCCACCCCCCGCACGGAGGACTGA
>NZ_JAAALL010000077.1 GCF_009906315.1 Kineococcus vitellinus | reverse complement strand
CCCCAGCACCCCAGCACCCCGCTCGATGCTGGCGCCATCAGTAACTGACAGCCGCATTGACGTCTGTTTGAGAGGACCGCCAACTTGTCACCGGCGCCAAAGACGCCCCAAAGCCGTCCGTGTCGGCACCGCCACCGGCCTACGCTTCATCGACGACGGCGCCACCACCGAGAGCCCCTCCGCGCAGCGACAGCCCTACCAGCCCAAGCGCTACGGCGAGCGCTGGGCACCGGTGCTCATCAGCTACGTGACCACCGCCGAGGTGCCCGACATCGCCGCCGCCGTCATCGCCCAAGCCGGCCTTACCGGCGTCAGCGCCACCCAGCGCAGCACCCGTTAGGACTTCACGGACCGGCTGCTGGGCCGCCCCGGCCAGCAGGTCGACGTCTACGTCTCCGGTAGACCGAGGACCCGGGCCAGCTGATGTACCCGCAGACCACGCAGGTCTTGGACTACGCGCCCGGTGACCTCACCGGTCTGGCCACCCTCGGCACCGGCACCTGCGTCCCCGAGGTGTGAGCGTGCACACCTCAAGCACCCTCACGGGCTCCGATGCCGCGCGAGGCCGGGCAGCACCCGCGACCAGCGCACCTTAGCGAGGCCCAACGCGCCAAGTGAGCCAGGAGGACCAAGTAAGCCAAGCCTCCTCACGCGGTCGCCAGCGCCCGGCCTGAGCCCACGTGCGAGCTCCCCGCCCCTCCTATGGCTTGACTCTGCCTTCTTGACCCTCGGCTGCGGCGCACCCGGCGGCTACCCTGGCACCCATGAGCGTCAGTGCCCCGCGTTTGGGTGTCCCCACCGACACCTGGACCTCCGCGAGCGCCGGCTTCAACGAACGCATCGAAGTCGTCGACGGGGAGCTGACCATCCGCCGCATCGGGGGCAACCCCCACCACTACATCGCCCAGCGCCTGGCCCAGGAGTTCGAGGCCCAGTGGGAGCGCTACGCCACCGCCCCCGGCAACTGGGCCATCACCCTCGCCCCGGACGGCTCGGTGCTGCAAGGACGCATCCCCGACGTCCTCGTCAACGGCGAGTCCTTGATCACCGATGAGGTCTACCGCGGCACTCCCGACGCCGCGGTCGAGGTGTGGTCACCGGGCAACACCCTGGGCGAGATGAACGACAAGCGCGCCCAGTACCGCACAGCAGGCCTGCCCGTGCTGCTCGAGGCTTACCTCACCGACGGCGCCACCGTGCACCTGGAATGGCTCACCAACGCCGGCACCCACTGGGCCAGCGCCGCCGTCGCCGCCGGCGACAGCCAGCTGACCGTGCCCGCCAACGACCTGCACCCCGCCTTCAGCGTCGTGCCCAATGCCCTGCTGCGCCGACCCGGCACCTGAACACTTCCCAGGTCTGATCATGACTGCGATCTCTACCGCGATCGAAGCCGTGATCAGCGGCGCCAGACACTCCGTCGGCGCGTTTTATCGGCAGTTACAGCTTTCGCACTGATCGCCAGTGCCCCTCGTCGCCGACGCCCCTCATCGGCGCTGCTCTTCTCCGCCGGTGTGGTGCGCCGACTGCGCCTAGAGCAAGAGTCACGTCAACTCATAGGACGGCAGGACAGCAATGCCGAACGCGTGGATCCTGCAGGCCAACCCGGGTAAGTGGGACATCTTCCGCTGGCACGAGGATGGTGCAGCGCAGCAACCCCTGCAGTGGACGGTCGCCGTGCACCTCAAAGACGTCGCCATCGGCGATGATGTCGTCTTGTGGGTCAGCGGCCGCGAAGCAGGCGTCTACGCCATGGGCAAGGTCACTCACCCCGCCAGCGCTCTGATGATGAACACCAGTGCATACTGGCTGCAACCACCGCTGGCGCCGACGCACAACATCGGCATCAAGATCACTGAGACCTTCTTCGCCGCCCCCATCTACCGCTCTCGCCTGCAGCAGGATCCCCTCTTCGCCAGCGCGCTCATCCTGCGCATGCCCGGTGCCGCCAACCCCATGCGCCTGACCGGCAGCCATTGGGCCGCACTGCAAACCCACCTGCCCACTCCTGACCCCCATCCGGCCGCGGGGCCCAACGCAGCAGTGCTGACCTCACGCCTGCTCGGCGCCGCCCCTGCGCCCTCAGAAGTGCTCCTACCCGGCGGAACACCGACCAAGACCTACGACGAGCAGCAGCTGTTGCTGGAGTACCAGCACTTTGTGGGTCATGACCTCGCCGTCATCAGCGCGGTACTGCCTGACGGCTCGAAGATCGTTTGCGACGCCTACGACCACAGCACCAGCACGCTCATCGAGGCGAAAGCCTCCACCGCACGTGGGGACATCCGCATGGCCATCGGCCAGCTACTGGACTACCGACGTCACATCGCCCAGCCCACCCACTGCGCCCTGCTGGTACCCGAGCGCCCGAGTGATGACCTGCTCGACCTCATCGCCACCGTCGGCCTGCAGACGATCTACCGCCAAGGCGACAGCTTCCACACCATGCCATGACCGATCTCGCTGCCTGAAGGAGCACAGTCACGGGAGCGGCGTGCGCCAGCACAAAGCCGATGCCTGCTTCACCAACGCTCACCTCACGTCGGGAGCAGGTGAACATGTGAGACCTCATCAAGTCCGTGATGGCACCAGCAGCAGTGCAGATGCGCGAAGACCTCCCCCTCGCGGTAAGGAATCACTACAGTCTGTGACACTGCTGGGAGCTGGCCCAGCCGGATGAAGCGGAGAAGCGCGTGCGGCATGGACTGGCCTCGCTCACCAGGCGGCTGACCTCGGCACTGCCGATCTGGTCGAAGCTTGGACACCAGGCTCGGCCTGCGACCATCCCGGCAGCGAGGACGAGGCCGGCCAGGAGGCTGGCAACGAGGTCGACAACGAGGTCGACAGCAGAGTTGACAGCAGAGTTGACAGCAGAGTTGACGACCAGGTCGCCATCAGGGCTGAGGGTGTCTGCAGCTGCGCCAGCGATGGCCAGCCAGCTGACAAAGCCCACGACGCGCCTTGCTGCCGGACTGGTGAGCACTCTCCTGCTGACGAGCGCAGCGGCGCTGGCCATCCCGGCAGCTTCTTCAGCGCAAGAGTGCCTCCAAGGGCCCATCGCCACCCGCTATGAGCAGCTGGGCGGCGCCAGCGGCAAGCTGGGCCGGGTCACCGGCTGCGAGCAGAGCACCTCAGCGGGGGTGAAGTTCAGCTCCTTCGAAGCCGGCTCGATCTACTGGAGCAGCACCAGCGGTGCATGGGACGTCTCCGGCTCCTTCCACCAACTGTGGTCAAGCAGCGGTTGGGAGAACGGCTTCTTGGGCATGCCCACCTCCGGTGAGGTGCCCATCCGCGCCGGTGGAGTGTTCCAGAACTACCAGGGCGGCACCCTGTACTGGAGCCCGGCCACCGGCGCGCACTCGGTCTCCGGCGCCTTCCGCGACCTGTACGCCCATCAGGGCTATGAAGGCAGCTTCCTGGCCTACCCCATGACCCAGGAGGTGCGCGTTCGCGGTGGTGTGTTCCAGGTCTATCAGGGCGGAGTCATGTACTGGTCCCCCACCAGCGGGGCCCACACCGTCTCCGGAGCCTTCCGCGATCTCTATCGCGACCACGGCTACGAGAACGGCCCGCTGGGCTTTCCCACCTCTCAAGAGGTGCCACTGCGAAACAACGGCGTCTTTCAGAATTACCAGGGCGGCACCATGTACTGGTCGCCCGCCTCTGGAGCGGCTGCGGTGCGCGGAGCGATCTTGGGCAAGTACGCCCAGTTGGGCTACGAAGGTGGCTACCTGGGATATCCCACCAGCAGCGAGTTCGATATCCCCGGCGGCAAGCGCACTAACTTCCAGCACGGCTACATCGAGTGGAGCCCCGCCCGTGGCGCCGTCGCCAACCAACCCATCGCCCCCTGCCGGGTGCCGCCCGACGGGCGTCACAGTCCCGAGTACGCCGCCGAGTGCCTCATGCAGGGCTGGGAGCAGCACAACGACGACCTCATGGGCGCCTACGCCAACATGGGCGTGCACGGGCAACTGCTGCAAATGACCCCCGACCACGTCTATCGCACCTTCGAGGGCTGCGCGCCTGCTCAGATCGTCACCTCCGAGACCTTGCGCCTGGAGTGCACGTTCTACCTGGACAATCCCGAGTGGTACCACGGGCTGGCTATCGTCTTCGGCATGGAGAACTACGGAGGCACCTGGGGCACCTTCGCCGGCGACATCGACACCATCGGTTAACGGTGAGAAAAACGTTCGACTCTGGTGCAGGGGCAGCCAGTGCAGAAACTACCGCTAACCGATCATGGCTTGCGCCTTTTGGGTAAGCCTCTGTACCTCAGTGAGGCTTTGTCAGTAGCGGTTCTGCAGTCGGCTCAGGACGAGGGCTGTAGCGACGATCGCGGAGATGCGCTACGGGCACAGGCTGACGTGGTGCAGGGCTCTCCAGCGGGTTTTGAGGTGGGCGATGCCGTGTTCGACGAAGGTGCGTTCGGCGTTGACGTAAGAGTTCCACCCCCTCGTGCTGTGGTCGAGAACCTGCCCGCCTTTGGGACGGCGGACCGGCACCCGGATGCCGGCTCCGGCACCGGTGTAGGCCTTGTCGGCCAGCGTGGGGACACCGTCGCGGGCAGCGGCGTACAACGCCGGCAGGGCGTGCAGGCGCGCTGCGGTCAGGTCGTGGGTGCAGCCGGGCTCGACCGGTGAGACCCACAACGGTCGCCCATCGGGATCGGTGACGACCTGGACCAGACCGCCGTGGTGGCGGTGCTTTCCGGAATACCAGCGGTCTCGGCGACCGGTCCGGTCGTGGATGCGGTCGGTGGTGATGAGCGTGCCATCGAGCAGCAGGTGCTCGGTGCCTGCGCTGATCGCGTCGGCGACGACGTCGGACAGGTCGGGTGCCTGCGCGGCCAGGACGTCGAGAGCTTCGTGCAGGTACCGGTAACAACTGATTTCACTATGATATGCAGGACGACTGGGGCCGTCGCAGCCTGATGACATGGCCGATGAGGTGGTGCTGGAGAAGGTCGCGAAGCTGGTGCCGGACGCGCTGTGGGAGCAGGTACAACCCCTGCTACCGCAGCGCCCACCGCGTCGCTTCCGCCACCCAGGACGGCTACCACGCGACGACCGCGCCGCGTTGGCCGGCATCGTCCACGTCCTGACCACCGGCTGCACCTGGGGCCAGGTCCCGACCGCGCAGCTCGGCTGCTCTGGTGTCACCTGCTGGCGCCGGCTGCGGGACTGGACGCAGGCCGGGGTGTGGTCGCAGCTGCATAAGGTCCTGCTCGATGAGTTGCGCGCGGCGGGGAAGCTCCGAGTGGAGACAGCGGTGGTGGACGGCTCGCACGTGCGGGCTCTCAAAGGGGGGCTCACACCGGCCCTTCGTCAGTAGACCGGGCCCGCAACGGGTCCAAGCACCACCTCTTGACCGATAGCAGTGGCGTCCCGCTTGTCGTGATGCTGAGCGGCGGCAACCGGCACGATGTGACCCAGTTGCTGCCGCTGGTCGACGCTTTCCCGATCGTGCGTGGCATCCGCGGCCGGCCCCGCCTGCGTCCACGCTACCTATACGCCGATCGCAGCTACGACTACGACGTCTACCGTCGCGCCTTGCGCGAGCGCGGCATCGTCCCGCGCCTCGCCCGGCGCGGCGTCGCCCACGGCTCAGGACTGGGCCGCACCCGCTGAGTTGTCGAGCGTAGCTTCGCCTGGCTACACCAGTTCAAGCGGCTGCGGATCCGCTACGAAGTCCGGGCTGATTTGCACCTGGGCCTGCTGCAGCTGGCCTGCGCGTTGATCTGCTATCGCAAGCTTCCAGGGTCATAGTGAAACGAGTTGTTAGGAGCGATCGATCGCTACTGACAAAACCCCGGTGCCATCTCGTGGGGCGATCGGTGTGACAGGCAATCACTTTCCGACAGTCAGCATGCCCGTCAGGCGGCGTCACATGCACGTGTCACTTCGCCCGTGATGGTGTACGGGTCGCATGAGCACCGCTGGCCCGCCACTCCAACGCTTCAGGAAGCTCATGGAACTCCAGCAGGTGCTGACCGGCGATCTGAGCGAGTTGGTCGCGCACCTGCACAGGAGTGACGTAGAAGAACTCGCGATGCTTGTTGACCCGGTTGACGCGCTGGTCGGCGAAAGCGGCGTGCAACTTGCTCTCCAGCGCGACGGCGTCGTCGCTGCGGATGAGAGCGTGCACATCGAAGCGGAACGGCACGGATGCATCGCCGAGCTCCCTCACACGATCCATCGGCTCCAGCCGGCGGGTCATTCCGATCTTGACCATCCGCTCGCCGAAGGCGCCGATGTTGGAGATGACGTATACGTGACCTGCGCGCAGGTTCGCCTCCCGGGCGTTGACCCCGCTGATGGCCTGCTGCACGTTCTCGATCTTCGCTTCGATCTCGGCGATCACCACCGGCGAGGCATCGCCGGCCCTTGCCCGCTCCAGAGCTCCCTCGTAGTGACCCTGCTCCTTGAGCAAGCGGGCCTTCTCTCGTTCGAACTCCGCGGCCGCCTTGGCCTCTTCGCGAGCCTGCTCGCGGGCCTCACGAGCCCGTTCACGTTCCTCCTCGACCTTGGCCAGGTAGTCGGCGGTCAGGCGGATCTCCTCCAACCGCAGACGCAGGTAGTGCTCGCTGACCCGGATGGACATCATCGTGCCCAGGCGGGCGATCGTCTGAGCGGCCTTCTCCAGCCGCTGGACGGCAGTGTGCACGGTGTGCGGGCGCACCACCCGCACGCAGTTGTCGGCTTCGGCGTTGAAGGCGCGCAGCATCAGCTTGGAGGTCTCCTTGACCATCTTCGCCCCATCGCGGCTGGATCCGTTGACCTGCCAGTTGGTGGTGGCCAGCACCGCCTGGTCGGCGCGGACGGCGACCTTGATACGGTCCTTGAGGCTGGCCAAGCGTGCCTTGTAGGCCACGGCGTCCTGCAGGGGATGGGCATAGCGGTAGACCCCGACCTCCTGCAGCACCGCCTCCTCGTCGGTGACGATGAGCGTGGCCCGCACCTGGGCCAGGTCGAACTCGGCGGCAGTGAGATCCCGATTGATCACTTCCAGCTCCTGGCGGGCAGCGTGGATGCGGCGCTGCAGGGCGGCCTCCTGCGCCGCCGCTTCTAAACGCCGGGCAGTCATCTCCTGAACCAGGGCGGCGGCATCACCCGCTCCCAGGCGCTGCAGGTCAGCGCGCAAGGTCGCGTTCTCCTGCGCGAGGGCCTCAAGGGCGGCCTGCTGCTGGCGCACCTGTGCCGCGAGGTCGCCGGCGTCGGCTCTCCCGCGGCGCCCCAGCCAACGTGAACGCACGGCTTGCAACGCTCCCGGCGGCGCCGGCGGCGGCACCGCAGGAGTCGTCGGGGCCGGTGGCTGGGAAGGCACTGGTCGGCTCATGGACCCGCCAGACGGTGCAGCGGGCGGCACCGGCTGGCCGGTCACCGGCGATGCCGTCGGCGTCGATGTCGGTGTCGCGGTGGGGTGTGTGGAGGGCTGACGTATCGGGCCACCACTGCCCTGACCACCGTGAGCATGAGAGCTCTCATCGCTGGAGCTGCCACTAGTGCCGCCGTCACCCGAACCGTCGTCGTCGACGCTGATGCCGAAGTGACGCGCCAGCGCGGCCAGGCCATCGTCCCAGCCCTGTCCGATGCAGCGGACCTTCCAGCCATCACCTCGGCGGTAGACCTCGGCCGCGATCAGAGCCGGCTCGGGACCGGCCCCGCTCATGTCCAGCTGCAGCAGCGTCTGCTGATCGGCATCGCGCAGCGACACCTGCACATCAGGAACGGGACCGATGACCCCACCGGCGGCGCTGAGGATGATGTGCAGGGCAGCGATGTCAGCCGGAACCGCCGCCAACCGCAGTCGCACCTCATCGTGAGCGCGTGAGCCGGCCTGGCCTTGACCCAGGTGCCGGACTGTCCCCTCCAGCCCCTTGGGCTGGTTGAAGAAGATGAAGTCCTCATCCGAGCGGACCTTGCCGGCTGCGGTGGCGGCGACCACGGCGACATCCAGCGCGTCGGCGCCGGCCGATAGTGGCCAGGCAGCTTGGACATCGAGGTATCCGGCGCGGCACACGTGTGCGGGCAACTCCTGGTTGCCGCCGCGGGTGAGGGACGTCACGGTCACTGCACGATCCTGTCAGCTCACCGTCCGCTTTGGGGCGCGGTCACGAAATCGAGGTGACGCTCGCCAGACAGGCAGCCCAGGCGGCCGCGCCTGCGCTCGCCGGCAGCGGACCGACAGTTCACAAGCGCGCCGATCCGCGAGCGCTGGACGGGCATCCAGTGGGCAGCTACCTCACGTCTTGACCTCTCAGAACGTCCAACCTTCAAGCACGCGGCCAGAAGGCGTCGGCGCTGGCTTCGCGCGAAGGAGAGCAGGGCACGCGGTCAGCGCCGGCTGAGGCGTACCCCAGACTCCTTGATCGCGCCGGGCTTCTTGATCACGATGAGGCAGCCGATGTTCAGGAGCTTGTCGTGGAAGCCGACTGATCGAGAGTGCCATCGGCCCGCCACGACCTCCAGCTCCTCGCGGCCTTCCAGGACGGCGAGCGGTGCCTGGTGTGGGCACGGCACAAGGCCGACGGGACGCTGTACCGCCTCGCCGACGGTGACGCGAAGAGGGTGAGGTCGTGGGCCAAGGAGCACCTGGAGTGCTTCATGCCCGAGTGCAGCGACCCCCGTCTGACCACCGTGGCCCGCCACCCAAGGCGCCGCGACGGCTTCTCCCACCACGCCGGCTCCGGCGGCCACAGCGCCGAGGGCGAAGCGCACCAGCAGGCCAAGGCCGCCCTGCGGGCTTGGGTGCACGACACGCTCGGCGACCAGGGCGTCACCGCCGTGGCGGAGCAGGCCAGCGCGGATCGCACGCGGGTTGCGGATGTGATGGTCACCTGGCCTAACGGGCGGCAGGTGGCCTTGGAGGTGCAGTACGCCGCCCTCAGCGTGGAGCAGTGGCGAACCCGGCACGCCTCCTACCAAGAGCAGGGCATCACCGCGGTGTGGCTGCTCGGCCACCAGGGCAAGCACTTGCGCCGAGCCCGCGCTTACTCGTGGGAGCCAGCCGGTGCCGCCGACGGTCTCATCGCACTGAGCGACCTGCACGCCGCGATGGCTCAGGCCGGCCTCCCGGTGCTGTGGATCAACCCGGTCTGGGGTGAAGGCGCCGGCATCGGCACCGCCTCCACCACCACCTCACCCCACCGCGTCCGCGACGGCTCCTACGGCGACGAGCACGGCGACAGCTTCACCACCGACACCGCTTTCGAGGTGCCACCCGCCCCTCGCCAGGAGCGGGCCGCCTTCCACGCCGACCCACTGACCACGTGCACCCTCACCCCCGACGGCCTGAGCACCCCCACGCTGCAGCGCCTGCACCACAGCGAGCGGCTGCTGACCTCACTCAACGCCGCACGCCAGGCCATCGACCAGGCCCGGGCCGCCGCCGAAGCCGAAGCCCGCCGCGCTCATGAAGCACGCGCGCAGGTACGGGCCGACGAGCGCGCCCGATGGGTGCAGCAACAACGCGAGCGCCAACAGCAGGCCTGGGACGCCTCCGCCCTCAAGCAGCGCGTCCTGGCCCGCTACGGCGGCACCATCCCATCGCTGCTGAGCGTGCGCCTGGGCAGCGAAGGCGGCATCTACGCCCCACCAGAGCACTGGCGCGCCGCCATCTACGCCGCCTTCATCTGGCGCAAGGCCGGGCGCTGGTTCACCATCGCCGATGCCTACAGCTGCATCGCCGCCGAAGGCATCGCGCTCGAGCGCAGCTCTCCAAGACCCCGCTCGCGTGCCGTGACCAGCTGGCTGGAGCACCTGCACTTGCACCGCTACGTGCAGCTGCACCGCGACCTCGCGGACTCCCGGCGCATCCTGCGGGTGACCGTCCTCAAAGATCTAGACAGCCCGCCGCCGTCGAAGGCACCTACCCCACCTACGGGTGCCACCACACGAGCCGCAGCACAGCCCACGGCGCGAGGTGCGGCACGCTGCGACCCCGTCCCGCATCCCACTCAACGCCCCGAGCAGCTCACTGAGCAGCCACCGCAGCGCACGCAGCCTGCCGCACCCCCACTCGCCGTACCTCCACCACTCCCAACCCGCGCACCACTTCAGAAGGTGGCAGGACCTGAGGCCGAGCCCGCCCTGCTGACCCGTGCCCAGCCGTCCACCGCTGACGAGGCTGCCGGCACAGGCACAGGCACGGCTACGACACACGACACCCGCCCGCCCCGCCTGCGGTGCCGGCGCTGCGAGCGCCCACTCGACCCACTGCTCGCCGAGTACGGCCTGCACATCCTGTGCTGACCCCCACCAGTACTGACCCCCACCAGTACCCCCGACGGAGCCCGACACGCTCGTCCCCGCGGGTGAGGGTCCTGCGGGGGAGGATCCTGCGGGCAGGGGGTCCCGCGTCAGGGGCGCTCAAGTCGCCCGCGCCCTTACCGGCCGGTCACCGCGGGCACCGGCACATACCTTGCCCGGACCTACGCGTGCTCGCGTTAAGAGCTCTAGTAGCGTGCGCAACGAAGCTCGCAGCAGCTTCAGCTACACGCGTTGGGAGACGTAACAGTGGGCACATGGGCTGGACGCAGCGCGGCGGCGGCACTGACAGCACTGAGCGTGGGCATGCTGGCAGCGACACCAGCCTGGGCCGACCACATCGGGGATCGGGACTGCTCGGACTTCACCTACCAAGAAGATGCGCAAGCGTGGATGAACGCCCATCCTGGCGACCCCGACGGCCTCGACGGCAACCCCAAGGACGGAATCGCCTGCGAGGGCCTGCCGCACCGACCGCAGACCCCCGCTCCCACGCCGCAGTGCCTGTGGGGCGCGGTCGCGCAACGCTATGACAGCACCGGAGGTGCCAACGGGTCCCTGGGCGAGGTCACGCAGTGCCAGCAGCCCACACCGCTGCGGGCGGGCGAGTACGCGCACTTCCGCGGCGGGTCGATCTACTACTCCACCAGCACCGGAGCGCAGTTCACCCGAGGCGCCATCAGAGACAAGTGGGCTGCCACCGGCTGGGAGAACGGCCGCCTGGGCTTCCCCACGACCAGCGATGCCCCCACCCCGAACGGACGCGGCTGGTACACCCACTTCCAAGGCGCATCGGTGTACTGGTCGCCGCAGACCGGAGCGCACTTCACCGCCGGCGCCATCAAAGATCAGTGGGCCCTGCACGGCTGGGAGAACGGCGGGCTCGGCTTTCCCGCCACCGACGACACCTCCACCCCCAACGGACGCGGCTACTACACCCACTTCCAAGGCGGCTCCATCTACTGGAGCCCAGCCACCGGCGCCCACGACGTGCGCGGCGCCATCCGCGACAAGTGGGCCTCCACCGGTTGGGAGAACGGGCACCTGGGCTTCTCCCGCACCGGCGACACCCGCACTCCCAACGGCAGCGGCTACTACAACCACTTCCAAGGCGGCTCCATCTACTGGAGCCCCGCCACCGGCGCCAACATCGTCCTCGGCGCCATCGGGCAGGCCTGGGCCTCCCAAGGCTGGGAGAGCGGAGCGCTCGGCTACCCCGTCGAAGATGAGCACGGCTGGGATGAGGATTACATCGTGCAGCAGTTCCAGGGCGGCTTCATCGGCTACACCCCCGGCGTGGGGGCACAGATCTACTACGGGGAGCGGCTACCCGAGGAATGCTGCTGAAAGCCCCCCAGCGGACACCACGGAAGGCCCCGACCGCCATCGATCGGGGCCCTCCGCGCGGTCACCCCGCGCTGCGAGTACGCAAGCAGGTCGGCGCCTGCACCCAGCCGGGATCCAGCCAACTCGCGCCCAGCTCATGCGCGATGCCCGGTAGCCCCCCATCGCCGGGCCTGCTCGATCGTGGCGTCCACGAAGGGTGGCTTGGCGTCCACGTAGCGGTCGCGCTGCTGGGCGTAGCGGGTGGCCAGGTCCTGCTTGAAGGCCGCGTACCGGGCAGCCTCCCCCGGGTGGGCACGCAGGTAGTCGCGAAAAAGCAGGTAGCGCGCCACCAGCGGTGACGAGGCAGCCACCACGTGCAGGTGGTGGGTGCGCTTGCCGGCGCGCAGCCGGTGCAGGAACAGGTGCTGCGGGTCGTCGGCGAAGGAGTCCGCCACCCACTGGTACCCCAGGGCCTGGAACGCCGCGATCACCGCGGGCACCCTGGCGGACACCGCCGCCGGCACGCCCGTGTCGATGGAGTCTGCGTCGATGCCGTCGTGGTCGATGTCGGCGTCGGTGACAACGGCCAGCACGTCGATGGTGGGCTTGGCCGCCAGTCCCGGCACGGCGGTGGAGCCGATGTGCTCCACCGCCACCAGAGCCGGCCAGGCGACCAGCAGGTTGGCCCGCTCCGCCTCGAAGGCGGCTGGCCAGGCGGGGTCGTAGGCGATGACGTCGACGGTGGCATCGGGTCGTTCAGGCAGCATGCGGGTCGTCTCCGGTCTTCTCGCGGCGACCCTGCAACGTATCGCGGACGCCATCGGCTTCCCAGCTTCGGACGCGTCGACGAACGCGCGGTCACCCCGCCGCCAGGGTGATGCGGCGGCCCGCAACTACTCGACCCACGGGTGCGTCGCGTCGGTCAGCTGCAGAGCCTCGATCAGCCAGGTGCGCTGCGAGCGCTCGAGCACCCTGGCGACCTGAGCGAAGTCAGCCTCGTCCTTCACGCGCGGACCGCCGCTCTTGTGGAGCAGCTGCACCTCCGGTGCCAGCACAGCCCGCTGCGCTGTGGAGGCAGGACCGCTGAGCGTGCGCCAGGCTCGGCGGATCCGCCCATCCCGCCGGTACACCTACTCCTGCTCACCGCCCTGCTCACCGCCCTGCTCACCGCCCTGCTCACCGCCCTGCTCACCACCCTGCTCACCACCCTGCTCACCACCCTGCTCACCACCCTGCTCACCGCCGGCGCTGGCATCGACGAGGTCGTCGACCATCAGCTGCAGGCACCAGTCCGCGGTGCAGGTGGGCCGGCACCAGAGGTCGTGCACCCCGGACGGCAGCTCCTCACCCGCCGGCCAAGGTTGCAGCGTGCCCGGCGGGTCGGCGACGTGCACGTCCCACCCGGCCAGCTGCTCGCGCAGCCGGGGTAGGTGCGGGCGCAGCACCAGGACGTCGGTGTCATCGTGCGCTCTGGTGCGCCGACCCATGTGCAGATCAATCGCCCAGCCACCAGCGATCCACCAGGACACGTCAGCCCGACGCAGCAGGCAGGCCACCTCGTCGGGCTCCATCGCAAACCAGGACCCCGGCTTGTTCGTCACCCGTAGCAGCCTGGCTCATGAAAATGGCGGTGGGTCGACTCCACGGCCATCCCGCAGATGGTGCGCGGCTACGACTGCACGACACGTCGATCAGCGGGCGGCGCACAGGTGCGCCCCCCGCGGCTGCGACGCGATGCGACACGACTTGGGCAACCGTCACAGTCGGCGCCACCCGTGCGCGACGTGCCGCGTCACGCTGTCGAAGCTGTACCAACTGCCCTGCCCCGGCTGGTCGAAGCGCCGCTCGATCGCCACCCCCCGCAGCGCGCACTGCAGCAACGTGCCCACACCACCATGCGTGGCGATCACCACACCGCCCTCCTCGGGGGCAGTGGTAACCAGCCGCGCCCGCTCCAAGACCCGCTCCACCGCTGCCACGATCCGCCGCTGCGCATCAGCGGCCGTCTCCCACCCCTGCACGCTGCGCTCAGGCTCGGCGAAGAAGGCATCAGCCAGCTCCTCGAACCGCTCCGGCGGCACGAACCCCGTCGCGCTGCGGTCGTTCTCCCCCAAATCTTCCTCGACGTGCACGATGCACCCGCTGACCTCGGCCACCGCCTGCGCCGTCTGCACCGCCTTGCGCTCCGCGCTGCAAGCCACGAATGAGGCCGAACGCGCCCACGGCATCGCCAGCAGCCGCCGCAGCCGCTCATGCCCGGCCGGCGACAAGCCCCACTGCGGCACCGGGACGCCCGGGTCGATGAGCACCTCAGGATGGGAGACCACGTAGACGATCACCCCCGCAGCCTGCCAGGACCATGCACGGCCATCCCGCTGACCAACGCTCAAGCGCCGGCCGGTTCAAGCAGCACCAATTCAGGCGGTCATGACCTCGCGGTAGTGCTCCACGGTGGGGAACGGATCGTAAAAGGAGTGCAGCAGCGCCTTCCACTCCCGGTACTGCGCCGACCCGCGGAAGCCCTCGGTGTGGTCCTCGAGGGTGTCCCACTGCACCAGCAGCAGGTAGGTGTCGGGGCGCTCCACGCAACGGGACAACGTCAGGCGTTGGAAGCCGGGCATCGTGCAGATGATCGTCTTCGCCTTCGAAAAGGCGGCCTCGAAGGCGTCGCTGTGACCGGGGCGCACATCGAGGACGGCTTGCTCGAGGATCATGCTGTTCATCCTTGCCGATGCGCTGTGGCGTCAGCGGGGTGGGTACGCCGACCGCGCGCTCATCCCGCGGTGAGCACGTGGGTGCGGGCGCCCCCTAACTTCACCGACTCGTCGATCTGCACGAGGCCCCGTACCTGTCGGCAGCACCGCACCTCGTGCCTGCCGGCGGGTGCGGTGCAGAGCCCGGCGGGATGCGAACCCTGGTGGGATGCGAACCCGGCCGGATGCAAACCTGGTGGGATGCGAACCCTGGTGGGATGACGCGGTGACCTCGCAGACCCTTGACGTACGCATCTGCTTCGTCGGCGACTCCTTCGTCGCCGGCGCCGGCGACCCGCACCACCTGGGCTGGGCCGGGCGCCTGGCCGCACACAGCCACACCAGCGGGCAGGCACTGACCAGCTACAACCTCGGCGTGCGCCGCGAGAGCAGCGACCACGTCCTGGCCCGCTGGCGCACCGAGTGCACCCCGCGCCTGCCCGCGGGCTGCCGGGCAGGGGTGGTGCTCTCCTTCGGCGTCAACGACACCACCATCGAAGCCGGAGCGCTGCGCACCGCCCCCGACGTCTCGGCCGCCAACCTGCACACGCTGCTCGATCAGGCCCACGACGCCGGCTGGCCGGTGCTCGTCGCGGGACCGCCGGCGGTCGACGACGAGGCCCACAACGAGCGCACCGCCGTCGTGGACGCCGCGTTCGCCGACGTGTGCGCCCGCCACCGGGTGCCCTACGTCAGCGTCCTGCCCGCCTTGCGCACCCACCCGCTGTGGCGCCGGCAGGTGCGCGAAGGCGACGGCGCGCACCCGGGCGCCGAGGGGTACCAGGTGCTGAGCGCCCTGCTGCTGCCCACCTGGCAGACCTGGCTCACCAGCCTCCGGTCCGCCTCGCCGCACCCGTGAACGACGCACGACGCACGGCCACCCTGCTGCTCACGTGTGATCCAGCCGGCCGAACTTCGCGGTCTTGCCGAGATGTGGATGATCGCGACGGTCCTGTCACCATCCTCCAGTGGACATGCGCGAAGCCGCCCGGGCCTACTGCTCCCTCATCGACGAGGAGGTCGATCAGGGCACGCAGGAGGAAGACGCCGCCTTCGCCCACCGACTGCTGACCGCCCTCACCGACGCCGTCGCCGCAGCCTTGCGCCTACCCGAGGTCGACCCCAGCGACGCGGAATCCCCCGTGGCCATCTCCCACGAGCAATGGCACGCCTGCTACCGGCGCATCGGGCAGCGGATCGGCCCTGGGGCTGGCTACTACTGGGAGGCGTCCTACCCCTTCGCCGTGGACGAAGCCCACGCCGGCGTCGGGCTGGGCGACCTCGTCGACGACCTGGCCGACGTCTGGCGCGACCTCGAGAACGGGCTGCTGGCCCTCGACGCAGGGATGAGCCTGAACGACGTGCAGTGGCAGTGGCGCCAGGACTACTGGATGCACTGGGGCCACCACGCCGCCGGAGCCACCCGCGCCCTCCTGCTGCACGTGACCGACCGCGGACACCCCTCACCGCCAGGGACCTAAACGACACCTCGACGCGCGGTCATCCCGCGCTGCGCGCAGCGCACGGTCATCCCGCGCCGCGCGCAGCGCACGGTCATCCCGCATCACGTGCGCTCACCACGCCAACGTCCACCCGCAGTGCGCGCACCCAGCCCACCCAGCACCTGTAC
>NZ_JAAALL010000076.1 GCF_009906315.1 Kineococcus vitellinus | reverse complement strand
GCCTTCCGCCTGGACCCGCTGCGCGCCGACCCGGACGAGTTCGCGCAGTCGCCGGTGCTGCTGACCGTCGTCGACGGCGACCTCGTGCACCGCGACGAGGCGGTGGGAGCGTGAGCGGGCCACCGCCGGCGGGGCGGGCGGTGCGCGGGGACGAGGGATCGGCACGAGGACGGGAGCGCAGGTCGTGAGCACGCAGCAGGAGCAGCAGGAGCAGCAGGAGCAGCGGGTGGCGGCGCGCTGGATGCCGCCGGAGTGGGCGCCGCACGAGCGGACGTGGATGGCCTTCCCCCCGCCGAACGCGACGTTCGGGGAGGCCGGCGGGCCCGACCTCGCGCGGGCGCGCGCGGCCTGGAGCGCGGTGGCCAGTGCGGTCGTCGCGCGCGAACCCGTGAGCGTCCTCGTGGCGCCGGGCGACCTGCCGGCCGCGCGGGAACTGCTCGACCCGCGCGTGCAGCTCGTCGAGGTCGCCCTCGACGACGCGTGGCTGCGCGACAGCGGGCCCACGTTCGTGCGCTCGGACGGAGCGCCGACGGCCGTCGACTGGCGCTTCAACGGCTGGGGCGCGCAGTCGTGGGCGGCCTGGGAGCGCGACGCGCTGGTGGCCGGGGAGGTCGCCCGGCTGGCCGGCGCACCGGTCAGCTCCTCCGCGCTCACCCAGGAGGGCGGGGCGTTCCACGTCGACGGCGAGGGCACGGTGCTGCTCACCGACACCGTCCAGCTCGACCCCGACCGCAACCCCGGCTGGACGCGCGCGCAGGTCGAGGCGGAGGTGCACGCGCAGCTGGGCACGACGACGGCGATCTGGCTGCCGCGCGGGCTGACCGCGGACTACGGCGAGTTCGGCACCCGCGGCCACGTCGACATCGTCGCCGCGTTCTGCCGCCCCGGGACCGTGCTCGTGCACACCCAGCCCGACCCCGGCCACCCCGACCACGCCGTGAGCACCGAGGTGGCGGAGCTGCTGCGCCAGGGGGTCGACGCCCGCGGCCGGCGCCTGGAGGTCATCGAGCTGCTCGCCCCGCGCACCGCCGAGGTGGACGGGGAGCTGGTGGACTTCTCCTACGTCAACCACTACGTCGCGAACTCCGTCGTGGTCGCGTGCGCCTTCGGCGACCCGCGCGACGCCGACGCCGTCCGGGTGCTGCGCGCCGCCTATCCTGGCCGCGACGTGGTGAGCGTCGACGCGCGCGACGTGTTCGCCTTCGGCGGCGGCGTCCACTGCACCACCCAGCAGCAGCCCGCCCCGCCGACGGCCTGAGGAACGGAGCACCGGTGGCCCGTCCGACCACGCCCCTGCTCTCGCGCGGGCAGATCTTCGCCGCGGCGCTGGCGCAGGTGGACGCCACCGGCGCCCTGGCGCTGCCGCGGCTGGCCAGGGACCTCGGCGTGAGCACCTCCTCGCTCTACCACCACGTCAAGGGCGGGCGGGAGGAGGTCGTGGAGGGCATCCGCGGCCTGCTCACCGAGGGTTCGATGCCCACCAGCCGCCACGAGGACGAGGGCTGGCGGGAGTTCACCCACCGCTGGGCCGTGCAGTACCGGGCGGCGTTCGCGGCGCACCCGGCCGCGGTGCCGCTGATGACCGCCCAGACCGTCGCGCACCCGGCGACGCTGGCCAGCTACGAGCTGCTGGCCGAGGTGCTGCACGAGGCGGGCTTCGGCGACGAGGAGGTGCTGCACGCGGTGACGGTGCTCGACTGCTTCGTGCTGGGCTCCGCGCTGGACGCCGGCGCGCCGGTCGACGTCTGGGCGGACACCGGCCGGCCGGGCTCGACGCTCTCGCGGGCGGTCCGGGCGACGCAGCTGCAGCCCGGCGACCGCTCGCTGCGCTCCTTCCAGCTCGGCCTGCGCAGCCTGCTGGCCGGGCTCGACGAGCTGCGCACCGGCCGGCTGCCCGCGGCGACCGGCCGCGCCTGAGGGCGGGGCGGGGGGACCCGCTCAGCGCGCCAGCCGGTCCTGCAGCAGCAGCGCGGCCGCCCCCACGGCCGGGGCGGTCGCGGCGGCGCTGGAGACGGTGACGGTGACCGCGCGGCCCCAGGCGCGCGAGGCGGCGGCACCGGTGCGGCGGGTGATGGCCGGCCCGTACAGCGAGGAGGACGCCGCGAACCCCGGGCCGGTGAGCACGAGCAGGTCGAGGTCGAAGAGGTTCACCAGGGACTCCGCCGCGGCGGCGACGTAGCGCGCGGAAGCCTCCACGAGCGCGCGGCAGGCCCCGCCGCCGGCGCGGGCGGCGCGGGCGACGGCGGAGAAGTCCCCGACGGTCGAGCGCGGGCCACCGGCTTCCAGGTGCGCCTCGGCGCGCGCCACCGGGTCGGCCAGGGCGCGGGCGACGACGGCGGCGGGCCCGGCGACGGCCTCCAGGCAGCCCTGCCCGCCGCACCAGCAGGGCGGGCCGTCGACGTCCACGACGACGTGGCCGAACTCCCCGGCCTGCCCGCGCGCACCGCGGTGGGCCGAGCCGGCCAGGACGATGCCGGCGCCCAGCCCGGTGCCCATGTAGAGCGCGGCGAAGGAGCGCGCGGCGTCCACGCGCGCCACCCAGTACTCCCCGACCGCCGCCGCGGTGGCGTCGTTCTCGGCCAGCACCGGCCAGCCGGTCACCTCCTGCAGCGCCGCCCGCAGCAGCTCCGGCTCCAGGCCGCCGGGCGTCCCGGGCGGGCCGCCCGGCGCGGCGGCGCTGCCGCGCCGGGGACCGCCGTAGACCAGCCCGATGCCCAGGCAGCGCTCGCGGCGCTCGCCGGAGCCCTCGATGAGGGTCTCGACGTCGCGCGCGAGGCGGTCCACGAGCTGCGCGGCGCTCTCGCGGGGCGGGGCGCTGCTGGTCAGGCGGGCCAGGACGCCGCCGGTCTGGCTGGTGAGCACGCACGTGGTGGTGACGGGGCCGAGGTCGATGCCGACCGCGGTGCGCCCGCCGGGGTCGAGCTGCAGCAGGGTGCGCGGCTTGCCGGCGGTGGGGGTGCGCCCCACCTCGACGACGACGCCGTCCTGCAGCAGGCGCCGCACGGTCGTGGACACCGACGCCTCGGTGAGGCCGGTGATCGCCGCGAGCTCGACCCGGCTGACGGGGCCGGAGGCGCGCAGCGCGTCCAGGAGGCGCTCTCGCGCGCCGGGGCCGCCGCGGCGGCGCACCGCCGCGGCGGCGGGGACGGCCGCGCCCTCGGCGCCGCCGGTGCTGTCGAGGGTCGTCACGGCCGCCGCCGGCGCCCGGCGGCGGCGGCGCGGGAGGGGTGCGCGGTGGAGCGGGTCTGGGTCACGGGTGCTCCTCGACGGCGACGGCCGGGGGGTGCGGCACCCCGTCCACGGTGGCTGGCTCCCGCACTGTAGCCGGGTGCGACGTGGTCGCAGAGTGCTTGACGCCCCTTACTCAAGCTCGTTAAGTTTCCCTCCGACGGGTCGCGCTCCTCCCGGCCACCGATGGGGGTGATCGCGGGAGCGACCTGGCACTCGCACCGCCGCGAGCTGCGGCGCCCACCCCGAGGACCACCGATGCCTTCCTCCACGCTCCCCGGCAGCGCCGTCCGCCCGCGCCCCACCGGCCGCACCCGCCTGCTGCGCCTGGCCGCCGCCGGCGCCACCGCGCTCACCCTGCTCGCCACCGGCTGCTCGGCCGGCAGCTCCGACTCCGGCGACAGCGCCTCGACGCTGGTGGCCTACACCGGCCAGGCCGGCGACTACCAGGTCAACTTCAACCCGTACTCGCCCTCGGACATCGGCGGTCGGGGCCTCATCTACGAGCCGCTGTTCTTCATCAACAAGACCGCCGCGGACGCGGAGCCGAAGCCGCTGCTGGGCACCGAGCAGTCCTGGAACGAGGACGGCACCGTCCTCAGCGTGACGCTGCGCGAGGGCGCCACCTGGTCCGACGGCGAGCCCTTCACCGCCGACGACGTCGTCTTCACCTACCAGATGCTGCTGGACAACGAGGGCATCAACGAGACCGGGTTCGACGGGGCCGTCGCGAAGGTCGACGACACCCACGTGACGTTCACCTGGCCCGAACCCGCGTACACCTCCGGCCCCGACGTCCTCAGCTCCATCGTCATCGTGCCCGAGCACATCTGGAAGGACGTCGATCCCGCGGCCGACGTCCTGGAGGAGCCCGTCGGCACCGGCGCGTACGTCCTCAGCGACTTCAAGGGCCAGGCCTTCACCCTCGACGCGAACCCGGAGTACTGGGGCGGGGCGCCGAAGGTGGCGAAGGTCCGCTTCCTCGCGCTGTCCGGCAACCAGGCCGGGGCCGACGCCATCGCGGCCGGGACCATCGACTGGCAGACCGGGCCGATCCCCGACATGGCGAACACGAACGAGAACTTCCCGAACTACGACACCGGCTCCGTCGCCCAGAACCAGATGGTGCTCGGCGCGTGCGCGAACGCGGCGCTGGGCTGCGAGGGCCCGCAGACCGACCCCGCCGTGCGGCAGGCGCTCTTCTCCGCGATCGACCGCACCCAGCTCAACAAGCTCGCCTTCCAGGACACCGCCGCCGAGATCTCCCCGACGATGGCGCTGACCAGCACCCAGGCGGAGACGATCTCCGCGCAGGTCGAGCCGAAGGTCGCCCCCGCCACCGCGGACCCGCAGACCGCCGCGCGGCTGCTGGAGGCGGCCGGCTGGGTGAAGGGGCCCGACGGCATCTACGCCAAGGACGGGGAGAAGCTCTCGCTGACCATCGAGGTCGTCACCGGCTGGACCGACTACATCACCGCCATCCAGACGATCGCCGCCCAGGCCAAGGCCGCCGGCATCCAGGTCGAGGCGGCGCAGTCGTCGTGGAACGAGTGGACCGACAAGCGCTTCAAGGGCGACTTCGAGCTGGCGATCGACTCGCTGTGGCAGGGACCGGCCCCCGACCCGTACTACCTCTACAGCTACTTCTACGACGGGCGCATGACGGCCCCGGTCGGCACGAAGGCCAACGGCAACAACTGGTCCCGCTTCTCCGACCCGGCCGTCGACGCGGCCCTGGACACCCTCCAGAAGCTGCCCCCGGAGGACACCGCCGGACGCCAGGCCCAGTTCGACGTCATCCAGACCGCCGTCGCCACCCAGATGCCGTACGTCCCCGTCATGACCGGCTCCAACACCAGCGTCTGGAACACCGCGAAGTTCTCCGGCTGGCCGGTCGACGGCGAGCAGTACGCCTTCCCCGCGGTGTGGTCGGACTTCGACGCGGCCGAGATCCTCAAGACGCTGACCCCCAAGGCCGCGGGCTGACCCGTGAACTACCTGCTGCGCAAGCTCGGCTTCTACGCGGTCGCCTTCTGGGCCGCGCTGACGCTGAACTTCGTCATCCCCCGCCTGCTGCCCGGCGACCCGGTCGACATCCTGCTGGCCAAGCTCAGCCAGCGGGGTGCGGTCGTGACGCCGGAGACCCGCAAGGCGTACGCGACGCTGCTCGGCGGGGACACCGACGCCTCGCTGCCCTCGCAGTACCTCACGTACCTGGCGAACATCTTCCGGGGCGACCTGGGGACGTCGATCAGCTACTTCCCGGCCCCGGTCACCGAGGTCATCGCCGCCTCGATGCCGTGGACGGTCGTGCTCATCGGCATCGCCACCGTCATCGCCGCCTTCCTCGGCGTGCTGCTCGGCGCCTTCGTCGGCTGGCGGCCGGGGACCTGGCTGGACTCGATGGTCCCGGCGACCACCCTGCTGGCCGCGGTGCCGTACTTCTGGCTGTCGCTGGTGCTGGTCTACGTCCTGTCCCGGGTGCTGGACCTGTTCCCCGCCCAGGGCGGCTACGACGTCGTCCTGTCCCCCGGCTGGAGCCTGGAGTTCATCGGCTCCGCCGTCTACTACGGGTTCCTGCCGGCGCTGACGATCGTGCTCGCCTCGATCGGCGGCTGGCTGCTGGGCATGCGCAACATGATGGTCTCCACGCTCTCGGAGGACTACGTCCTGACCGCCCGCGCCAAGGGGCTGCCGGCCCGCCGGGTGCTGCGCGACTACGCGGCGCGCAACGCCGTCCTGCCCTCGATCGCGGGGTTCGCCATCTCGCTGGCGTTCGTGGTGTCCGGCTCCGTCGTCACCGAGCAGGTGTTCTCCTACCCGGGCATCGGCTCGCGGCTGCTGGCCGCGGTGACGAACAACGACTACGCGCTCATGCAGGGCGTCTTCCTCTTCATCACCCTCGCCGTCCTCGGCGCCAACCTGGTGGTCGACCTGCTGTACGGCCTCATCGACCCGCGCACCCGCGCCCGGTGACCCCGGTGAGAACGGAGCACAGATGACCGACACCCAGTCCGTCCCCGCGGCCGGTGCTGCGGCGGCCCGGCCCGCGCCGCGGCCGGGCCCCGCCCCGGCGTGGCGGATGCTGCTGCCGACCATGACCCCGTGGCTGGCCACCGGGCTGGTGCTCGTGGGGGGCATCTGCCTCTTCGGGCTCCTCGGCCCGCTCCTGGTCGGCGACCCCGACGCCATCCGCGACGTCGGCCTGCAGGGCCCCTCCGGCGACCTGTGGCTGGGCACCACCCAGACCGGGCAGGACGTCTTCGCCCAGCTGGCCCACGCGACGCGCGGCTCGCTGCAGATCGGCTTCCTCGTCGGCGTCCTGGCCACCGTGCTGTCCGCGTTCTTCGGCATCTACGGCGCCTACCTCGGCGGCGCGGCCGACGAGGCCTTCTCGCTGCTGACCAACGTCTTCCTCGTCATCCCCGGCCTGCCGCTGGTCATCGTCATCTCCGGCTTCGTGCCCCGCGAGAGCCGCGGGCTGTGGACCATCGCGGTCGTGCTCGCGCTCACCAGCTGGGCCGCCTCCGCGCGGGTGCTGCGGGCGCAGACGCTGTCGGTGCGCAACCGCGAGTACGTCGCCGCCTCCCGGCTGTCCGGCGAGCGCGCCTGGCGCGTCATCGTCGTGGAGATCCTGCCGAACCTGCTGCCCGTGCTGGCCTCGCAGTTCGTCTTCGCCGTCATCGCCGCCGTCCTCGGCGAGGCCGGCCTGTCCTTCCTGGGCCTGGGGGCCTCCGGGTCGGCCACCCTGGGCACGATGCTCTTCTACGCCCAGAACGGCTTCGCGCTGCCGCTGGGCGCCTGGTGGTGGTTCGCCCCGCCGGGTCTGCTCATCGCCCTGCTGGGCACCGGGCTGTCCCTGGTCAACTTCTCCATCGACGAGATCGTCAACCCCCGCCTCAAGAACGCCCGCCTGCACCGCAGGCGGACCCGCCAGGCGGCCCGGGCCGCGAAGGGAGGCGCACGGTGAGCGCGCGCACCGGCGGGAGCACCCCCCGCCCCCCGATCCGCTCGACGGAGCGCGAGGCGGTGCTGAGCGTCCGCGACGTCAGCGTCGTCTACGAGACCGAGGAACCCGTCACCGCCGTCGCGGGCGCCTCCTTCGAGCTGCACCGCGGCGAGGTCCTCGGGCTGGCCGGCGAGTCCGGCTGCGGCAAGACGACGCTGGCGTACGCGGTCAGCCGGCTGCACCAGCCGCCCGCCCGCATCGCCGGCGGGTCGGTCGTCTTCCACGACCGCTCCGGCCGGGACGTCGACGTGCTGGGCCTGGACGAGGAGCAGATGCGCCGCTTCCGCTGGGCGAAGCTGTCGATGGTCTTCCAGGGCGCGATGAACGCCCTCAACCCCGTCCGCACCGTCGGCGCGCAGCTGGACGACACCCTGCGCGCCCACGACCCCGGCATGGACCGCCGGCGGCGCCGCGCGCGCTGCGAGGAGGTCCTCACCCGGGTCGGGGTGGCCCCCGACCGCTACCGCGCCCACCCCCACGAGCTGTCCGGCGGCATGCGCCAGCGCGTGATGATCGCCATGGCCATGCTGCTGGAGCCGCAGGTCATGGTCATGGACGAGCCGACGACGGCGCTCGACGTCGTCGTCCAGCGCGACATCCTGCGCGAGATCGTGCGGCTGCGCGACGAGATGGACTTCGCCGTCGTCTTCATCACCCACGACCTGCCGCTGCTGCTGGAGATCAGCGACCGCATCGCCGTCATGCTGCGCGGGGAGATCGTCGAGCTGGACACCGCCGACACCCTGTACCGGCACGCCCGCCACCCCTACACCCGCAAGCTGCTGGGCTCCTTCCCGAGCCTGAGCGGGGAGCGCGGCGCGTTCGTGCGCACCGGCGTCCTGGACCAGCAGCAGGAGGAGACCGCGTGAGCACCGTCCAGGTGACCAACCTGACCAAGGAGTACCGGCTGCGCGACGGCCTGCGCCGCACGACCCTGCGCGCGGTGGACCGGGTCAGCTTCGACCTGCTGCCCCGGCGCACCGTGGCGCTCGTCGGGGAGTCCGGCTCCGGCAAGTCGACGATCGCCAAGCTGCTCACCCGCCTGGAGCGGCCGACCTCCGGCTCGGTCGAGGTCGCCCTGGCCGACGGCACCCCGGTGCACGGCTCGATGTACCGCCGGCAGGTGCAGATGGTCTTCCAGGACCCGTTCGCCTCGCTCAACCCGTTCCACTCCGTCGGCCACCACATCGCCCGCCCGCTGCTGCTGCACCAGCGCACCAGCGGCGCCCGGCAGACCCACGAGCGCGTGCTGGAGATGCTGGAGCGGGTCAACCTCTCCCCCGCCGAGCTCGTGGCCGCCCGGCGCCCGCACGAGCTGTCCGGCGGACAGCGCCAGCGCGTCGCGATCGCCCGGGCGCTCGCACCGGGGGCGCAGGTCCTCGTGGCCGACGAACCGGTCTCGATGCTCGACGTGTCCATCCGCCTGGGCGTGCTCAACCTGCTGGCGCGCCTGCAGCGCGAGGAGGACCTGGCCGTCCTCTACATCACCCACGACCTGGCGACCGCCCGGCACTTCTCCGACGAGATCCTCGTCCTCTACCGCGGGCGGGTCGTCGAGCGCGGACCGGCCGACGCCGTCATCCTCGACCCGCACCACGACTACACCAAGCTGCTGGCCCTCGCGGCCCCCGACCCCGAGCGCCTCGGCAAGGTCGTCGCGGGCGAGGGGGCGCCCGACCGCGCCTCCATCGACAACAGCGTCTGCTACGACCACCACCGCCGGGCGTGGGTGCACGTCGACGAAGCGGCCGACGCGGCCGACGCGGCCCGGCGGACCCGGGCCGAGCGGACCGGCGGCGGCGTGGCCGCCGGCGCCTGAGACCCTCCCCCCACCACCGACCCTCCAGGGAGAGAACCGTGGACGAACGCACCCTGCACGAGGGCTGGACCCTGGAACCCGTCGACGGCGACCTGCCGCCGCGGGTGCGCGAGGCCTTCGCCTCCGCGCCGCTGCCGGCCCGCGTGCCCGGCAGCGTGCACACCGACCTGCTGGCGGCCGGGGCGATCGACGACCCCTACGCCGGCCTGGGCGAGCAGGAGCTGGAAGGGCTGCACCGCAGCAGCTGGGACTACCGCCTCGCCTTCGAGGCCGCGCCCGCCGCCGAGGGCGAGCGCGTGGACCTGGACTTCGCCGGCCTGGACACCGTCGCCACCGTCGTGCTCAACGACCGCGAGCTGGGCCGGACGGCGAACATGCACCGCAGCCACCGCTTCGCCGTGGCCGGCCTGCTGCGCGAGGGCCGCAACGAGCTGCTGGTCCGCTTCTCCTCCGCCCTCGAGCACGCCGAGGCCGTCGAGAAGGACCTCGGCGCCCGCCCGCGCGCGTACGGGCACCCCTTCAACGCCGTGCGCAAGATGGCGTGCAGCTTCGGCTGGGACTGGGGCCCGGACCTGCAGACCGCCGGCGTCTGGCGCCCGGTGGTGCTGCGGCGCTGGCGCACCGCCCGCATCGCGGCCGTGCGGCCGCTGGCCGACCTCGAGGGGAGCACCGGCGTGCTGCGGGTGCACGTGGACCTCGAGCGCTGCGGGCTGCAGGAGCCGGGCGAGCTGGCCGTGCGGGTGCGCCTGCGCGACCTGCCCGGCCGCGAGGACCTGCTCGCCGCGGCGAGCGTGCCCGCCGGCGCCCGCACCGCCGCCGTCGAGCTGCGCGTCCCCGACGCGCCCCTGTGGTGGCCGGTGGGCCACGGCGAGCAGCCCCTCGTGCACGTCGACGTGGAACTGGCCCTGCCGGGCCCGGACGGCGCGGTGGACGGAGCGGCGGGCGGGGAGGTGCTCGACCGCGCCACGCGCCGCACCGCGTTCCGCTCCGTGCGCCTGGACACCGCCCCCGACGAGCACGGCTCCGCGTTCACGCTGCTCGTCAACGACGTCCCGATCGCCGTGCGCGGGGTCAACTGGATCCCCGAGGACCACCTGCTGACCCGGCTGGACCGCGGGCGCTGCGCGGCCGCGCTGGAGCGCGCGCTGGAGGCGCACTGCAACCTCGTGCGGGTGTGGGGCGGCGGCATCTACGAGTCGGACGACTTCTACGACGTGTGCGACGAGCGGGGCCTGCTGGTGTGGCAGGACTTCCTGCTGGCCTGCGCGGCCTACGCCGAGGAGGAGCCGCTGCGCTCGGAGATCGAGGCGGAGGCCCGGGAGAACGTGGCCCGGCTGTCGGCGCACCCCTCGCTGGTCGTCTGGAACGGCGGCAACGAGAACCTGTGGGGCCACGAGGACTGGGGGTGGAAGGAGCAGCTGGGCGGCAGCAGCTGGGGACTGGCCTACTACGAGGAGGTCTTCCCCGCCGTGCTGGCCGAGCTGGACCCCAGCCGCGCCTACACCCCCGGCAGCCCCTCCAGCCAGGGGGCGCCGGCGGGCACGCACCCCAACGACCCCGACCACGGCAGCAGCCACGAGTGGAACGCCTGGAACTCGCGCGACTGGAGCACCTACCGCGACCGCGTCCCGCGGTTCTGCTCCGAGTTCGGCTGGCAGGCGCCCCCGACCACGGCGACCCTGGCGGAACTTCTCGAGCCCGCCGACCGGCGCCGCGACTCGGCCGTCTTCCTGCTGCACCAGAAGGCCGAGGACGGCAACGGCAAGCTCGACCGCGGCATGGCGCCGCACTTCGGCGTCCCCGCCGCCTTCGCGGACTGGACGTGGGCGGCGCAGCTGAACCAGGCGCGCGCGGTCTCCTGCGCCGTGGAGCACTTCCGCTCCTGGTGGCCGCGGACCGCGGGCAGCGTCTACTGGCAGCTCAACGACTGCTGGCCGGTGACCTCCTGGGCCGTCGTCGACGGCGCCGGGCGGCGCAAGCCCGCCTTCCACGCGCTGCGCCACGCCCACGCCCCGCGCCTGGCCACCATCCAGCCGCGCGGGGGGACCCCGCACCTGCTGCTGGTCAACGACACCGCCACGGCGTGGACGGGCCGGGCCGGCGCGCGCCGGGTCGACCTGGCCGGGCGCGAGCTGGCGGCGGTCGAGTTCGACGTCGACGTGCCGCCGCGCTCGGTGGGCACGCACGCGCTGCCCGGCGGTGTCCTGGACGTGGCCGACCCGACGCGGGAACTGCTCGTCGCCGACGTCGGCGGGACGCGGGCCGTGCACGCCTTCGCCGAGGACCGCGACCTCGGCTACGACCCGGAACCGCTGCGCACCGCGGTCACCGCCGTCGAGGGCGGGTACGCCGTGCGGGTGCGGGCGCGCGCCGTGGCCCGCGACGTCACCCTGCTCGCCGACGCCGTGGCCCCCGACGCCGTCGTCGACGACGCGCTCGTCACCCTGCTCGCCGGGGAGTCGCGCACGTTCTCGGTGCGCACCCGCGCGGTGGTCGACCCCGCGGCGTTCTCGGCGGCGCACGTGCTGCGCAGCGCCAACGGGTTCGGCAGCGCGGCCGGGAGCGCGACGTGGTGACCCGGGCGCGGGGCGCGGCGCGCCCCCGCCGGCCGGTCGGCGTCGTCCTGGCCGGCCCGACCCCGCGCGTGGGGGTCGAGCCGTACATCGTGGAGCTGGCCGCGGGCGTGGAGCAGGTCCTGCACCCGGCCGGGCACAGCCTGCTCCTGCTCGTCGTCGACGGCCTGGAGGCGGAACTGGCGACCTACCGCCGCTGGCGGCGCGACGGGACGGTCGACGCCGTCGTGGTCGTCGACCTCGTGCGCGGCGACCGGCGCCCGGCGGAGCTGGCCCGCCTCGGCGTGCCGTTCGTGCTGGCCGGCCACCACGACGGCGGGCGCCCCACGACGAGCGTGGTGACCGACGACGCCGCCGTCACGAGCACGGCGCTGGAGTTCCTCGCCGGGCTCGGGCACCGCTGCGTCGGGCGGGTCACCGGGCCCTCCTCGCTCGTGCACACCGACGAGCGCAGCACCGCCATGCGCGAGGCCGGCGAGCGGCTGGGGGTGCGGGTGGCGACCCGCGAGGCCGACTACACCGCCGAGGAGGGGGTGCGGGCCGCCGCCGAGCTGCTGGCCCTGCCCGCGGCGCCGACCGCGCTCGTGTTCGACAACGACGTCATGGCCGTCGCCGCCCTGGAGCACCTGACGCGCGCCGGGACCCGCGTGCCCGAGGACGTCAGCCTGCTCGCGGCCGACGACTCCCCGCTGTGCGAGCTGGCCGTGCCCGGGATGTCCGCCGTCAGCACCGACGTGCACGCCCGCGGGGTCCGCCTGGGCGAGGCCGTCCTGCAGGTGCTCGCCGGTGCGCCGCCGCGGCAGATCCCGGGCCCGCGGGTGCGCGTCGTCGCCCGCGGCACGACGGGCCGGGTGCTCGCGCGGACGCCGTGAGGCCGCGCCGGTGCAGCACGGGTGCTGCACCGGCGCACACGTCGGGCGCCGTTCACCGGACCGACACGCAGGAAGTCCGGGAATCGCTGTTTCGGCCCTCCAGGGGTGGGTACCGCTGAGTGCAGGACGCCAGCGGATGCTGGAACTTCGAAGGAGGAAGAGGCACATGCTTTCGGGACTCACCACCATCGACGACCTGTACAGCGCGACCGTGTACGGCAACGACGGCGACAAGATCGGCAAGGTGGAGGACGTCTACCTCGACAACGCCACCAGCCAGCCTGAGTGGGTGTCGGTCAAGACGGGCCTGTTCGGTTCCAACATCTCCCTCATCCCGCTCTCGCAGGGCTCGTTCTCGGGCGACCGCGTCGAGGTGCCGTTCGACAAGGCCAAGGTCAAGGCCGCGCCGAACCACGACCCGGGCCGCGAGCTGTCGGAGACCGACGAGCAGGAGCTGTACACCTACTACGGCGTCGGCTACTCCAGCTCCTCGACCACCGACACCACCACGACCGGCACGACCGGCACGACCGGCACGACCGGCACCACCGCCGACTTCGCGAGCGGCGGCACCACCGGCGAGCACGCCACCAGCACCACGGGTGTCACGGGGACCACCGGCACGGGCGCCACCGGTCGCACCGACACGCGCACCGACCGCACGGACACCGTGGGCCACGACACCTCGGGTCCGAACACGGACAACGCCATGACGCGCTCCAAGGAGGAGCTGCACGTGGGCACCGAGACCCGCGAGGCGGGCCGGGCGCGCCTGCGCAAGCACATCGTCTCCGAGCGCGTCTCGCGCACCGTCCCGGTCTCCCACGAGGAGGTCGTGGTCGAGCGCGAGCCGATCACCGAGGCCAACCGCGGTGCGGCCCTCTCCGGCGGCGAGCTGACCGAGGAGGAGCACGAGGTGACCCTCCACGAGGAGCACGCCGTGGCCGCCAAGGAGACCGTCCCGGTCGAGCGCGTGCGCCTGGACACCCAGACCGTCCAGGGCGAGGAGCGGGTCGACGAGACCCTGCGCGAGGAGGTCATCGACCTCGACGCCGACGAGACCGTGAACACCGGGCGCGGCACCACGGGCCGCGACGCGACCGGGCGCGACACCGACCGCCGCTGACACCGGCGCACCCCGCACGACCGGCCCCGGCACCGCACGACGGTGCCGGGGCCGTCCCGTTCCCCCCTCCAGACCCGATCCGGAGCAGCCCCGTGAGCACCCCTCCCCAGCACGCCCGTCCCGAGACCGCACCCGAGGTCGTCCTCTCCGCCGAGCAGCTGCAGGTCCGCTCCACGCGCGTGCCGCGCGAGACCGTGCGGGTGCGCAAGGAGGTCGTCACCGAGCTGCGCACGATCGAGGTCCCCGTCCGCGTCGAACGCCTCGTCATCACGCACGGACCGCCGGCCGGCGACAGCGCGGCGCCGGAGGACGTGCGCGGCACCGGTGCGGGCGGTGCTCAGGACGCGCGCGGCTTCGAGGTCGTCCTGCACGAGGAGGTCCCCGAGGTCAGCGTGCGCGTGCAGGCGACGGAGCGCGTGCGCGTGCGCGTGGTCTCCGTCGAGGACGTGGAGACCGTCACCGCCGAACTGGCCCACGAGGAGGCCGTGGTCGAGGTCGAGGACCTCCCCCGCCGCTGAGCTGCGCCGCCCGCAGCCGGGGCCCGGCGACCGCCGCCGGACCTCAGCTGCGCTCCTCCGCCCGCAACCGCCGCAGGTCCAGCCGCCCCTGCACGACGTCGTCGGCCAGCTCGTCCAGCGTGCGGTCGCTGGCGTAGGCGTGGGCCCGCAGCACCGCGAGGACCTCCTCGCCGGGCAGGTCCAGCGCCAGGTGCGCCATGCCGATCGCCACCCACACCTGACGGCGGCGGCGTGCACCGGGCGAGGTCATCCACACGGGTTCCTCGAGGTCCTCGTCGACCTCGTGCCCCCTCTCCGGTGACGGGGTGCCCAGCGTCCGGTGCAGCACGGACGTCACGACGGCGGCGATGGCCTGGCCGTCGATGATCGAGGCGCCGTCCAGCGCGCTCGAGGCGCGCGAGTAGAGGTCGAGGACGCCGATGCGCGCGTCCCCCAGCCGCAGCGCCAGGCTGAGCCCGCCGCGGAAGGGCGTGCGGGCGAAGTGCTCGCGCGCGAGCACCGGCCAGCGCTCCCGCCACTTCTCCTCGGTGACCACCACCGGCCGGCCCTCGCGCAGCGCGAGGAAGCAGGGCCCGTCGCCGTGGGTGAACTGCAGCCGCTCCGCCTCCGCGGCGTCGTCGTCGCTGGCCCCCAGCGGCACCCGCGCACCCGGTCCGCCCATGAGGCTGAGCCCGGCGGCGTCGAAGGGCAGCACGCGCGCGCAGGCGCGCGCCAGGGTGGAGGGCAGCAGCACCGGGTCGGCGGCGGCCTCCTCCGCCGACCAGGCGGCCGTGAAGCGGTCGGTCAGCAGGCTCACCGGCGCACCTCCCCGAGCGGCGCGGCGGCCGGGCCGGGGGTGCGAGCGGTCGGCGTCATCGGTGCGGTCCTCGTGTGCGTCGTGGCCCCGCGCGCCTCCTGCGCGCGGACCGGGCCGGGCGGCCCTGCGGGGAACGCTAGGAGACCTCGCGCCGGAGCGCAGCCCGGGGCGGGGTACCCGTGGCGGGGTGGACCGGTGCCCAGGTCAGCCCGCGGTGCTCCCGCTGCCGGCCGGCAGGTCCAGGCCCCGCAGGTCGACCGCGGCGGCGCGCGCGGGCGGCGTGTGCGCAGCCTCCTGCGCCTGCGCGGCGGCCTGCTCGCGGAACCACCGCACGGTGCGGGCCAGGCCGTCCGCCCACGTCACCGTCGGCTGCCAGCCGAGGACCCGGCGGGCCAGGGCGGTGTCGGGGCGGCGCACCTGCGGGTCGTCCACCGGGCGCTCGACGAACTCGATCGTCGAGGAGGAGCCGGCGCCCGCGATGACGTCCTCGGCGATCTCGCGCACGCTCAGCTCCTGCGGGTTGCCGATGTTCATCGGCCCCGGGTGCCCGCTGGCCGCGAGGGCAAGGATGCCGCCGACGAGGTCGTCGACGTAGCAGATCGAGCGGGTCTGCGTCCCGTCGCCGGCGACCGTCACGGGCTCCCCCGCCAGCGCCTGGCGGATGAAGGTGGGGATCGCCCGGCCGTCGGCGGCGCGCATCCGGGGGCCGTAGGTGTTGAAGATGCGCACGATCGCCGTGTCGAGGCCGTGCGTGGTGCGGTAGGCCGTCGTGAGGGCCTCCGCGTAGCGCTTGGACTCGTCGTAGACGCCGCGCGGGCCGACGGGGTTCACGTTGCCCCAGTAGCTCTCCGGCTGCGGGTGGACCTGCGGGTCGCCGTAGGTCTCCGAGGTCGAGGCCAGCAGGAAGCGGGCCCCCTTCTCCCGGGCCAGCCCCAGCGCGTGCCAGGTGCCCGTCGAGCCGACCTTCAGCGTCTCCAGCGGCAGCTTGAGGTAGTCCACCGGCGAGGCGGGGGAGGCGAAGTGCAGCACCAGGTCCACCGGGCCGGGCACGTGGACGTACTCGGTGATGTCGCAGCGGCGCAGGGTGAAGCGCGGGTGGTCGGTGAGGTGGGCGACGTTGCCGGGGCCGCCGGTGAGGAAGCTGTCGAGGCAGACGACCTCGACGCCGGCGTCGAGCAGCGCCTCGCACAGGTGGCTGCCGAGGAAACCGGCGCCCCCGGTGACGACGGCGCGCGAGAAGCGCCGCACGTCGAGGGTCCCGGAGGGGGCGGCGGGCGCGGCGGTGCGCCCGGCCGCGGGGGTGCGGTCCGGCGGGGTC
>NZ_JAAALL010000075.1 GCF_009906315.1 Kineococcus vitellinus | reverse complement strand
GTCGAGGTCACCTACCGCGGCCTGGTCTACCCCGAGGCCGGCAGCTACACGATCGCCGCCGCCGTCACCTCCTCGGCCGGCGAGGCCTCCCAGGAGGTGAAGCACGAGGTCGTGCTCAACGACGCGGCGGGGAAGAAGGCCAAGAACGTCATCTTCTTCCTCGGCGACGGCATGGGCCAGGCCGCCATCACCGGCGCGCGCATCCTGTCCAAGGGGATCACCGAGGGCAAGTACGACGCCCTGCTGGAGATGGACACCCTGGACCACCGCGGCAACGTCACCACCTCGGGCGTCGACTCCATCGCCACCGACTCGGCGAACTCCATGTCCGCGTACATGACCGGCCACAAGTCGGCCGTCAACGCCATGGGCGTCTACCCCGGCAACTCCGAGGACCCGAACGCCAGCCCGCGCGTGGAGACCATGGCCGAGGTCCTCAAGCGCTCGCGGGAGATGTCCATCGGCATCGTCACCACCGCCGAGATCCAGGACGCCACCCCCGCCGCGGTGTTCGCGCACACCCGCCGCCGCTCGGAGTACCTCGACATCATGGACCAGGCCCTGCAGCCCGGTCAGATGCCCGACGTGTACATGGGCGGCGGGCGCGCCTCGCTGCTGCCGCAGTCGCAGGAGGGCTCGCGCCGCGAGGACGACCGCGACCTCATCGAGGAGTTCAAGGACAAGGGCTTCGCCTACGCGGGCTCGCGCACCGAGCTCGCCGCGGTCATGGCCGCCGGGACCCCCGACAAGCTGCTCGGCACCTTCACCCTGGGCAACCTCAACGTCTACATCGACCGCGAGATCACCCCGAACCCGGAGGTGCTGGGCGACTTCACCGACCAGCCGGGCCTGGTGGAGATGACGAAGGCCGCGCTGGAGGTCCTGGAGAAGAACGACAAGGGCTTCTTCCTCATGGTCGAGGGCGCCTCGATCGACAAGTCGGAGCACCCGCTGGACGGGCCGCGCGCCGTCTACGACACCATCGAGCTGGACCAGGCCGTCGGCATCGCCAAGGAGTGGGCGGCCGGCCGCGACGACACCCTCATCGTCGTCACCGCCGACCACAACCACGCCATGAGCATCGCCGGCACCCACACGCTGTCCAAGGAGGGCTCGCCCGCCCGCCAGCAGAACGGCGTGTACGCCGACGCCGGTTTCCCGACCTACGAGGACGCGAACGGCGACGGGTTCCCCGACGACCCGAACCCGGACGTGCAGCTGTTCTTCGGCTGGTCCAACCACCCGGACCACCCGGACGACTTCGCGCACAACCCCGTCCTGCAGCAGCCGGCCCTGGAGGACCCCGCCACCGAGCAGGCGTTCCCCAACCCCGAGCGCGACCCGGGCTCCGTCCTCCAGATCGGCAACCTGCCGCTGGAGGAGACGAACTGCGTGCACACCGTCGAGGACGTCTCCATCTTCGCCTCCGGTCCGGGGTCGGAGCGCTTCGCGAAGCTGCTGGACAACACCGAGGTGTTCCACGCCGTCTGCGCGGCCCTCGGCCTGCAGGTCCCGACCCACAGCCTGCTGAGCACCGAGGGCAAGGTCGCCGAGGCCGAGGTCGCGGCCCAGCAGACCGAGCTGGTCGGCTGACACCGCAGCACCGGCACGAGCACCACCGGCAGGAGCACCACCGGCACGAGCACCACGGCGCCCTCCCCCGCACCCGCGGGGGAGGGCGCCGCGCGTGCGGGCCCGCGCTCAGCCCAGCAGGGCGCGCACGTGCGGCGGGCAGCCGGAGGGGTCCAGGAACCGCTGCGGCAGGCCGGCCCGGGTGCGCAGCGCCGCGTAGCGGCCGAGCGGCGCGTCGCAGGGTTCCACGAGCCAGTCCCGGTCGGCCTGCTCGCGGGCGAACGCGTCGACGTCCTCGACGAGGTAGGCACCCCCGGCCCCCAGCTCCAGCTCCACGTCGTGCTCGTGCAGCAGCACGGCCGCCACCGGCGAACCCGGCGCCGCCAGCAGCGCGCTGTCGCGGTCGGGCCGGTGCAGCAGCGCGAAGCCGGACCGCTCGAACCCCGTGAGGGCCTGGCGCAGGCCCGTCACCGGGTGCACCTCGAACAGCAGCCTCACCGCCGCACCTCAGTGGCTGCCGGTGCCCCGGCGCGACTCGAGCACCGGCTCGACGAGCCGCTCGACGACGGCACCGGTGGCGATCGCCGCGACGGCCGCGTGCAGGACCTCGACGACGCCCTCCCCGCGCTGCCAGGTGCGCGGCGGCGCACCGGCACCCGTGGCGTTCTCCAGGGTCTGGTCGACGATGACGCGGGTCAGCGTCTGCACCACGTCCGCGCGCACCGCGACGAGCCCGCTGGCCCGCCACACCCCGCGCAGCGCACCGAGGGCGACGCCGGTCACCAGGTCCATCGCGGCGGTCGCCGCGGCCGGGCGCTCGTCGTCGCCCGGGGAGCGGCCGAGCAGGATGAGCAGGGTCCGCCCCCGCACGTAGGAGGCCGGGCGCCCGGTCAGGGCGCGCTCCGCGCGCTGGCCCAGCGCCATCGCCGCCGCGCCCGCCAGCCCCCCGGCGGCACCGCGGGCGGCGGCGCGCGCCAGCACCGCCCGCCGTCCCGCCGACCGCTGCACCGCCCTGCCCACCGGCCCGCCCACCGCCACGTCCACGCGGCCACCCTGCCGCGCCCCGCCCCGCGGCGCCAGCGAGGCTCGCGGGTGGCGCGGGCGGTGGCGCGGGCGGTCAGCGCCCGGCGGGGGCGGCCACGCGCAGCACGAGGATCGCCACGTCGTCCTCGCGGCCGTCGCCGAGGTCGGCGACGAGGGCGTCGCAGACCTCCTCCGCGGGCAGGTCGCGCAGCTGCTCGACGCGCCGGCGCAGCCGCTCCAGGCCCACGTGCAGGTCCTCCCCGCGGCGCTCCACGAGGCCGTCGGTGCAGAGCACCAGCGTCGAGCCGGGCGGCAGCGCGGTGGTGTGGTCGTGGCGGGGGACCTCCGGCTGCAGGCCCAGCAGCAGGTCCGGCGCGGTGTCCAGCAGGCGGGCGCCGGCGCCGGGCACCGCGAGGACGGGCGGCAGGTGGCCGGCGTTGGACCAGCGCAGCGTCCGCACCCCGCTCTCCTCGTCCTCGCCCGCGGGCAGCTCCACGTGCGCGAGCACGGCCGTGGCGACCGAGGGCACGTGCAGCTGGCGCATGGCGCGGTCCAGGCCGGACAGGACGGCCGCCGGCGTGGTGCCCAGGGCCGCGCACACCCCGCGCAGCAGGTTGCGCAGCTGCCCCATCTGGGCGGCGGCCTCGCGGTCGTGCCCGGCGACGTCGCCGATCGCCAGGACCGTCGCGCCGTCCGGGGAGGAGAACCCGTCGTACCAGTCGCCGCCCACCCGGGCGCCCTGGCCGGCGGGCAGGTAGCGCACCGCGATGCGCAGGTCGTCCGGCTGCACCGGGGCGGTGAGCAGGCTGCGCTGCAGCGCCTCCGACATGCCGCGCTCGGCCTCGGCGGCCTGCAGCCCGGCCAGCGTCTGCGCGCACTGGGCGGCGAAGGCGTCGACGAGCTCCAGGTCGCGCTCGGCGAAGCGCTGCGGCTCGCGCCAGCCCACCGCCAGCGAACCCAGCGTCGCGCCCCCCGCGCGCAAGGGCAGGCAGATCCACGCCTGCATGCCGGTGACCGCGACCACCTCGTCCATGCCGGGGGCCGCGGCCAGGACGGCCTGCAGGTCGGGCAGCACGATGCGGCGGCCGGTGGCGGCGGCCAGGGCGACCGGCATCGGGTGGTCCACGGGGACGCGGCTCCAGGCCACGGCCGCCCGCGGGCCCAGGCTCTCGGTGAGGGAGAGCCGCAGCTCGTCGCCGCTGCGCACGGCGACCGCGCCGCCGTCGGCGCCCAGGACGGCGAGGCCGCGGTGCACGACGGTGTCCGCGAGCTGCGTCGTGGTGCGCGCGGCCGCCAGCTGCACCGACACGTCGACCAGGCCGGCGAGGCGGGCCGCGGTGGCGGCCTCCGCCGTGAGGGCGGCCCGCAGCTCGTGCCCGCGCAGGTGCAGGTCGGCCTCGGCGCGCAGCTCCAGGCTCAGCTGCCGGCCCGGCTCCCCGGTGCCCAGCGCGGCGTCGCCGCCGCGGGCGTGCACGTAGGGGGTGACGTCCTCGACGCGGTGCACGACGAGGCGCACGCGGCCGTCGGCGTCGAGGACGGGCACGTTGAACGGGCTCCACCAGCGCTCGGTGAACCCGCCGCGGCCGTCGGGGACGTCGTAGCGCTGCAGCGGCATGGTGTCCGCCCGGCCCGTCGCCAGGACCCGCCGCAGCGAGTCCCCGAGGTTCGCCGTGGCGCGGGCCTCGGGGGTCTCGGGGTTGTCGGGCATCGCCTCCAGGACGTGCCGGCCGAGCAGCCGCTCGCGCCGGCTGCCGGTGGCGCGGGCGTAGGCGTCGTTGACGGCCACGACGTGCAGCCGCGCGTCGAGGACGAGCAGCGGCGTCGGCAGCGCCGCGAAGACGGCCGCGTGGTCGACGCCGGCGTCCACGTCCACGCTCACATCCTCAGCAGCCCGGCCACCCGCAGCACCGCCGCGCCGGCCTCGTCGGAGGCGTCGAGGTCGACCTCGGCGACGACCGCCCAGTCGCGGTCCCCCGCCGGGTCCTCGACGACCTGGCGCACGTACCAGCGGCGCGGGGAGCCCTTCGGCTCCGGGCCGGAGCCGTCGTCGACCTGCAGCAGGTGCGGACCACGCGCGTCCGGGCCGGTGCCGATGCTCTCGTGCTCCTCGTAGTAGGCGTCGAGCTGGTCTGCCCAGGTGTCCTCGTCGGGCGAGCCGTCGAGCGCGGCGAGCTGCTCGGGGCGGTCCAGCGCGGCGAGCTCCACGAAGCGGAACACCGCGTTGCGCACCAGGACCCGGAACGCGCGGGCGTTCGCGGTGACCGGCGGCGCCTGCTCCTCCTGCGGCGCCACCACGTCCTCGACGTCGGCGGGGTCGACGCCGTCGCGCAGCGCCTCCCACTCGGCCAGCAGCGAGGAGTCGGTCTGGCGCACGACCTCCCCGAGCCACTCCACGAGGTCGGTGAGCTCCTCGGTGCGGGCGTCGTCGGGCACGGTCTGGCGCAGCGCCTTGTAGGCGTCGGAGAGGTAGCGCAGGACGAGGCCCTCGGAGCGGGCGAGCTGGTAGAAGCCGACGTAGTCGCCGAACGTCATGGCCCGCTCGTACATGTCGCGCACGACGGACTTCGGCTTCACCTCGTGGTCGGCGACCCACGGGTTGCCGGAGCGGTAGGTCTCGTAGGCGGCGCGCAGCTCCTCGGCGAGCGGCTGCGGCCACTCGACGTCCTCCAGCTGCGCCATCCGCTCCTCGTACTCCACGCCGTCGGCCTTCATCCGCGCGACGGCCTCGCCCTTGGCCTTCGAGCGCTGCGCGAGCAGCACCTTCATCGGCTCGTCGAGGGTGGACTCGATGACGGAGACGACGTCGAGGGCGTAGGTCGGCGAGGCGGGGTCGAGCAGCTCGTCGATGACGGCCAGCGCGAACGGCGACAGGGGCTGGTTGAGCGCGAAGTCCAGCTGCAGGTCGGTCACGAGGCGCACCTGGCGGCCGTCGGGCAGCGGCGCCGGCAGCTTCTCCACGACGCCCGCGTCGAGCAGCGCCCGGAACAGCTCCACCGCGCGGCGCACGTGCTGGAGCTGGTTCTTGCGCGGCTCGTGGTTGTCCAGCAGCAGGTGCCGGGCGGCCTCGACGGGGTTGCCGGGGCGCTGCAGCAGGTTCAGCAGCATCGAGGTCGTCACCCGGAAGTGGCTGGTGAGCTGCTCGGGCTCGGCGACGACGAGCTTGTCCATCGTCGCCTGCGACCAGGAGACGAACCCCTCGGGCGCCTTGACGCGCTGCACGCGCTTGAGCTTCCTCGGGTCGTCGCCGGCGCGCGCGACGCGGCGGGCGTTCTCGACCTCGTGCTCGGGCGCCTGCACGACGACCGTGCCCGCGGTGTCGAAGCCGGCGCGGCCGGCGCGGCCGGCGATCTGGTGGAACTCCCGGGCGCGGTAGTGGCGGGTGCGGCGGCCGTCGAACTTGGTCAGCCCGGCGAACAGCACCGTGCGGATCGGGACGTTGATGCCGACGCCGAGGGTGTCGGTGCCGCAGATGACCTTCAGCAGCCCCGCCTGGGCCAGCGTCTCCACGAGGCGGCGGTACTTGGGCAGCATCCCGGCGTGGTGGACGCCGACGCCCATCCGCAGCAGGCGGGAGAGGACCTTGCCGAAGCCGACGGCGAAGCGGAAGGAGCCGATGGCCTCGGCGATGGCGTCGCGCTGCTCGCGGGTGGCGACCTTGGCGCTGGTCAGCGCCTGCGCCTGCTCGACGGCGGCGGCCTGGGTGGCGTGCACGACGTAGACGGGCGCGCGGTCGGTGGCCAGCAGCTCCTCGACGGTCTCCTGCAGCGGCGTCGTCGCGTAGGAGTAGTGCAGCGGCACGGGCCGCTCCACGGAGGTGACGACGGCGGTCGCCCGGCCGGTGCGGCGGCTGAGGTCCTCGCGCAGCCGGGTGACGTCGCCCAGGGTGGCCGACATGAGCAGGAACTGCGCCTGCGGCAGCTCCACGATCGGCACCTGCCACGCCCAGCCGCGGTCGGGGTCGGCGTAGAAGTGGAACTCGTCCATGACGACCTGGCCGACGTCGGCGAACGCGCCGGAGCGCAGCGCGACGTTGGCCAGCACCTCGGCGGTGCAGCAGACGATCGGCGCGCCCGGGTTCACCGACGCGTCGCCCGTCATCATCCCGACGCGCTCGGCGCCGAAGGTCTCCACGAGGGCGAAGAACTTCTCGCTCACCAGGGCCTTGAGCGGCGCGGTGTAGAAGGAGCGGATCCCGGCGGCCAGCGCCGCGGCGTGCGCGCCGGCGGCGACGAGGGACTTGCCGGAGCCGGTGGGGGTGGCGAGCACGACGTTGGAGCCGGAGACGACCTCGATGAGCGCCTCCTGCTGGGCCGGGTACAGCTCGATGCCGCCGGCGGAGACCCAGGAGGAGAACGCCTCGAAGACGGTGTCGGGGTCGTCGGCGGCGGCGGTGCCCGCGGCGGGCAGCAGCTCGGGCAGCGAGGGTGCGGTGGCGATCGTCATGGCCCGCCCATCGTCGCACCGCCGGGCCGGGGCGCGGTCCGGCGCCACCGCCGCGGGCCTGGTGGTCCGCGCCCGCGTGGAGCACCATGTGCGCACGGCCGGCGTCTCGAGCAGGGGGGTGGCCGCCGCGTGAGCGAGGACCCGTTGAGCCGCGAGCACCACGTGCGCCGGCGCGCCGAGCAGGTGCGCGCCGACCTGGCCGCCCTGTGGGGCGACGACATGCCCCCGGGCCCGGACCCGCAGATCACCGCCCTCGTCGACAGCCTCGCCCTCGACGACGACCACGGCCGCCGCCTCGGGCTCGTCGTGCAGGGCGACGCCGTCCCCTTCCACCTGATGGTGCGGCTGCTGGTCTCCAGCCCCGTCGGCCAGCAGGTGCTCGCGCAGCTGCCGGCGCCGCTGCGCGCGCGGGTCGACCTGGCGCTGACCACGCTGGGCGGGCCCGCGGCGGCCGCGGGGCCGGCCGACCGGGGGCTGCCGCAGACGCCGTCGGGGGCCTTCGCGCTGCGCGTGCGCCCGGAGGTCGTCGACCTCGACGAGCGCACCAGCGGGCTGCTCGGGCTGCCCGCGCGCCAGCACCGGCTGACGTGGGCGCAGGTGCTGGAGCGGGTGCACCCGCAGGAGCGGGCGCAGGTGCAGGCCGCGACGCTCGCCTCGCTGCACAAGCAGGCGTCGCTGAACCTGCGCTTCCGCGTGGTGCACGACGACGGCGGGGAGCACTGGCTGTCCGCGGTGGCCCACGCGCTGACCGGCGAGGACGGGGGCACCGAGCAGATCGTCGGCTTCACGATGCCCAGCCCCTAGGCCCCCGCCGCCGGGCGCGCCCGCCGGGTGCGCGGGTGCGCGGGTCAGCGGGTCAGGAGATGAGCCCGTCCTCGCGCGCCAGGCCGGCGGCGGCCGCGGAGGAGCGCACGCCGTACTTGCGCCGCACGGCGGCCAGGTGCTGGGCGACGGTGTTGGCGGCCAGGCCGAAGCGCTCGGCGACGACCGAGCCGGGGCAGCCGTCGGCGACCATCTGCAGGACCTCGCGCTCGCGGGCGGTCAGCACGACGGTGCGCCGGTCGGGGCGGGCGGCGCGCTCGGCCTCCTGCAGCGCGCGGTAGCGCTGCTCGGGGACGAGGACGAAGCGGTTGCCCTCGGCGTCCTCGACGACGCGCTGGCCGTCGACCACGGCCACGCTGCTGTCCTCCATGTGAAGCTCCTCCGTGACGCCGCGACGGCCTTCGGGTGAACCGCAGTCAGCACACTCTGCGTCACGATACGCACTCGTACTGCGATCGAACGTCCTTGAACCCAGGACCATCTCACCACCCGCTCGGCCCACGCCGCCACCGGAACCGCGCACCCGAGGCCAGCACCGCCAGCAGCGCCGCCCACGCGATCCACGGCCCGGCCTCGCGCCGGTAGCCCAGCGTGAGCGCCTCCACGGACGCCGACATGCCGTCCACCAGCCCCGGCACGTAGGCCGAGGCCAGCAGCGCCAGGCGCAGCGCCAGCAGCCGGTCCAGCACCGGCACCGCCAGCGCCAGCCCCAGCGGCCCCCACAGCAGCGCGTCGTACCAGGGCAGCTCGTAGGCGGCGCCCAGCAGGTAGCCCGCCGCCAGCGCGGCGGTGAAGCCCGCGGCCCGGTCCTCGAAGCCGCCGCGCACCAGCACCGGCCACCACAGCAGCACGACCGCGGCCATCACCAGCAGCATCCCCGGCAGCAGCCAGCCGCGGGGCAGGCCCGCGTCCACCAGCGGCCGCCACACCGTCGCCAGCGACACGTACCGGCTGGCCGTGCGGGTCTGGTCGTACACGTGCACCCCCGCCCACGCGTGCGCGGGCACCAGCACCAGCAGCAGCCCGCCCAGCCCGCGCAGCACCCAGCCGCGGCGCAGCGCCCCCGTCGTCAGCGCCGCCACCAGCAGCCCCGCGCCGGCCGCCCCGTAGGGCAGCTTCGTGCCCGCGGCCACGGCCAGCGCCACCCCCGCCGCCAGCGGGTGCCGGCGCCCCAGCAGCAGCGCCCCGACGGCGGCCGCCCCCGCCAGGACGTCGGCGTGCGCGCCGCCCAGGCCCACCGTCAGCAGCAGCGGGTTGGCCGTCCACAGCACCTGCGCGCGCGCCCGGCGGGCGGGCTCGCGCACCGCGGCGCGCACCCCCAGCCCGGCCGCCGCCCAGGCGAGCAGCAGCAGCAGCTGCCAGCACCACACCGTCGCGCGCACCGAGTCCCCGCCGGCCAGGGAGGCCAGCGCCTGCAGCAGCGCCGCGACGGGCCCGTAGACCGACGTCGTCGAGCGCCACGGGTCCCGCACGGCCGAGGCGACCGGGTCGTCGCCGCCGGCGAAGGTGTCCGGCGGCTGCGCGTACGGGTCGCCGCCGAGGGCGGCGATGCGCCCGTAGGCGGCGTAGCTGAGGTGGTCGGCGGAGCCGACCGGCGGCAGCAGCACCGTCAGCAGCGCCCCCGCCAGGCCCACGAGCAGGAAGCGGCGCGGCCGCCAGCCCCGCCCGACCGCGTGCACGGCGGCCAGCAGCGCCGTGCCGCCGGCGAGCACCGACAGCCCCGACAGCGCCGTGACCAGCTCCGAGGACGGGGAGCGGCCGAGGTCCAGCGGCAGCCGCCCGGGCCCCAGCGCCGGCACCGCCGCCGACGGCCCGGCGAGGGCGACCGCAGCCCAGCAGCCCAGGCACAGCACGGCCGCGAGCGTCGCCAGCGCCGCGGCGGGCGGCGCGGCGGGCCGCACGGGCGGGCGGGTGCGCTCAGGCACCGCTGGCGCGGCGCAGGGCGTCGCCCAGCCGGCGGCGGGCGAGGGCGCGCGCGACGTCGCGGTACTGCGCGGCGCGGTGCAGCTGCGAGCGCCAGTCGGTGCCGGTCACCCGGTGCTGCAGCGCGCACGGCACCTCGCGCACCCGGTGGCCGGCGCGCAGCAGGTCGATGGTCAGGGCCGTCTCCACGCCCCAGCCCGGGGCCAGCGGCAGCGCCGCCTCGAACGCGGCGCGGGTCAGGCAGCGCATCCCCGACAGCGGCTGCTGCGGGGACCAGCCGGCGGTGGCCAGCGTGCCGCGGCGGGCCAGGCCGACGACGAGCCCGCGCCCGCCGCCGGGGCTGGACTGCGGCGGCAGCACCGCGATCGTCATGTCCGCCTCGCCCGCCAGCACCGGCCCGGTCAGCGGCGCCGTCTCGACGGCGCTCGCGCCGAGGTCGGCGTCGACGAGCAGCAGCGGTCGCGGGCGCAGCCCCGGGCGCGGGGAGCGGGCCTCGGCGGCGGCGCCCGCGCGGGCCCCGGTCTGCAGGGCCGCGGCCTTGCCGCGGTTGCGCGGGTGCGCCACGACGACGGCGCCCGCGGCGCGGGCCGCCCGGGCGGTGCCGTCGCGCGAGCCGTCGTCGACGACCACGACGAGGTCGACGACCGCCAGGGAGCGGACGGCGGCCACGGTGGCCGCGATGCGCTCCTCCTCGTCCTTGGCCGGGATCACTGCCGCGACGGTCGGGGAGGGGCGCAGGGGTGGCACGCGGCGACGCTAGCGCAGCCGCACCGCCAGCACCGTGACGTCGTCGTCGGCCTCCGCGCCGGTGTCGGTCATCCGGCGCACGAGCGCCTCGGCCACCTCGGCGGGTTCCTCGCGGGCCACGTCGCGGAAGTGCGCCAGCACGGCGTCGAGCCCCTCGGTCAGCGAGCGGCTGCGGGTCTCCACCAGCCCGTCGGAGAAGACGACGAGCCCGCTGCCGGGGGCCAGCCGCACGTCGAGGACCTCCTCGCGCCCGTCCCCGCCGACGCCGACGGGCACCCCCGGCGGCACGTCGAGGTAGCGCGGGCCGCCGTCGCAGGTCAGCGGCGGCAGGTGCCCGGCGCTGGCGGCCAGCAGGTGCCCGTCGGCGCCGAGCACGCCGTAGAAGATCGTCACCAGGTCCTCGGCGGCGCCGGCGCGGGCGCAGGCGTCGAGCCCGCGCAGCACCGCCGTCGGGTGCGGGTCGAGGACGGCCAGGGTGCGCACCTGGGTGCGCACCTGCCCCATGACGGTCGCCGCGCGCGCCCCGCGGCCCATGACGTCGCCCAGCACGACCGCGACGCGCCCGTCGGCCAGCGGGATCAGCTCGGCCCAGTCGCCGCCGACCTCCACGCCGGCGCTGGTGGTGGCGATGCGGTGCGCCGCCAGCCACGGGACGGGGGGCAGCGGGCCGGGCTGCAGCGCCTCCTGCAGCACGGTGGCGGTGTCGCGCTGCGCCTCCACCAGCTGCATGCGCTCCAGGACGCCGGAGACCTGCCGGGCGAAGGTCAGCAGGAACTCGCGCTCCTCGGGGTCGTCGCCGGGCGGCTCGGCGAAGCCGAGGACGAGGGTGCCCAGGTGGCGCCGGCGGGAGGCCAGCGGCAGCAGCGCCCACGCCTGCTCCCCGGCCGCCAGGGCGGCCTCGAAGTACGGGCGCACGCCCGCCGGCGTGGCGGCGACCCCCGCGGCGCCGACGAGGAAGGCCCCGCCGCCGCCGGCCAGGCGGGAGGCCTCGGCCAGGACGGCGTCGGGCAGCCGGCTGGTGCTGCGGGTGCCGTCGGAGAGCATCCGGTGCAGCGCGACGCCGCCGTCGCCGCCGGGCCGGGCGGCCAGGCCGAGGGTGCCGCGCACCGCGCCGGGCCCGTGCAGGCAGGCGCGCAGCACGGCGTCGAGCACCTGCGGGTAGGTCGTGGCGGTGGCCAGCGCCGCGGTGAGGCCCTGCAGCGCGCGGGTGCGCCGGGCGGCGCGGGAGCGCTCGGTGACGTCGTCGAGGGAGCCGACCCACTCCAGCACCTCGCCGCCGGGGTCGGTGGGGTCGGCCAGGACCGGCACGGCCACGGCGGTCAGGGTGCGCCAGCCGGAGGGGGTGCGCAGCCGGAAGCGGAAGCGGCCCGGGGCGCGGGCGGCGACGGCCAGGGCGAAGGCCGACTGCACCTGCGGCAGGTCCTCGGGGTGGACGTCGCGCTGCCAGCCGGTGCCGCGCACGTCCCCGGCGCGCTGGGTGAGGGTGCGCCAGCCGGGCAGGTCGCACGTCATGCCGTAGCCGGGGCGGGCGGTGAAGACGTCCAGGGAGCCGGCCTCGGCCAGCGTGCGGTAGCGCAGCTCGGAGCGGCGGGCGGTCTCCAGCAGCCGGGCGCGCTCGACGGCCAGCGCGCACTGCCCGGCCAGGGTGGCGGCGAAGACCTGCTGGTCGGCGTCGAGGGAGCCCTCGCGCAGGAACCCGAAGCGCAGCACGCCGACGAGGCGCCCGCGCGCCACCAGCGGGTACATGGCCCAGGAGTGCTCGCCGAGGGCGAGGACGGTGTCGTTCAGGCCCCCGTCGAAGGCGGCGGCGAGCTCGGCGCGCGAGCCCAGCAGCACGGGCCGGCGGGTGCGGGCCGCGAGCGCGCTGGGGGTGGAGCTGGCCAGCGGCACGGCCAGCCCGAGCCCGAGGCCGCTGAGGCCGTCCTCGCCGGGCAGGTGCGGGGCCTGGGGGACGAGCACGTCGCCGCTCTCGTCGAGCAGGGAGACGCCGCAGGTGTGGGTGCGCAGCACGTCGCGGCCGGTGCGCAGCACGGCGCTGACGGCCGTGCGCACGTCCAGGGCGGCGGCGAGGTCCTCGGCGGTGCGCTGGAGGTGCTCCAGGGGAACGGCGCGCACGTCGGGTTCCACCGCACCACGCTATCGCGGTGAGTGGATGGAAGGTGACTCGGAGTGACGCGTCTGGGTGAACCGCGCCCGGCGCGCCCCCGCAGCGGGCCTCCAGCGGGTCCTCAGTGCGGGTGGTGCCGCGTCGGCCCCCCGAAGGAGGCCCACACCGTGCGGCTGAGGTCGTCGAGGTTGTCCACGACCCCCCACTCGTCGGCCAGGCCGTCCACGATGAACAGCCCCCGGCCGCCGGTGGCGCACCCGTCCGGCGAGCGCGGGACGAGCACCCGCCCGGGGGCCCCGCCGTCGGTGACCGCGACCTCCACGTGCGGGGACACCCCCGCGGCGGCGCCCGCGCCGGTCCCCGCCCCGGTGGCGGGGGCGACCTCGACCGTGACCTCGCACTGCACGTGGATGCCGCCGTCGGCCAGCGGCCGCGCGTGGCGCACGGCGTTGCCGACGATCTCCGAGACGACGATCTCGATCTCCGCCAGTGCCATCTCGTCCAGCCCCGCGCCGTCGAGCACCGTGCGCACGACGTGCCGGGCCTTGGGGACGGACGCCGCGTCGTGGGCGAAGCTCGCCCAGTGCGTCGCCGGCACGGGCCGTACTCCCGTGGGCATCCGATCCCTCTCTGCAGTGCTCACCGTCTGCTCGGGGGTACCCGCGCGCCCGGAGGGCCAAACCTCGCCCGCGGGCGCCGCCGCCGTCCGGGTGAGAGGTCTCCGACACCTCTCGGCAACGAGGCCGAAACGTGATCGGCCCGCCCGGCGCGCCCCTGTGACAGCCGCGTGAACTTCCCCGGCGCGGGGTGCCGCGGCCGCCGGGGGCGTGCGACGGTGAGCCGTCCGCGTCGACCGGAGGTTCTCGTGAAGCTGCCCGTCCAGGCCTGGTTCGAGCGCTCCACGACCCGCGCGCGCGACTGGCCCATCGACCGCCTGCGCGCCCACAAGGCCGGCACCCGGGTCAGCGTCGTGCTGCCCGCCCTCGACGAGGAGGCCACCGTCGGCCGCGTCGTCGGCATGGTCCGCCGCCTCGCCGAGGCCACCGGGCTCGTCGACGAGGTCGTCGTCATGGACTCCGGCTCCACCGACGCCACCGCCGAGGTCGCCGCGGCGGCCGGGGCCGTCGTCCACCACCGCGACGAGGTCCTGCCCGCGACCGGCTCGCGGCCCGGCAAGGGCGAGGTGCTGTGGAAGTCGCTGGCCGTCACCACCGGCGACGTCGTCGTCTTCGTCGACGCCGACCTCGTGGACCCGCAGCCGCAGCTGGTCACCGGCCTGCTCGGGCCGCTGCTCACCGACCCCGGCGTCGAGCTCGTCAAGGGCTGCTACGACCGCCCCCTGGCGGGCGCCGGCAGCACCTCGGGCGGGCGGGTCACCGAGCTCGTCGCCCGCCCGCTGCTCAGCGCCTTCTTCCCCGAGCTGGTCGGGGTGGTGCAGCCGCTGGGCGGGGAGTACGCCGGCCGCCGCCGGCTGCTGGAGGCGGTCCCCTTCTGCGGCGGCTACGGCGTCGAGATCGCCCTGCTCATCGACACCCTGCGCCTGCGCGGGCTGCCGGCCATCGCCCAGGTCGACCTCGGCCGGCGCCAGCACAGCCACCAGGACACCGCCGCGCTGGGCCGGATGGCCGCGCAGATCAGCCACGTCGTGCACCGGCGCGCCGGCGCCGAGGTGCCCGAGCCGCCGAGCATCACCCAGTTCGCCCGCGACGGCTACGGCCACTACGCGCCCGTCACCCACCTGCTGGAGCTGGAGGAGCGGCCGCCGATGATCGGCGTCGAGGGCTACCTCGCGGGCCACCCGCAGCGCGCGGCGAAGGTGTCCTGAGCGCCCCGGCGGCCGGCCGGCGTCAGCGGACGAACGGCTCCTGACCGGACTCGGAGACCATCGGCTTGCCGGCGTCCGCCCACGCGCCCATGCCGCCGTCGACGTTGACGACGTCGTAGCCGTTGTGCTGCAACCACTGCGCGGTGCGCTGGGAGCGGCCACCGGAGCGGCAGACGACGGCGAAGGGACCCTCGGGCAGCTCGCCCAGGCGCTGCGGCACCTGGCCCATCGGCACGTGCAGCGCCCCCTCGGCGTGCCCGGCCCGCCACTCCTCGTCCTCGCGCACGTCCACGAGGGCGAGGTCGGCGGGCAGGTCGGTGACGGAGATCGTGGGGACGCCGTCGACGTCGCGGGTGGGGAGCTCGCTCATGCGGCGAGCTTACGAGAGCCCGGCCCCGGCCCGGCCCAGCGCGGGCGGCAGCGGCCGCGCGTGCAGGACCACCATCGCGCTCACCGCCCGGGTCAGGCACACGTACAGCCGGCGCAGGCCGGTGCGCTCGTCCGGTTCGTCCGCCACGACGTCGGCCGGCTCGACGACGACCACGCGGTCGAACTCCAGGCCCTTCACCAGGGCGGCGGGCACCAGGGACACCCGCTGCGGCAGCTCCCCCGCCGCCACCTCGTCGAGGCGGGAGAAGGCCACCCCGGCCCCGGTGAGCGCCCGGGCCGCGGCCGCCACCGAGCCCGCCGCGACGACGACGCCCACCGAGCCGGCCTCGGCGAGCAGCTCGCGGGTGCTCGCGACGGCCGCGGCCACGGGGTCGGCGACGGGCAGGACATCCAGGCGCCCGGGGTCCTCGCGCACCGAGCGCGGCACCGACAGCTGCGGGGCGATGCGCGGCAGCAGCCGCGCGGCGTAGTCGAGGACGGCCGAGGGCACCCGGAAGCCCCGGTCGAGCACCTCCAGCTGCCCGTCGGGCTTGCCGAGGTGGCCGAGCACGTCCTCCCAGCTGCGCGCCGACCACGGCGTGGTGCCCTGCGCGATGTCGCCGAGGACGGTGGCCGCGCCCGTGGTGCAGCGCCGCCCGACGGCGCGCAGCTGCATCGCGGAGAGGTCCTGCGCCTCGTCGAGGACGACGTGCGCGCGCGAGGGGGTGCGCGCCAGCTGGTCGGCGACCTCGTCGAGCAGCACCGCGTCGGCCGCGCTCCAGCGCGCGGAGCCGGCGCTGCGCGGCGGGCGCGGCCAGCGCAGCAGCTCCCGCTCGGCGTCGTCGAGGAGGTCCTCGGAGCAGGCGCGCAGGAACGCCTCCTCCGACAGCAGCCGCCACAGCACCTTCGCCGGGGTCTGCGCCGGCAGCAGCGCCTTCACCGCGCGCCGCACCTCCGCGCTGCGCGCGACGGCGTCCTGCACGAGGTCGTCCGGGGAGTCCCCGGCCGCCTCCAGCAGCTGCAGCACCGCGTGCGCCAGCCGCTGCGGCAGCAGCGCGCGGGCCGCCTCGTAGCGCACGCCGCGGCCGGCCAGCTCCTCCAGCAGCTCGCGCACGACGTGCCCGGGCACCCGCCAGCGGCGCGAGCCGCGGGTCACCGCGAGCGCCCCGCCCTCCAGGACCCCGGCGGGGTCGGCCACGGCCGACCACACCGCGCGGCGCACGACCTCGGCCATCCGCGCATCGCCCTTGAGGGTCGCGACGGCGGCGTCCTCCTCGGCGCGCACGTGCACCGGCGCCCGCCCCTCGGCGGCCCCGGCGACCAGCTCGGCGACGGTCCGCTGCTCCACCTGCACCTCCCCCAGCGCGGGCAGCACCGCGGAGACGTGCTGCAGGAAGGCGCGGTTGGGACCCAGCACCAGCACGCCCTGGCGCTGCAGGCGCTCGCGGTGGGCGTACAGCAGCCAGGCGGCGCGGTGCAGGCCGACGGCCGTCTTGCCGGTGCCCGGCGCGCCCTGCACGCAGACGGTCGTCGAGGCGTCGGCGCGCACGAGCACGTCCTGCTCGGGCTGGATGGTGGCCACGATGTCGCGCATCGGCCCCGAGCGCGGGCGCTCGATCTCGCGGGCGAGGATCGCGCTGCGGTGCTCCTCGCCGCCGCCCTCCCCGCCC
>NZ_JAAALL010000074.1 GCF_009906315.1 Kineococcus vitellinus | reverse complement strand
GTCCCGCCCCCGCGGGCCGGCCTCAGCCCCGGCCGGCGGGCAGCAGGTCGCGGCGGCGCAGCAGCGGCTCGACGGCCGCGTCGCGGCCCCGGAAGGCGCGGTAGGCCTCCAGCGGGTCGACGCTGCCGCCGCGCGCGAGCAGCGTGCGGCGGAAGTGCTCGCCGTTGGCCCGGCGCAGCCCCCCGTTCTCGGCGAACCACTCCACGGTGTCGGCGTCGAGGACCTCGCTCCACACGTAGGAGTAGTAGGCGGCCGCGTAGCCGCCGCCGAAGACGTGGTGGAAGTAGGTGCTGCGGTAGCGCGGCGGCACCGTCTCCAGCGCGACGCCCGCCTCGGCCAGGGCGGCCGCCTCGAAGGCGGCGACGTCCTCGGGGACGGCGCCCTCCAGCGCGCCGGGGGCCAGCCGGTGCCAGGCCTGGTCCAGCAGCGCGGCCGCCAGGTACTCGGTGGTGGAGAAGCCCTGGCCGTGGGCGCGCGCGGCGCGCAGGCCCTCGACGGCCCCCGCCGGCAGCGCCTCGCCGGTCTGCACGTGGCGGGCGTAGCGGGCCAGGACCTCCGGCTCGAAGGCCCAGAACTCGTTGACCTGGGAGGGGAACTCGACGAAGTCGCGCGGCACGCTGGTGCCGGAGAAGCGCGGGAAGCGCACGTCGGAGAGCAGCCCGTGCAGGGTGTGGCCGAACTCGTGGAACAGCGTCTCCACCTCGTCCACGCTCAGCAGCGCCGGGTCCCCGGGAGCGGGCGGCGCCACGTTGAGGCAGTTGACGACGACGGGCCGCTGCCCGAGCAGGTGCGACTGCTCCACGAAGGAGCTCATCCAGGCACCCCCGCGCTTGGAGGGGCGCGCGAACGGGTCGAACAGGTACAGCCCCAGCGGCCCGGAGCCGTCGGCGACCTCGAAGGCGCGCACGCCGGCGGAGTAGAGCGGCAGGTCCGTGCGCTCGGTGAACGTCAGCCCGTACAGGGCGCTCGCGGTGGCGAACACGCCGTCGACCAGGACGCGCTCCAGCGGGAACCACGGGCGCAGCGCCTCGGCGTCGACGGCGAACCGCTCGCGCCGCAGCCGCTCGTCGTAGTAGGCCCAGTCCCACGGCTGCAGCGGTCCCTCCTCGCCGTCGGCCAGCAGCAGCCCGGTGAGCTCGGCGGCCTCGCGCCGGGCGTTGGCGACGGCCGCCGGCGCCAGCCGGCGCAGCATCCCCACCGCCGCCTCGACGCTGCCGGCGGTCTCGTCGGCCACGACCCAGCTGGCGTGGTCGGCGAAGCCCAGCAGGGCGGCCCGCTCGGCGCGCAGCGCGGCGATGCGCTGCAGCAGCGCGCGGGTGTCGTGCTCGCCGCCGCGCCCGCCGCGGGCCACCGACGCCTCGTGCACGCGGCGGCGGGTGGCCCGGCGGCGCAGCGCCGCCAGGACCGGCTGCCCGGTGGGCAGCACGAGCGGCAGCAGGTGGCCGCCGCGCTCGCCGGCCGCCGCGGCGGCCCGCGCCAGCTCCGCCGCGGACAGCCCCTCCAGCTCCTCGGCGTCGGCGACGTGGACGGCGAGGTCGTTGGAGTCGGCGAGCAGCTCGACGTCGAAGCGGGTGGTGAGCGCGGACAGCTGCGCGTTGAGCTCGCGCAGCCGCTCGCGGCCGGCCTCGTCCAGCAGCGCCCCCGAGCGCTCGGCGTCGCGGTGCAGGCGCTCCAGCAGGCGGCGCTGCTCGGGCCCGAGGTCGGCGGGCGGGTCCTCGTGCAGCCGGCGCACCCGCTGCACCAGGCGCGGGTCCAGCCGCACGGCGTCGTGGTGGGCGGCCAGCCGGGGGGCGAACTCCTGCGCCAGCGCGCGCAGCTCGTCGTCGGCGTCGGTGCCCAGCAGGTTGTGGAAGACCGCCTCGGCCCGGCCCAGCAGTTGCCCGCTGGACTCCAGCGCGTCCAGGAACTCCGCCGCGCCGAGGTCGCGCCCCAGCAGCTCGTCGACCTCGGCGAGGTGCTCGGCCGTGCCCGCCTCGAAGGCGGGGGCGAAGTGCTCGGCGCGGATCCGGTCGAAGGGCGGCAGGGCGAAGGGCAGCTCGCTGGGTGCCGCGAAGGGGTTGGCCGGGTCGAGGGCGCTCATGTCCCGATGCTGCCGCACGGCGCCGCGCGGTGCGCGCCCGCCCGGGCGGGCCGGGCGGGCGCACGGCAGACGCTCAGGACAGGCTCACCATGCTCGCAAGCGGTCCACAGCTGTTCACCTGGGCGCTGACCGCAGTCCACCGGAGCGGGGACTGCGGTTCCCTACGGTCCGCGGGTGAGACCGGTTCCCGGTCGCACCCCCCGCGCCTCGAGCCACCAGGAGATCCCCCGTGACCGCCACGGCCGACCACCGCCCGATGCTGCCCCTGCTGCCCTACGCCCCCACCGGCCGCCGCAGCCCCATGACGTGCCACTACCGCTGCGCGACCTCGTGCGCGCAGCCGGTCCCCAACCGCTCCGACAACGCCTACTTCGGCGACGTCGTGCGCTCCGCGGTCTCCCGCCGCGGCGTGCTGGCCGGCCTGGTGGGCCTGGGCGTCACCGGCGCCGCCCTGGCGCAGGCCGACACCGCGAGCGCGAGCGCGTTCGGCGGTGGCGGCGACGTGGACCTGCTCGCCGACCCCTTCGACCCCGGTCACGCCGTGGACTTCGGCGTCATCGCACCGGTGCCGGCGGAGGTGGACTCCTTCGAGGTCCCCGCGGGCTGGACCTGGGCGCCGCTGATCTCCTGGGGCGACCCGATCCTGCCCGGCGCCCCGGATTTCGACTTCGAGAACCAGACCTCGCAGGCGCAGCTGGGCCAGTTCGGCTACAACAACGACTACACCACCATCGTCCCGATGCAGGACCCGAACCGGGCCCTGCTGGTGTGCAACAACGAGTACACCAACGAGGAGCTGATGTTCCGCGACTGGACCGACGCGGAGAGCGCCACGGACGAGCAGCTGCTCATCTCGCTGGCCGCGCACGGCATGTCGGTCGTGGAGCTGCGCCGGGCGGACCAGGACTCCCCGTGGGCGTACGTGCGCGGCTCGGAGTTCAACCGCCGCATCACCCCGATGACCCCCATGGAGTTCACCGGCCCCGCCGCCGGCGCGAAGGCGCTGCGCACGAAGGCCGACCCCCAAGGGCGCACGCCGGTCGGGACGTTCGGCAACTGCGCCGGCGGCACGACCCCGTGGGGCACGGTGCTCTCCGGCGAGGAGAACTTCAACGGCTACTTCACCTCCCCCGAGACGGAGGGCGGGCAGAGCGACCGCTACAGCGTCTACGGCAGCAGCGGCCGCGCCTGGGAGCGGATCGAGAAGCGCTTCAGCGCCGAGGAGGAGCCCAACGAGGCCAACCGCTTCGGCTGGATCGTCGAGGTGGACCCGCACGACCCGGCCTCCACGCCGCGCAAGCACACCGCCATGGGGCGCATGAAGCACGAGGGCGCCACCATCTCGCTGGCCGCCGACGGCCGCGCGGTCTCCTACATGGGTGACGACGAGCGCTTCGAGTACCTGTACAAGTTCATCTCCAAGCGCAAGCACCGCGAGGGCGACCGCGAGCACAACATGCGGCTGCTGGAGGACGGCGACCTGTACGTCGCCGTCTTCGAGGGCGACGGCATCGACGACGAGCGCTACGACGGCCGCGGCCGCTGGGTGCCGCTGACCCGCGACGGCCGCTCCGTCGTGCCGGGCATGTCCATCGACCAGGTGCTGGTGAACACCCGCGCCGCCGCCGACGTCGTGGGCGCCACCAAGATGGACCGCCCCGAGGACGTCGAGCGCAACCCCGTCAACGGCCGCGTGTACGTGGCGTGCACCAACAACGTCCAGCGCGGCACGCTGGGCAAGGCCGGCGTCGACGAGGCGAACCCGCGCCCGCTCAACAAGGACGGGCACGTCGTCGAGATCGTCGAGGCGCGCGACGACGCGGCGGCCACGGAGTTCCTCTGGAACCTCGTGCTCGTCTGCGGCGACCCGGAGGACCAGAGCACCTACTTCGGCGGTTTCGACCCCGCGCAGGTCTCGCCGATCTCCTGCCCGGACAACGTGGCCTTCGACCGCACCGGCAACCTGTGGATCTCCACCGACGGCAACACGCTGGGCGCCAACGACGGCCTGTACGAGGTCGTCGTCGACGGCCCGAACCGCGGCCAGGTGCGCCAGTTCCTCTCCGTGCCGACCGGCGCGGAGACCTGCGGGCCGGTCATCGCCGAGGACGGCCGCACGGTGTTCGTCGCGGTGCAGCACCCCGGTGAGGTCGACACCGCGACCATCGACGCCCCGGCGTCCACCTTCCCCTACGACGGCACGGGCCAGCCGCGCCCGTCGGTCGTGCAGGTGCGCCGGGCCTGAGGGTCCCCAGCGCCCCGGGCGCTCAGCCGCCGGGCCGGACCAGCCGCGTCAGCAGCCGGTCCAGCTCGGCGGCCGGGTCGGCGGTGAGGCCGCAGTGCACCGGTGAGGTCTGCACGACGGTCGAGCGCGGTGCGACCAGCCAGCGGAACCGGGCGCCCTTGGCCTCCGCCCCGGCCGCGCCCGCGGAGGCCGCGCCCGCGCAGACGGCCTCCAGGGCCAGCACGTGGCGGGCCACCGCCTCGACGTCCAGCCCGGGCGCGAAGGCGCGCAGCCGCTCGGTCTCCAGGGCGGTGCGGGCGGCCAGGTGCTCCAGGGGGCGGCACCACAGCACGACGCCGGCGTTGAGGAACTCCCCGCGGTCCACGCGCGGCACCACCCGCACCACGGCGTACTCGAAGACCTGCAGCTGCTCAGCCACGGCGCGCCTCCCGCTGCACGCGGGCCAGCTCCGCGACCCACGGCCGCGGCCCGGCCAGCCGCGCCGCGAACCAGTCCAGGTAGGCGAGCCGGACCGCCTCGGCGCCCTCGAAGCCGGGTTCGCCCTCCAGCCAGCCGTCGGGCACCTCGTCGACGGCGGCGCGCAGCACCGCGGGGGTCAGGACCCGCGCGCAGGCCTCGTCGACCTCCCGCACGTCCGCGGCGGCGGGCAGCAGCAGGTGGTCCTCGGCGTGGCGCAGCGGGCGGGCGGCGCTGGCCGCGGCCCGCGCCCAGTCGTGGTGGAAGTACAGGGCGGCGCCGTGGTCGATGAGCCAGGGCCGCCCGCCCCACCACAGCGCGTTGGGGTTGCGCCAGGAGCGGTCGACGTTGAGCACGAGGGCGTCGAACCACAGCACCCGCGCCGCCCACACCGGCTCGACGGGGTCCACCGCGGGGTCGAAGCTCAGCGCCCCGGGCAGGAAGTCCATGCCCAGGTTGTCGCCCGGCGAGCGCAGCAGCAGGTCCTGCACCTCCTCGTCGGGCTCACCGCGGCCGATGACGGGGTCGACGGCGGCGACGACGAGCTCGGGCACCGCCAGGTCCAGCGCGGCGGCCAGGCGGGCGGCGAGGACCTCGGCGACGAGCACCCGCCGGCCCTGCCCGGCGCCGTGGAACTTCACGACGTAGGTGCCCAGGTCGTCGGCCTCGCACAACCCCGGCAGGCTCCCGCCCTCCCGCAGCGGCGCGACGTAGCGGGTCGCGGTCACGGAGCGCAGCACGCCCGCGATCCTGCCACCCGCCCCGCGGTGATCCCCCGCGGTGCACCGCCGGAGATCACCGGTCGTCCACGGGGCGGCTCCGGGCGCGTCCCCAGCCGCCTCCCAGGAAGGCGTCGCAGACTGGCGCCCGTGAGATCCGTGAGCACCTCCCCGGAGGCCCGGCTGCTCGTCGTCGACGACGAGCCGAGCATCCGCGAACTGCTGGCCACCAGCCTGCGCTTCGCCGGCTTCGAGGTGTCCTCGGCCGCCGACGGCGCGGAGGCGCTGAAGCTGGCCGAGGACTTCCGCCCCGACCTCGTCGTCCTCGACGTCATGCTCCCCGACCTCGACGGCTTCACCGTCACCCGCAAGCTGCGCGAGCGCGGCCGGCCCGTGCCGGTCCTCTTCCTCACCGCGCGCGACGACACCGCCGACAAGGTGGCCGGGCTGACCGTCGGCGGCGACGACTACGTGACGAAGCCGTTCAGCCTGGAGGAGGTCGTCGCGCGCATCCGCGCGGTGCTGCGGCGCACCGGGGCCGGTGCCGGCCCCGACACCGGCCGGCTGGTCCTGCACGACCTGGAGCTGGACGAGGACTCCCACGAGGTCCGCCGCGCCGGGCGCGTGGTGGAGCTGTCCCCCACCGAGTTCAAGCTGCTGCGCTACCTCATGCTCAACCCCCAGCGGGTGCTCTCCAAGGCGCAGATCCTCGACCACGTGTGGGACTACGACTTCAACGGCGAGGCCGGGATCGTGGAGTCCTACATCTCCTACCTGCGCCGCAAGCTGGACACCGAGGGGCTGGAGCCGCTCATCCACACCAAGCGCGGTGTCGGCTACGTGCTGCGCGCACCGCACGCGGCGGGATGAGGCGGAGGGCCGGGCGCCCGCCGGCCGCGGTCGGCGGGCTGCGCGCCCGGGCCTCGGCGGCGCGCGCCCGGGTCCTGGCGGCCGAGTCGCGGCTGCCGCTGCGGGTGCGCCTGCTCGTCATCGTCGTGGCGCTGCTGCTGACGGTGACGGGCGTGACGAGCCTGGTCTCGCTGCACCTGCTGAAGGACAACCTGCGCGCGCAGGTCGACGACGAGCTGCAGCACAAGGGGGCGACGGCCATCACGGCCGCGCTGCCGCAGTTCAGCCGCTCCGACGGCGACGCGCTGCTGCTCAGCGACTACTACGTCGCCTTCGCCGACAGCGACGGGAGCGTGTGGCGCACCGCGTGCAGCCGGGACACCGGCGGCTGCACCGGCGGGCCCCGGCTGCCCGCGCTCACCGACGCCGTCGTCGACGCGCACGGGGGCCGGCCGTTCACGGTCCGCGACAGCGCGGGCGGGGACCCGTGGCGGGTGCTGCTGGTGACCGCCCGCGACGCACCGGTCAACATCGCGGTGGCGCTGCCGCTGTCGGGCACCAACCGCACGGTCGCCGACTACCGCGCGGTGGCCCTGGTGGTCGGCGCGTCCGTGCTGGTGGCCGGTGCTGCGGCTGCCGCGCTGGCCATCCGGCGCAGCTTCCGCCCGCTGGACGACATCGAGCGCACGGCCTCGGCGATCGCCGCGGGCGACCTGTCGCAGCGGGTGCCCGACGCCCCGCCGGGCACCGAGATCGGGCGGCTGTCGACGGCGCTGAACGCGATGCTGGCCCGCATCGAGGCCTCCTTCCGCGCCCAGCAGCGCTCCGAGGAGCAGATGCGCCGCTTCGTCGCCGACGCCAGCCACGAGCTGCGCACGCCGCTGGCGGCCATCCGCGGCTTCGCCGAGCTGCACCGCCAGGGCGCGGTGCGCGCGCCGGAGGACGTCGCGCACGTCATGGGGCGCATCGAGGGCGAGTCGACCCGGCTGGGGCGCCTGGTGGAGGACCTGCTGGCGCTGGCCCGCCTGGACGAGGCGCAGCGCCGCAGCAGCGCCGCCCGCGAGCACGTCGACCTGGCCGTGGTCGCCTCCGACGCCGTGCACGACGCCCGCGCGCTGGACGCCGGGCGCACGGTGCGCCTGGTCGGGGTCGGCGAGGGCGCGGGGCCGGGCTCGGCGCCCGTGCTGGCCGACGAGTCCGGGATGCGGCAGGTGCTGACGAACCTGCTGGCGAACGCGCTGCACCACACGCCCGCGGGCACGCCGGTCGAGGTGGCCGTGGGCGCCGTGCTCGGGCCCTCGGGCCCGGAGTCGGTCGTGGAGGTCCGCGACCACGGCCCCGGGCTGACCCCCGAGCAGGCGGAGCGGGTCTTCGAGCGCTTCTACCGCGTCGACGCCTCGCGCCGGCGCGGCACCGGCGGCGGCTCCGGGCTGGGGCTGGCGATCGTGGCCACCATCGTCCAGGTGCACGGCGGCACGGTCGCCGTGGTGCCCACCCCGGGCGGCGGGGCCACGTTCCGGGTGCGCTTCCGCGCGGCGGACCCCGCCGACGACGCCCTCGCCGACGACGACCCCACCGACGGCGACCCGACCGGCGACCCCGCGCCCGCCGCGATTCACAGCTGAGTCCCAGCCGCTTCCGGGCCGCCCCGCAGCGTGGTGGCCGTCACTGGAGGGGTGGACGCGGCACCTGCCGCGCAGGACGACCGCAGACGGTCTCGACGCCCCGAGAGGTGAGCAGGATGAACCGACCCGACGAGCGCGGCCCCGTGTCGACGCAGGCCCGCAGCGACGACGGCACCGCCCGCGGTGAGGGCTCCCCCACCCGGCCGGCGACGTGGGACTGGTGGCACGGCGGCCACGACCGCTCCCGGGAGCAGGCGCCCGGGCAGCCGTACGGGCAGGCGTACGGGCAGGCGCACGGGCAGCACGACCCGTGGACCACCCCCGGCGGCCCGACCCCGCCGGGCGGCTCCGACGACGGGCGCGGCGGCAGCGGCGGCGGGCGCGGCCCGCGGCGCGGCCCCGGCTGGTTCGGCGTGGCCGGCGCGGCGATCGCGAGCGCGGTGGCGGCCAGCGCGCTCACGGCGGGCCTGGTCGGCGCCTTCGGCCAGGACGCCTCCGGCGGGGCGTCGGCGGGCACCTCCTCGTCCGCGAGCTCGGGCAGCGCGCGGGTGCAGGGCGTCAGCGAGACGACGGTGAACTGGCAGGGCGTCGTGAGCGCGGTCGCGCCGAGCGTGGTTTCGGTCACCGTGGCCTCCAGCGCCGGCGAGGCCGAGGGCTCGGGCATCGTCTACGACGCCTCGGGGCACGTGGTGACCAACAACCACGTCGTCACCGGCGCCGGCAGCGGCGCGACGATCACCGTGACGCTCTCCGACGGGCGCGAGTACCGGGCGAGCGTCGTCGGCACCGACCCGGCGACCGACCTCGCGGTGATCAGGCTGCAGGACCCGCCGGGCGACCTGCAGGCCGCGACCTTCGCCGACTCCGACGACGTCGTCGCCGGTCAGGCCGTCATGGCGCTGGGCAACCCGCTGGGGCTGTCGGGCAGCGCCACGACGGGCATCGTCTCCGCGGTGGACCGGCCGGTGCTGACGACGAGCGAGGAGTCCCCCTCCGCCCAGGACCCGTTCGGCCAGCAGTTCGGCCAGCAGCAGACGACGGGCGAGACGGCCGCCACGAACGCCATCCAGACCGACGCCGCGATCAACCCGGGCAACTCCGGCGGGGCGCTGCTGGACTCCTCCGGGCGCGTCGTCGGGGTCAACTCCTCGATCGCCTCGCTGAGCTCCGCCTCCTCCGCCAGCCAGTCCGGCAGCATCGGCCTGGGCTTCGCCATCCCCTCGAACGAGGTGCGGATGATCGCCGACCAGCTCGTCGAGACGGGCTCGGCCCAGCACGCCTGGCTGGGCGTCAGCCTCGCCCAGGAGGCCGCGACGGTGACCGTGGACGGCGCCGGCCGCCAGGGCGCGCAGGTGGCGCAGGTGCAGCCCGGCACCCCGGCCGCGGACGCCGGGCTGCAGGCCGGCGACGTCGTCACGGCGGTCGACGGGCAGGCCACCGACGGCTACGAGTCGCTGACCGCGACGATCCGCGGCAAGGCCGTGGGCAGCACCGTGCAGCTGACGGTCGTGCGCGGCGGGCAGGAGCGGACGCTGGAGGCGACGCTCACGGCGCGCGACGAGGGCTGACCCGACCGCCGCGCCGCGCGGGAGCCACCAGGCCCCGGCCGGGACGGCGGCCCAGCGGCCCGCCGGCGGGGTGGGCGCGCCGGCCTCCTGCCACAGGCCCTCGTGGGTGACCGCGGTGCCGGTGGCGGTGCGCCGCCACCGGCGGCGGAAGCCCAGGGCCCGCCCCCGCGGCGCGGGCAGGGCGGGCAGGTCGCCGTCGGCAGCCAGCAGGACGCGCCCGCCCTCGAGCACGAGGAGGCGGTGCCCGGCGTGCGGGGCGGGCACCGCGTCGGCGCGCACGACGTCGACGCGCACGACATCGCCCCGCTCGCCCCCGTCGGCGGGGGTGCTGGCCAGGACCTTCTCCCCGCGCCGCTTGGGGGTGCGCAGCCCGGCGGCGCGCAGGCGCACCAGCAGCTCGCGGGTGCTGACCCGCTGGGCGCCGGCGGCGACGGCGCGCTCGACGAGGTCGGCGGGGACGTCGTAGTGGTCACCCTCGAAGGAGCGCCGGGGCAGGCCGAGGGCGGCGGCGAAGGCGTGCAGCTCCTCGGGGGAGGTGTCGCTGGCCAGGTGCGCCCACCACCGCCCGTGCGCGGGGTAGCGCGGGGTGTCGACGAGGACGCTCACGCGCGGGCCGCCGCGGTCTCCCCGGGTGCCGTCGCCGGCCGGTGGGGCGGTGCGGCTGTGGACACCGGGGGATCCTCTCGCTCGCTGGGGTTGGCTGCCGACCCAGGAGGGCCGGTGCGGCCCACGGGCACCGCGGGCTCCCGCGGGGAGGAGAGGATCCCATGAGCAGGTTCGAGGTCGACAGCGCGCGGGTGGCGCAGGCCAGCGGTGCGGTGGCCGCCTCGGCGGGCAACATCGCCGCCGAGGTCGAGGGGATGGTGCGCCACCTGCTCGACCTGGAGTCGTGCTGGAAGGGTCAGGCGGCCAGCGGGTTCCAGGCGCTGTCGGCGCAGTGGCGCGCCACCCAGGACCGCGTGCGGGTCTCGCTGGAGGACATCCAGCGGGCGCTGGAGCAGGCCGGGCGCCAGTACGCCGACGTCGAGGCCGCCAACGCGCGGATGTTCAGCGCCTGAGCGTGTTCAGCGCCTGAGCGCCGTCCCGGGAACGTCGAAGGCCCCGCCGCAGCGGGGCCTTCGACGTGGGACCGGTGCTCCGGGAGCGCTCCGGTCGTGCGCCCGCGCGCTCAGGCTGCGCGGGACAGCATGGGGACCTGCTGCACCGCAGGGATGCCCCAGCGCATCTCCAGGTGCACCCGGCCGGACGTGTCACGGACCTGCACCCAGCGGGCCGTGGGAACCGACTCGGCTGCTGTCGCCTTGTGGATGTTCATGTGCCACCTCCTGTTCATCTTGCGTTCACCTTAGCCTGCGTCGTACCGATCGGCCAGTCAAGGCCCGTATCGACCTGGAGTGATGCAGCACACACCGAGCGCAGCCGGCTCCGCCGACGGGCGCGGTCACCGGACCACGCGCTTACCCTGATCGCGTGACGACCGTCTCCCTCGGGGTGCCAGGCATCCGGCGCCCGAGCGCCGCGGAGGGGGCCGGCGACCCCCGCTTCGGCGCGGGACCGCTGCTGGACCGCCACGGCCGCACCGCCCGCGACCTGCGGGTGTCGCTGACCGACCGCTGCAACCTGCGCTGCCACTACTGCATGCCGCCCGAGGGCCTGCCCTGGCTGGAGCAGCCCGCCGTGCTCGACGACGAGGAGGTGGTGCGCCTGGTCACCCTCGCCGTGCGCGACCTCGGCGTGCGCGAGGTGCGCTTCACCGGCGGTGAACCGCTGCTGCGCAGGGGGCTGGAGCGCATCGTCGCGGCCACCACGGCGCTGCGCACCGAGGACGGCGCCCCCGTGAGCACGTCGCTGACGACCAACGGCATCGGCCTGGCCCGCCGGGCCGACGCGCTCGCGGCCGCGGGGCTGCGCCGCGTCAACGTCTCCCTGGACACCCTGCGCGCCGACCGCTTCGCCGCCATCACCCGCCGCGACCGGCACGCCGACGTCCTCGCGGGCGTCGAGGCCGCCGCCCGCGCCGGACTGGCACCGGTGAAGGTGAACGCGGTGCTGCTGCGCGGCACCAACGACGACGAGGCCGCCGACCTGCTGCGCTGGGCGCTGGCCGGCGGCTACCGGCTGCGCTTCATCGAGCAGATGCCGCTGGACCCGCACGGCACCTGGCGCCGCGAGGACATGGTGACGGCCGAGGAGATCCTCGCCGCGCTGCGCGCCGAGTTCGACCTCGTCGCCCGCCCCGGCTCCGCGCGCGGCGCCGCCCCGGCCGAGACCTGGGACGTCACCGGTCCCGGCGGGCTGCGCGGCGACGTGGGCGTCATCGCCTCGGTGACGCGCCCCTTCTGCGGCGACTGCGACCGCACGCGGCTGACCGCCGACGGGCAGGTGCGCACCTGCCTGTTCTCCACCTCCGAGACCGACCTGCGCGACGCGATGCGCGCCGGGGCCGACGACGCGGCGCTGGCGCGCCGGTGGCGGGCGGCGATGTGGGGCAAGCTGCCCGGCCACGACATCGACGACCCCGGCTTCCTGCACCCCACCCGGCCCATGAGCGCGATCGGAGGCTGACCGGTGACCCAGCACGCCGAGCACGCCGAGCAGGTGCGGCGGGACGGGCCGGGCTCCCCGGCCCCGCTGCGCACCGGGACCGGCGAGGTCCTCCTGCGCTTCTTCGCCGGGGCGGCCGCGGCCGCCGGCGCGGAGGAGGAGCGGGTGGCGCTGCCCGCCGGGGCCGACCTCGGCGCGCTGCTGGAGGTCCTCGCCGCGCGCGGCCCGCGGCTGGCGCGGGTGCTGGCCGCCTCCACGTTCCTGCTCGACGGGGTGTCGGCGCGCCGCGGCGACCCGCTGCCCGACGGCGCCACCGTCGACGTGCTGCCGCCCTTCGCCGGCGGTTGAGCCCCGGCCGACGGGTCTTCGACGGGTCCCCGACGGCTCCTTGACGGGGTCCGCCCCCGGGTGGAGCATCGCGCTGCACCGCCCGGGAACGGCGCGGCCGCGGCCCGTCGACGGCGACGGGCAGCGGGGCTCCGGGTCCGGCACCCGATCGCCGCGGAGGCCCACCCAGGAGGACGAGATGTCCGTCGACACCAGCACCAGCCACCGGCTCTTCCACGACTACGTCGACGCCCTGCTCGGCGGTGGCGACTTCGCGCGCTACCTCACCGACGACGTCGCCTGGACGACGGTGCGGACCGGCGAGCGGATCACCGGCCGCGACGCGGTGGCCGGCCACATCACCGCCCTGCACACGCAGGTCTTCGAGGCCCGCCCGGACGTGCGCGCGGTGGGGGCCAGCGGTGAGCACGCGTTCTTCGAGGCCGACTTCGTCGGCACCCACACCGGCCGGTTCGGCGAGCTGGAGGCGACCGGGGCGCACGTGCGGGTGCCGTACTGCGTCGTCTACGACCTGACCGACGAGGGGATCTCCGCGCTGCGCTTCCACATGTGCCTGGAGGCGCTGGAGCAGCAGGTGCGGGCCGGGGCGGGCGGCCAGGGCGGCTGACCGCGCGAGGGCGCGGGCCTCAGCCGAACGGCGCGGGGTCGAACGTGCCGTTGCGGCGGCGGAACTCCTCGGCCGTGTCCGGCCACAGCAGCGTCAGCCGGCCGCTGCGCGCGTCCACGTACCAGCTGGAGCAGCCGCCGCGCAGCCACACCGAGTCCCGCGCCATCCGGTCGATGTCGGCCGTGTACCCCGCCTGCGCACCGGCGCTGACCTCCAGGACGCCGCCGGTGCGCGCGAGGTGGTCCAGCGCCCCGAGCAGGTAGCCGACCTGGCTCTCGATGACGTGCACCGCGGAGTTGTGCCCCAGGCTGGCGTTCGGGCCGTCGAGCACGAACGCGTTGGGGAAGCCGTGCACGACCGTCGAGGCGTGCGAGACCATCCCCGCCGACCACGCCTGCTCCAGCGTCCCGGTCCGCCCCACGACGCGGCGGGCGTACGGCTGGCGGGTGGAGGAGAAGCCCGTCGCCAGCACGAGGACGTCCACCTCGTGGCGCGAGCCGTCCGCGGCCAGGGCCGTGCGCCCCTCCAGCCGCTGCAGCGCGGCGGGGACCAGCGCCACCCCGGGCCGCTGCAGGGCCGGGTAGAACTCGTCCGAGAGCAGCACCCGCTTGCAGCCGACCTCGTAGTCCGGGGTGAGGGCCGCGCGCAGCGCCGGGTCGGGCACCTGCGCGGCCAGGTGGGCCAGCGCGCGCTCGCGCAGCGCCGCCACCGCCGCGGGCACCGCCCGGCGCGCCTCGATCCCCTGCTCCATCTGCGCGAACACCTCCGCGCGCTCGGCGGCCGCCCGCCCGGGGTCGGCGGCGAAGGCCGCGCGCTCGGCCGGCGAGTAGGCGCGGTCCCCGCGCGGGACCACCCACGGCGCGCTGCGCTGGAACACCGTCAGCGCCGCGGCGCGCTCGGCCAGGCGCGGCACCACCTGCACGGCCGAGGCGCCGGTGCCCACGACCGCGACGCGGCGGCCGGCCGGGTCCGCCCCGTGGTCCCAGCGGGCGGTGTGGAAGACCGGGCCGTCGAAGTCCGCCAGCCCCGGCACGTCCGGCAGCCGGGGCTCGGTCAGCCGCCCGGCGGCCAGCACGAGGACCCGCGCGCGCACCGGGCCGGTGCTCGTCACCAGGTGCCAGCGCGCGTCCGCCCCGTCCCAGCGCGCCCGCAGCACCTCGGTGCGCAGCCGCACGTGCGCCGCGACCTCGCGGGCGCAGGCGCGCAGGTACTCCTGCACCTCCGCGCCCGGGGCGAACAGCCGCGTCCAGCGCGCGGAGGGCGCGAAGGAGAAGGAGTACAGCTGCGCGGGGACGTCGCAGGCCACCCCCGGGTAGGTGTTGTCGCGCCAGGTGCCGCCGACGTCCTCGCCGCGCTCGAGCACGACGAAGGACTCCCGCCCGCGCCGGGCCAGCCGGATCGCCGCCCCGAGCCCCGCGAACCCCGCGCCGACGACCGCGACGTCCACGTCCACGCCGCCGTCCGCGCCGCCCCGCGCAGGTGCCGTCCCGCTCACACCGGCAGCGCGACGGGGTCGCCGTAGCGGGTGGTGCGCTGGCGCGGCACCCGCCCGAGCCGGGCCGCGAGCGCCTCGACGTCCGCCCGGCTCAGCGCGCTGCCCGCCTCCTGGCCGGCGGCCGGGTCCAGCGCGCCGTCGAGCAGCAGCCCGCCGGCGTCGTCGGCCCCCCCGCGCAGCACCACCTCGCTCAGCTCCAGCCCGAGCTTGGGCCAGGCGGCCTGCACGTGGTCGATGCGCCCGTCCAGCAGCAGCCGCGCCACCGCGTGCACGGCGCGGGTCTCGCGCACCGACGGGCCGCGGCGGGGGTGAACGGCATGGCGATGAACTCGGTGAACCCGCCGGTGCGCTCGGCGGTGCGGGCCAGCAGCCGCAGGTGCGCGACCTGCTGGGCGGCGGTCTCGACGTGGCCGTAGACCATCGTGGCCGTCGAGGTCAGCCCGACCTCGTGGGCGGTGGTGACCAGCTCCAGCCAGCGCGCGACGGGCAGGTCGGGGCGCCCGCCGTTGAGCGCGGCGCGCACGCCGTCGTCGAGGACCTTCGCCGCCGTGCCGGGCACGGAGCCGAGCCCGGCCTCGCGGGCCCGCTGCAGGAACGCGCGCGGGGTGCTGCCCGCCCGCCGCGCGGCGGCGGCCACCTCGGGGGGCCGGAAGGCGTGCACGTGCACGCCCGGCACGGCCTGCGCGACGGTGCGCACGAGGTCCACGGCGCCGTCGGCGGGCGCACCGGGCGGCAGCGGTCCCTGCAGGCAGACCTCCGTGGCGCCCAGGCCCGCGGCCTCGGCGACGAGGGCGCGCACGCGGGCGCGGCTGGCCGGCGTGCCCGCACCGACCCGGGCGGGGTCCAGGTTGCGGTTGACGACGAAGGTCAGCGCGTCGCCGACGCGCTCGCGGCGGCGGGCGTCGGCGATCGCGGCGAGCTCGTCGAGGTCGTCGCCGTCGGCGGCCAGCAGGACCTCGGCGTCGTCGTCGCTCAGCTGCTGCGGGTCGGCCGCGGCCACCTGCAGGGCGGCGCGGACGCGGGCGGTCTCGGGCACCGCCCGAGGCTAGCCCTCAGGGGCAGGCGACCCACTCGGAGGTGCCGTCGGTGAACAGCTGGTGCTTCCAGACCGGCAGCTGCGCCTTGACCTCGTCGACCAGGCGCGCGCACGCGGCGAACGCCTCGCCGCGGTGGGCCGCCGAGACCGCCACCGCGAGGGCGACGTCGCCGACGGCCAGGTGCCCGAGGCGGTGGCTGACCGCGACGGCGTCCACGGCGGCGTCGGCGGTGACCTCGGCGACGACGCGGGCCAGCACCTCGGCCGCCGAGGGGTGCCCGGTGTACTCCAGCTCCCGCACGCCGCGGCCGTGGTCGTGGTCGCGCACCACGCCGGCGAAGGTGACGACGGCGCCCGCGGCGGCGTCGTCGACGAGCGCGGCGTGCTCGGCGACGTCGAGGGCGGCGGTGCTCACCGCGGTGCGCACCACGCGGCGGCCGGGCTGCGTGCGCCGGGAGGTGTCGGGGGAGGCGTCGGTGCGTGAGGTGCCCACGGCGACGAGGGTAGGTGTTCCACCGCTGCGCGGCGTGGGGGAGACTCCCCCGGTGACGCACGTGAGCGGCTGGCGGGTCGTCGTCCCCGTCAAGGGCGGGGACGGGGCCAAGTCCCGCCTGGCGCTGCCGGCGCCGGCGCGGCGCGCGCTGGCGACGGCGATGGCGCTGGACTGCCTGGAGGCCGCGCTCGCCACGGCCGGGGTGGACTGCGTCGTCTGCGTCAGCGACGACCCGGCGATCGCGCGGCTGGCCCGCGGGGTGGGCGCCGCGACGGCCTCCGCGGGGCGCCCCGGACTGGCGGCCGCGGTGGACGCGGGGCTCGCCGTCCTGGCCCCCGGTCCCGCGGCCGTGCTGCTGGGGGACCTGCCGGCGCTGCGCCCCGAGGAGCTGCAGCGGGCGCTGGCCGCCGCCGCGGCCAGCGACGTGCCCGTGGTGGTCGCCGACGCCGACGGCGGGGGCAGCGTGCTCCTCGCCGGCCGCCGCACCGCTTCGGGCCGTCCTCGGCCCGCGCCCACGTCGCGGCCGGGGCGCGGGCGCTGCCCGCCGCCGGGCCGACCCGGCTGCCGAGCCTGCGCCGGGACGTGGACACCCTCGACGCGCTCGCCGAGGCCCTCGCCCTCGGCGTCGGCGCCCGCACCCGCGCCGCGCTGGCCGAGAGCGCCGTCGCGCTCCCCTGACCCGGAAGGAACCCGTGCGCACCCCCCTGCCC
>NZ_JAAALL010000073.1 GCF_009906315.1 Kineococcus vitellinus | reverse complement strand
CGTCGGGACTCACCCACACGAGTCACACCACCCCCCGGCCCGTGCGTGACTGGTGACGCCATCCGATGTGACTACTCCGGATGGGTGAGGTGAGGCAGGCGGGACGAGTGAGGTGCCGCGTTACCAAACTGTAACAATCGGTGGTGCACGGCAAAACCGCAGGTCACAGACCGTGTGGGTACTGCGACACGCCGTAAGACTCAGAGATCTTCCATTACTCCCCGTGGTGCGGGAGTGACTCTCGTGTACGTTCTGATCTGTCACCAAGCCACTGCGCTGAGTAGCGGAGCGGCAGGGTGGCATGGCTCGCACTGAGCCGGCCCCTCGTGGGGGGGAACATCACTTCACACTGCCTTGGAGGCAATCGTGACCGCAGCAACCTCCCGGTTGCGCCGGCGTGGTATCGGGGCCGGCGTTGCGGCTCTTGTTGGTCTGACCGGCCTCGGCTTCGCCGCGGTCCCGGCCCAGGCTGACGCCAACTTCTCTTTCACGCGCCCTGCCAACACCGCTGACCGCTTTGCGACCGCTGCCAGCGTCGCCACCGCGGCGTTCCCGACCGGCGCTTCGGACGTCATCATCGCCAACGGCGACAACGCCGTCGACGCCCTCGCGGCGTCCTACCTGTCCGGTGGGACGATCCCCATCCTCTACACCCAGGCCAACGCGCTGCCCCAGGCGACGCTGGACGCGTGGACCACCCTCAAGCCCACCAAGACGTGGGTCGTCGGTGGCACCACCGCCGTCTCCGACACGGTTTACAACGCGATCACCGGCACCAAGCAGCGCATCACCGGCGCCGACCGCTACGAGACCGCCGTCAACATCGCCAAGCAGAAGGCCGGCACCACCGCGCCGACCACCGCCTTCATCGCCCGCGGTGACCAGTTCGCCGACGCCCTGGCCATCGCGCCGGTCGCCGCCAAGCTCGGCATCCCGGTCCTGCTGACCGAGACCGCTTCGCTCAACGCCACCACCGCCGCGGCGCTCGCTACCTGGGGCATCAAGAACGTCACGGTCATCGGTGGGGCTTCCGCGGTCTCCGAGAACGTCCGCACGCAGCTCACCGCTGCTGGCGTGGCCTCCACCCGCGTCGAAGGTGCGACCCGCACGAGCACCGCCACCGCGATCGCCAACAACGCGGCCTACGGCTTCGCCAAGACGGGTGTCTACCTGGTCAACGGCTTCTCGCCGGTCGACGCGCTGCCGGCTGCGGTCGCCGCTGCCAAGGTGAACGCCCCCATCATCCTGACCGACGGCGCCACCCTCGGTGCGGACGCTCAGGGTTACCTGACGAGCAACGCGAACACCCTGACCTCGGGTGTGGCTGTCGGCGGTACCACGGTGCTGCCGGAGACCGTCCTCGACGCTGGCGAGGACGCTGCGCAGACGGTCACCTCCGTCACCATCACCGCGGTTAACGCTGGCGCCAACCAGTTTACGTTCGCCGACCCGGCCACCAAGGCGCCGGTCACCGTGACCTACGCGACCACGGACCAGTTCACCGTCGGCGGGACTTCTTCGTCCCTCGGCGTGTTCGAGGCGGCCCTGAGCGCGGGTGACACGATCGTCATCTCGTCGAACACCCCGTCGGCTGGCGTGACCACCTACGCGCTGACCAATGTCGCCGCCGCCACCTACACCAGTGGCCTCGTCGGTACCGGTAGCACGGCAGCAGCGGTGAACATCGCCGAGCCGGTGACCGGTGCCACGGTCAACCAGGTGACCATCGCCGGCCTGACCGACCCCCTGTACCAGTTGAACGGTGCGGCTTCGACGGCCACGGCCTTCGCCGCAGCCATCAACCCCGGTGACCAGATCACCTTCACGGGTACTGCCGACGCTGACGTCCAGGACGTCGTCAACCTGGTCAACACCACCGTCACCGGCAAGGTGACGGCCAAGACCAGCACCACCGTGACGTTCCAGACGGCGTCGGGTGCTCTCATCACCACCGGGACCCTGACCGGCGGTGACACCCTCACCTCCGACGGGGAGGAGTCGGCCGACTTGGCCGCCTTCCTCGCCGACGTGAGCGTGGGCGACACGATCTCGTACTCGCGCAACAACGGCGAGGCCACCGTCGCGCTGACGAACGCTGCGGCGACGCCCGTGACCGGTGTCGCTGTCCAGGGCGCCGACCCGACTGCCCTGGTCGTCTACTCGGGTTCCTCGACGACGGCTGCTCCGGCAGCCCCGTTCGACACCACGGGTGCCGGCGTGACCCTCACGGTTGATGGCGCACAGGTGACCGCGGCGGAGTTCGCCGCCGCCCTCACGCCTGGCGACGAGGTGACCATCACGCCTCCGGACGGTGCCATCGACACGACGGGTTCTGCTGCGCTGACCAACAGGGGCCTGTCGGGTCCTGTCGGCGGCATCGTCACCGGCTCTGACACCCTGGATGTCTACACGGCGGCGGGCGTGGCCGGTGGTGTCGAGGTCGTTGACAACATCAACTACCGCACGAACTACTTCTACGCTGGGAACACTTCCAGCACGTACTTCGTGAACGGGACGTCGCAGACGGCCGACCAGTTCGAGACGGCGCTCGCGTCCGTCGCAAACGGCGCAAGCACCGGGTCGCTGCAGTTGGTCGACAACGGGGCCGTCACTGAGTGGCGTCTGACCACCGCAGCCGTCACTGCCGCACCGACGCTGGTCTCGGCTTCGATCTCTGTCAACGCCGCCGGTGATGACACCGTGACGCTGCAGTTCAGCAAGCCGGTCTACTACTCCGCGGCCCCGGCTCCGGGTGATGTGACCTACGGCTCCGCTTCCAACGCGATCTCCGCGGTGTCCCCGACTTTCGCGGGCACGGCAAGCAACACGATCACGCTGACGGTGGCGGAGACGCTGAGTGCGGTCCCCAGCCCGGCTACCACCGCATTTACGCTGACGGCTCAGGGTGCCGCGAAGATCAAGGACGCGAACGGCGTTTCGGTTGCCGCTGCGACGACCGTGACTGCTTCGGTCGTTTCCTGATCAGCAGCACTGAATGTTGAAGGGCCCCCGCTCACGCGGGGGCCCTTCCGCATTTTGTAGTTAAAGCTTTTTGGGTCTGTATTACGCTCCATCCCTCCTTATATGGAAAGTGTCCAAAAGAGTGGTGAAATCGAAACATTTCTTGGATTGTCGACGCCAGTAAGCATGCTTAAGAAATTCTTGCTTCGTCTATGTCGCCCGAAGCCGGTGTTGATGACATGCGCGCTGACCAGCAACGCCGAGCTGGCCGCGCCCCGCCTCACCTCGCAGGCCCCCACGCTGGCGGCGGTGAAGTCCGCCTTCTCGCACACCTCACCGCGACCGGCACCCCGGCGCCCGCCTGGTCGGTGTTCGGCGCGACGGCCCTGCCCGCCGCTCTGAGCCTCAACCCGGTCACCGGTGTCCTCCCCGGCACCCGGACCACCGCGGGCAGCACCACCTTCACCGTCCGCGCGGAGGACTCCGAGGGTCACGACGACCAGGTCATCACCCTGGTGGTCGCCGCCGCCGTCGCCGCCGCCGTCGCCGCCGTCGCCGCCGCGACCGCGGTGACCGCCGCCCCGACCGCGGTGACCGTCGCCGCGGGCGACGGCCGCGCGGTGCTGACGTGGACGGCGCCGAAGGAGACCGGCATCGGCCCGGTCACCGGGTACTCCATCGTCCCGATCAAGGACGGGGTCGCGCAGGCGCCGGTGACCGCCCCGGCGACCGCGTCCAAGCTCACCGTCAAGGGCCTCACCAACGGCGCCGCGTACACGTTCACGGTGGCGGCGACGACGATCGCCGGCCCCGGCACCCCGTCGGCGGCGACCACGGCCGTCACCCCGTACGCGACGGTGAAGAAGCCGGCCTTCGACGCCAAGGGCTACCGCTTCGCCGGTGCGGACCGCATCAGCACCGCCATCACCGCCTCCAAGGCGATGTACCCGACGACGGGGTCCGTGGGCGCGGTCGTGGTCTCCGCGGCCTCCCGCTACGCCGACGCCCTCGCCGGGGCGCGGCTGGCCTCGGCGGTCTCCGCGCCGCTGCTGCTCACCGACACCGACGTCCTCACCAAGAGCGTCGCCGAGGAGGTCAAGCGCGTCCTGGCCCCCGGCGGCACGGTCTACGTGCTCGGCGGCACCGGTGTCGTGTCCACCCCGGCGTACACCTCGCTCACCGAGCTGTCGGCCACGTTCGAGGTCAAGCGCATCGCCGGTGACGACCGGTTCTCCACGGCCGCCGCGATCGCCGACGAGGTGACCGCCGTCGTGCCGACGACGACCACCGCCCCCGTGTACCTGGCCAGCGGCACGAACTTCCCCGACGGCCTGGCCGTCTCCGCGCTCGCCGCCCGCACCGGCGGCGTGGTGCTGCTCACCGACGGCGCCGCGCTGGCGACCGCGACCGCGCAGTACCTCGTTAAGAACGACCCGAAGGGCGAGCGCGTCGTCGCCGTCGGCGGTCCCGCTGCCGCGGCGGCCTCCTCGCTGGCCGACGCCGCCGGCATCGCCGCGCGCAAGGTCGTCGGCGCGGACCGGTTCGCCACCGCGCGCCTCGTCGCTGAGCGCTTCGCCACCACCGCCGGCACGCCCACCCGCTCCGTCGGCGTCGCGACCGGGGAGAACTGGCCGGACGCGCTCGTAGCCTCCGCCGCGATGGGCACCATCGGCGGGCCGCTGCTGCTCACCGGCGGCACCGACCTCAACGCCGAGGCGAAGGGCGCGCTGGACAAGCTCAACGGCACCAAGCCGCTGTCCACCGGTTTCGTCTTCGGCGGCAGCGCCACGGTGAGCGACAAGGCCGCGGCGACGTTCGGCGGGTACCTGCACGTCGACTGACGGCCCGGTCGCCTGCGCGGCCGGAGCGCCGGTCCCTCTCATCCGTCCGGGGGACCGGCGCCCCGGACCGCCTGCGCGGGTGGGCGAGCCGCTGCCACACTGGCGGCTCACCGCGATCCACCAGGAGACACCCGTGCGCCGCCCAGCCCTGCTCGCCCTCACTCTCGCCGCCGCTCTCGGTGTCGCCACCGCCGCTCCGGCCCAGGCCGCCGACGAGCGCATCGCCGGCCAGGACCGCTACGGCACCGCCGCCGCCGTCTCCGGCGCCTTCGAGGGCGACGCCTTCGCCCCCGTGTACCTGGCGACGGGGGAGAACTTCCCCGACGCCCTCGCCGCGAGCGCCGCCGCCGCAGGCGAGCAGAGCCGGGTGCTGCTCACCGGCCGCTACACGGTCCCGCAGGCCACCCTCGACGAGCTCGTGCGCCTGGACACCCAGTACGTCTACATCGTCGGCGGGACCGCGTCGGTGAGCGCGGCCGTGGAGGCGGAGCTGGAGCGCCTCGGCTACTCGGTGCTGCGCCTGGACGGCGACGACCGCTACGCCACGGCCGTCACGGTCGCCGAAATCCTCTACGACGACCCGGACACCGTGTTCCTCGCCACCGGGGAGAACTACCCCGACGCCCTCGCCGGCGCCGCCGCGGCGGGCAGCCAGGGCGCACCGATCCTGCTGGTGGGGCGCACGTTCCTGCCCGAGCCGGTGCGCGCCGCCCTGACGGGGGAGGACCTCTTCCCGCTGCAGCCCAGCCGGTTCATCGTCCTCGGCGGGCAGAGCGCCGTCTCCGACGCGGTGCTGGACCAGATCCGCGCCGCCGGATACGGGGACGCGACGTTCGAGCGCATCCAGGGCGCCGACCGCTACGGCACCGCCGTCGCGGTGGGCCAGCGGTTCTTCGGCACCAGCACGACCGCCGTGCTCGCGGTGGGGGAGAACTACCCCGACGCGCTGGCCGCCGGCCCGTTCGCCGCGAACATCGCCGCGCCGCTGCTGCTCACCGGCGCCGGCAGCACGCCCGCGGCCACCGCGGCGGAGCTGGAGCGCCGCGGCACCACCGACCGCTTCTTCGTGGGCGCCGCCCGACCGTCCTGACCCGCACCGCGACGTGGACGGCCGGCCGGTGCCCCGCGGCACCGGCCGGCCGGTTCCCCGCTCAGGAAGCCAGGAACTCCAGCAGCACGCGGTTGAACTCCTCGGCGTGGCTGACGTTGATGCCGTGCGGGCCGCCGGCGATCACGTGCAGGCGGCTGCCGGGGATCGCGGCGTGCGTGCGCGCGCCGGAGCCCTCGAAGGGCACCGTGCCGTCGCCGTCGCCGTGGAGGACGAGGGCGGGAACGCTCACCTTGGTCAGGTCGTCGCGGAAGTCGGTGGTCCCGAACGCCTCCATGGCCTTCAGCGCCGCCTTCTTGTCCGCCTGCTCGGTCAGGGCGAGTGCCTCCTGGCGCTGGGCCTCGCTGACCTTCAGGACGCCGTCGACGGAGAAGAAGTCGGTGATGAAACCGTCGTAGAAGGAGTCCTCGTCGGCCTTGAGGGCCGCTTCCATCTGCGCGGCCTGCTCCTTGGTGAGCGGGCCGTCGGGGTTGTCCTCGCCCTGGGTCATGTACGGGGGCACGGCGGCGGCGAAGACGACGCTGCGCAGTCGCTCGGTGCCGTACTTGGTGAAGTAGCGGGCCACCTCACCGCCGCCCATGGAGAAGCCGACGAGGGTGACGTCGTTCAGGTCCAGGGCCTCGAGCAGGGCGTGCAGGTCCTCGGTGAGGGTGTCGTAGTCGTAGCCGGTGCGGGTCTTGTCGCTGCGCCCGAAGCCGCGGCGGTCGTAGGTGACGACCCGGTAGCCGGCCTCGGCGAGAGCGGGCACCTGCTGCGACCAGGAGGCACCCGACAGCGGCCAGCCGTGGATGAGAACGACGGGGCGGCCGGGGCCGCCGGTGTCGTCGACGTGCAGGTCGGTGTCCTTGAAGAGGCCGTGGTGGGCGGTGATCTCCGTCATGACTCCCCTTCGGAGCGGAGGCGGTGGTGGTCTGGTCCGGATCGGGCACCACCGACCGCCCGGGGGCGTCGGCCGCTGCTCGACCACGGCGGCGAGCCTGCCCGCTGCACGATCGATCCGCGCGCCGAGCGCTGCCCTGGCGGTGGAGGCGGCGGCGTCCGGGGGACACCGGTGACCCTCGGTGGTTCCGTCCTCGCTCAGCGGTGCGGTCCCTCGGCGTTCGGCGTCATCACCCGAGAATCGGTGCCCGGAACTCGAGCGTGACGAGACGCCGGTGCCCATGAGCGGGCTCGTCAGCCGGTGGAATCCTCCTACGTCTGCCGGGATCGTGTCCGACGGTGCCGCTCGAAGAGGTCGCTGACGTCGTCGTCGAAGTGCTCGTCGAGGTCGGTGCGCAGCCGCCCGGCCAGGCCCGGGTCGAGGTGAGCGAGGGCGCCGATGACCTGCCCGGCCGGCACCCAGGTCTGCGGGCCGCCCGGTTGCGACGGCTCGTGCGGACCGATGGTGGCGACCGGTCGCCCCTCACGGGTGACGGTGAAGGTCTCGCCCTCCTGCACCTCGCGCAGAACCCGCGCGAGCTGGTCGCGCAGGTCCTCGGCGGAGATGGTCCTCACCGCATCGACGGTAGCGGTGATCACCACGATCTGGCCGTCGTGGACTTGGATCATCGATGCAGCTGAGCAGGCACCGTGACGTGGTCTTGAGGAAGACGTGCAACAGGCTGTTGCACGAAGTTCGGGCCTGGCCGGGCGGTGGCGACGGCACGTACTGCGGATCGTGCCGTGATCAGCCGCGTTGCTGCGGGAAGACGGCCCGCAGGTCGGCGGTAGGCGGTCGACGACCACCGGTCGCAGCCACCGGGGAGCCCCCGGGGCGGTCAGCACGTAGCGTCCAGGGGTGTCGTCCCCCAGCGCCGAGCCGTCCGCCCGCCCCCGGCTCGGCGTCCTGCCGGGCCTGCTGGTCCTGCTGACCCCGCTGTCGCAGCTCGGGTTCATCCCCGTCTCGGTGGTCCTGGGCGACCGCATCGGCCTGAGCGTCGGGCAGGTCGGCGTCACCGTCGGCGTGTACGCGGCGGCCGCGGCGCTGGGCACGGTGCTGCTCGGCCCGCTGTTCGACCTGCTCTCCCCGCGCCGGGTGCTGCCGGTGGCGGTCGCGGCCAACGTGGTGCTGTCGGCGGCGCTGCTGCTGGAACCGGGGTTCGCGGGGATCGTCCTGGCCCGGGTCCTCACCGGCATCACCAACAGCGCGCTCATGCTGTGCGCGGCCGTCATCGTGGCCGACGCCCACCGCGAGGACCCCGGCGGGCGCGACCGCGGGTTCTCCCGGCTGCAGACGTTCACCAGCGTGGGCGCCGCGTCGGGGCTCGCGGTGGGGGCGGTCGCGGCCGGGCTGGGCTCGCCGCAGCTGTGGTCGTGGGTCGTCGTCGGGTACGGCGTGCTCGTCCTGGCGCTGGCGCCCCTCATCGCCCGCCGGGTGCCGCCCGCGCCCGCCCACCACGGGCAGGTGCGGCCGGTGCTGCGGCTGCGGGTGCTGCTGGGCGAGGTCCACGCGGCGCTGCTCGTGCCCCGCACGGCGCTGCTGCTGCTGGCCGCCGCCGGGGTGGGCTGGGCGATCCAGGCCGCGCACTACGCGGTGAGCGTGGTCTCCCAGCAGACCCAGCCCGTGCTGTGGCAGCGCGTGCTGGTCGCCGTGATGATCCCCGCCGGGGTGTTCGCCGGCAGCAGCCTCAACCAGCTCCTGCTGGTCCGCTCCGGTGCCGCGGGCCTGTTCGCCCGCGCCTACCCGGCGCTGCCGGTGGTGTGCCTGGCGCTCGCCGGGGTCGTCGCGAGCGGGCCGGTGTGGGCGAGCACCGCGGTCCTCGTCGCCTTCGGGGTGGTGACGGGGGTGCTCATGCCGCTCAGCCCGGCCCTCGTCGTCGGCTGGCACCCCGACCTGCGCGCCAGCGTGTCCGCCGCCGAGTCGGTCGCGAAGGCGCTCGGCTCGACGGTGAGCCCGGTCGTGCTGGGCGCGGTGGCCGCGGCCACGTCGCTGGGGTGGGGCCTCGCGGTCGTCGCGCTGCTGACCGCCGCCGGGGCGGTGTGCGCGCGGCTCAGCACCCGCCCGTCGCGGCAACCGGTCGCGGTGGACGCGGCCGGCTGACCGGTCCTCACCCCGCCGAGGACCACGCCGACCAGTGGGTGAGGGCCCGCTCCATCACCTGCCGGCGTGCGGTCGGTGCTCGTGCCCGTCGAGCCAGCGGAGGACGCGTGCGGTGCGCGAGCGAGGCGGTGGCAACGTCTCCGCTCGCTCGCGCAGCGTCGTCGGGGAGACGAGCCCCGCGTCGATCAGTGCGGAGACGAAGTCGTAGTCCTTCATCCGTGCCGCGACCAGCTTGGCGACGGCCAGGTCGTGCGCCTCCAGGCAGTGCGCTCGTCCGGGCACGCTGGACCGGTTCTCCCACACCACCACGCGTTCGCGCCACCCGTCCGGCAGGACGGCTGTGGTGATGGACACGCCTTGGGCGTAGTAGCCGTACGTCTGGTGGAACCCGCTGTCCTCGCCGATGGCGCCGTCCACCGCGTCGGACTTCCGGTCGTCGAGATCGTTCCAGAAGGTGACGTCGGCCTCCACCGACCCGATCACCGGGTCGGGCAGGTCGTCCTCGTCGTAGCTGCCGAGGATGGATTGCGAGCCGATGACGACCACATCGGGGTCGCCGGCGATCTGGCTGGCCGCGCGCAGGATGTGAGCAAGGTCCGCTCGCCTCACTCGGCGCCCCACGTGGAGCGCGTCGAGGAGTGTGCTGCGAAGGCGTCGCGCACGTGACGACGTTCGTCCTCGCTCAGGACCGCGGCGAAGGGCGAGTTCTGCCGCAGCTCCCGCGCTCGTGGTGAGGGTGAGGTCAAGGTCGTCAGGATGTCGTCGACGGGGCCGTCCAGGAGGTCGGCCCACTCCGCCAGCCACTTCGCCGCCTGACCACGCGGGTGCCGCTCCCGCATCGTGCTCAGGTTCGCCCGCGCCCGCGCGAGCGTGGTCTCGGGGTCGGTCACCAGGTGCCCGGCCACGGCGTGCGCCAGCCACAGGCTGCGCCGCTGGTCCCGGCTCAGCCGGGCGGCCGTGGCCCGGAGGGCCTCGACGTCGGCGCGCCGTACCCGGCGGTGCACGCCGGTGGTCGTGAAGGGGAGGTCACCGCGATCGCAGAGGTTGACCACGTGCTGGCGTGAGACGCCGAGGATGCGTGCCGCCTCACCGGTCGTCAGCAGGTCCTGGCTGACCGATGCTCGAGTGTCGTCGAAGACTGCGGTACGCACCCACCGAGCATACGTCCAAGCGCAACAAACGCAACACCTCGTGTTCGGTGTTGTGCCTGTTGGGTTTGTGCGACGAGGGGCGCGCAGGGACGTCGGGTGGCGCTCGTGGTACTGGTCGAACCGCGGCGGCGCGTTCAGCGGGTACCTGCACGCCGACCGGCGGTGGGAGCCCGATGCGCTCCCGGACCGGGATCAGGGCAGCCGGAAGCTGGTGTGCGCCTGCCGCGTCCGGGCGTGGATGATGCACGGCTCCACCCCGAGGAACCTCAACTGCGTGATGGTCCAGCCGCACCGCGTCGGGGAGCGGGACCAGGCGCAGACCCACACCGCTCCACGCCCCGGCGAGAAGGTGTGCTCGACCGAGGCGACGCCCGTGGCGGCGGCGCCGGCGGTCGCGGTCCACAGGGTGGCCGCCGCCGACGTGCCGAGCTCCCGGTCGGAGGTGTCGCCGGCCGCGCAGCCCTCCGCCGTGGCCGACGTCGCCAGGCGGGCCCGCAGGGCCTCGTCGGCCTGCAACCCGCTGGTGCCGCTGCTGAGGACGTACGTCCCGTCCGCGCTCCCGCGCGCCAGGGAGATGGTCGGGACGGTCGCCGCGGTGGGGTACCAGGCCGCCGAGAAGATGGCGAAGCAGATGGCGGCCACGGTGACGGTGCCCAGGAAGCGCCAGGTGGTGCCCCTCGTCCGCCAGACGGCCGCCAGCAGGGGGATCGCGACGATGGCGGCGGAGATGACCGCCATCTGGAAGGGGGCGTTGCGCACCAGGACCGGGAGCGCCTCCTGGTTCGTCACCCCGACGAGGAGCAGGAGCGCGACCACCCCCAGCAGGACCTTGCCGAGGGCGGTGAGCGCGTCGTGGAAGGCGGTGAAGCGCTCGCTGACGTCGGGCAGGGAGTCGTCGTACCACCTGCGCAGCCGGGCGAGGAGCCGTCCCCACGGCGACGTCGCGCGCTTGAGCAGCCTCTTGCCGAGCCGCACCTCGCGCCGCAGCGCCGCGAGCCGCCGCTCGTGCTCGGCCTCGCGGGTGAGCTGCTCGACCTCGCGCTGCAGGGCCTGGGCGTCCCTCGAGCCGCCGGGGGCGCGGCGCACGTCCCCGCCCTCACGTGCTCGGCGCGGGCTGGTGCCCCAGCAGCCGGGCGAGCACGTCGGGGCGGTCGGTCATGATGCCGTCGACCCCCCAGCCCAGCAGCCGGCGCATCGCCGGTTCGTCGTCGACCGTCCACACGTCCACCCGCAGGCCGTCCGCGCGGGCCCGGCGGACCGCGCCCGCCGTGGTGACGCGGACGCCGTGCCAGGTGTCCGGCGGCTGGAGCGCCTGGAACGCCGGTGCGTGCAGGCCGCCGAGCCCGGTGAGCCCCAGGAGGCGGTGGATCGCGAACTCGCCGACCGACGCGCCGGTGGCGACCGTGCCGCCGCTGGCCCGGCGGAAGCGCCGGATCGCCGCGCCGCTCGTCGTCACGACGAGCGTGCGCCGCTGCGCGCCGGCGGCCTCCACCACCCGCCACACCGCCTCCTCCGCGCCCGCGCGGCGGCTCTTGAGCTCGATGTTCACCGGCCGGTCGGGGAACTCCCGGTAGATCGCCGCCAGCGTCGGGATGCGCACCCCCCTGCCGCGCCAGGGGAAGCCGGTGGCGCCCTCGGGCTGGAAGCGGTGGCCGGCGTCCAGCCGCTGCAGCTCCGCCAGCGTCAGCTCCGCCACCGGCCCCGTCCCGTCCGTGGTGCGGTCCACGGTCTCGTCGTGCAGGACCACGACCTCGCCGTCCGCGCTGACGTGCACGTCGAGCTCCAGGACGATGTCGCCGAACAGCCGCAGCGCCTCGCGGAACCCCTCGACGGTGTCCTCGGGCACGACGTGCCGCCCGCCGCGGTGGGCGAAGTTGACCGGCCAGCCCGTCGGGGTCGGGGCCCGGGCGGTCGTGGTTCCGCTGCGCGCCCGCTCGAGCGCGCGGGCGGTGGCGGTGGCGGCCACCGCGCCGACGGCCAGGCCCAGCAGCAGCGGCGCCGCGCCCAGGCGGAACTGCCAGATGCCGTCGGCGACCACCGACCCGGGACCGGTCTGCTTGACGATCGCGTTGCTCACCGGACCTCCGCGGACGGTGGGGGGTGGGGGGAGGGGGCTCAGAAGCTGGAGCGCGGCACGCCCATCCCGGGGTCGACCTGCACCGGCCCGTTCGCCGAGGGGCGCACGTCGAAGTCGAAGATGGCGGTCGGCAGGTACACCGTCGAGCAGGAGTTGGGGATGTCCACGACCCCGGAGAGCCGGCCCTCGATGGGGGCGGCGCCGAGGATCATGTAGGCCTGCTCGGGGCTGTAGCCGAACTTCGTCAGGTAGTCGATCGCGTGCAGGCAGGCCCGCTGGTAGGACAGGTGGGAGTCCAGGTAGCGCTGCTCGCCGTCGAGGGTGACGGAGGTGCCGGAGAACGCCAGCCACTGGCTGTACTGCGGGTCGGTGTTGCCCGGCATGAAGATCGCGTTCTCGGTGACGCCGTAGGTGCTCATGCCGCCCTTGATGAGGTCGACGTGCAGGTCGATGAACCCGCCCATCTCGATGGCGCCGCAGAAGGTGATCTCCCCGTCGCCCTGGGAGAAGTGCAGGTCGCCCATCGACAGGTTCGCCCCGTCGACGAAGACGGGGTAGAAGACGCGGGTCCCCTTGGTGAAGTTCTTGATGTCCTGGTTGCCGCCGTTCTCCCGCGGCGGGGCGGTGCGGGCGGCCTCGGCGGCGGCGCGTTCGAAGGCGTCGCCGGTGAGGCCGCCGAGGATGGCGTCCTGCGGCAGCGGCGGCAGCGCCAGCGCCGGGACCCGCTCGGGGTCGGTGGCGATGAGCGCGCCCTCGCGGGCGTTCCACTTCGCCAGCAGCTCGTGGGAGGGGGCGGTGCCCATGAGGCCGGGGTGCACGATGCCGGTGAAGGAGACGCCGGGCACGTGGCGGGAGGTGGCCTGCTGGCCGCGGAAGTCCCAGATCACCTTGTAGGCGTCGGGGAACTGCTCGGTGAGGAACCCGCCGCCGTTCTGCGTGGCGAAGATGCCGGTGTAGCCCCAGCCCTGCCCGGCCAGCGGGCCGGAGTCCTCCTGCGGGATGGGTCCCACGTCCACGATGTCGACCACGAGCAGGTCCCCGGGCTGGGCGCCCTCGACGGCGATGGGCCCGCTGAGGACGTGGACGGTGGACAGCGGCGCGTCGCGGACGTCGTCGGCGGAGTCGTCGTTGTGGATGGCGCCGTCGAACCACTCGCGGCAGTGCACCCGGAAGGTGCTGTCGCGCTTCACGTGCACCTGCGCGGGGATGTCGGGGTGCCAGCGGTTGTGCCCGAGCTTCTCCTGCTCGGTGAACTTCTTGGTCGAGTCCAGCGGGAAGACCACTTCGGGCATCGGATCTCCTTCGTCGGGTCGGGCGGGTGCGCGGGCGGGGCTCAGCGCAGCGGAGGGCCCCCGGCCGTCCGCGCCGGCCCCGCGGGGACGCGCTCGCGCCGCGGGCCGGTGAGGCGGGGGTAGAGGACGCCGAACACCACGGCGCCGAAGATCGCGAGCACGATGGCCAGGGCGGTGACGTTGGGCTGCCAGTTGCCGGTGAGCAGCAGGAACGCCGGGACGGCGCCGGTGACGATGCCCTGGACGGCGGCCACGGCGCCGGTGTAGCGGGTCAGGCCGTCGCGGCCCAGGCCGAGCAGGACGAAGAAGAGCCCCCACAGGAAGGCCCAGTACAGCCAGACCACCCCGAAGGCGGGGTCGTCGAAGCGCACGAAGTTCAGGCCCGAGTAGACCAGCGCGCACGCGGCGACGAACAGGGAGAACCACCCGAGGCCGCTGCCGTCCAGGCCCAGCAGCTGGTTGAAGGCCACGTAGAGGTAGGTGAAGCCGAACAGGTACAACCCCGAGGCGCCGAGGATCGTGTCCGCGTCCCCGCCGGCGGTGAAGATCAGGTAGGTGGGGGTGATGACCTGCAGGACACCGACGAAGATGTTCAGCGGTGCGGCGGCGCGGCCGTCCACCCGGCCCAGCAGCATCATGCCGTTGAGGAAGAGCACGGCACCCACGTAGAGCAGTCCGACGTTCCCCACGGGCTCGTCCTCCTTCGTGCGCTGGAGCAGCGGCCGCCTAGGGCCTCGGCAGCCGGCGCTGGGCCGGCGAGGGCTGCGCGGGGGCCGGGCGGCGTCGCCCGGCCGGTGGCAGCGAGGTCACGACGTCGGGTTCGTGCGCCGAGCGCTCCGCGCGCTCGATGGCCGCCGCGGCCGGGCGGGAGGCGCGGGAGAGCGCCGGTGCGGTGAAGACGCGCCGCGCCGCACCGGAACAGGTCGGGCACGGGCGACGGGGCGCCGCGGTGCCGATCGGGCTGCTGGCCTCGAACGGGCCGTCGTCGTCGCACAGGTACTGGTACAGCGCCATCGTCCCTCCACGTCGTCGTGCAGGTCGAGCGGGTGATCGCCACGTGCGCGTCAGCATGTCCCTGCGCGTGGGGGCCGTCAAGGTCGTCGGCAACCGGCCACGCTGCGTCGAGATGCGGTGGCAGAGTGGAGCGGTGACGACGCCGGCCGAACCCACCACCGCGCCCCGCGCACCCGCCCGCACCGGCGGGCGCATCACCAGCCTGGACGTCGTGCGCGGTCTCATGCTCGTGGTGAGCGTCGCCGTCAACAGCCTCGTCGTGACGCCGCCGTGGTTCGAGCACGCCGAGTGGGAGGGCGTGCACGGCCTGGACCTGGTGTTCCCCGTCTTCGTCACCCTCACCGGCTGCGGGCTGGGGTTCGCCATGCACCGGCGCACCGAGGTCGGCGGGCTGGCCCGGCGCGTCCTCGTGCTGCTGGCCGTCGGGCTGCTCTACAACGCGCTCGTCGCGAACCCGTGGAGCGCGGCGACCTGGCGCTACCCCGGGGTGCTGCAGCTGTACGCCGGGGTGGTCCTCGTCCTCGCCCTCGGGCACCTGCTGACCCGCTCGGCGCGCGGCTGGTTCGCCATCGCGCTCGTGCTCGCGCTGGTGTGGACGGGCGTGCTGGCGTGGTTCGCGACGACCTGCCCGGGCGGGGAGCTGACGCGGGCGTGCAACCCCTCCGGCGTCGTGGACCCGGCGGTGTTCGGCGCCGCGCACGTCTACGGCGGCGGGCAGCCCGGGCACGACCCCGAGGGGCTGCCGGCGGTCCTCGGCGCCTGCGTCAGCGCGGCGGCCGGGGCCTGCGTCGGGCACCTGCTGCTGTCGGCGCGCTCGCGCGGGCGCGGCACCCGCGCCGCGACCGCCCCCGTGCTGGCCGCGGCCGCGGCGTTCGCGCTGCTGGCCGGGCTGACGGCGGCCGTGCCGGGGCTGCTCACCGGTCACGAGGTGCCGGCGATGAAGCGGCTGTGGACGCCGCCGTTCGCGCTGGCCGTGGCGGCCGCCGTCGCGGTGGTGCTGCTCGCCGGGCACCTGCTGCTGGACTCGCGCCGCACCCCGGCGCTGCTGCGGCGGGCGGTGTGGCCGCTGGAGGCGCTGGGCCGCAACAGCCTGCTCGTGTACTTCGGCTCGCACGTCGTCGCGGCGCTGGTGCTGCACCGCGCCGCGCCGGACGTGCTGGAGCGCCTGCACTCAGCGCAGTGGCAGACCACCGCGGTCGCCGTCCTGGCGTGGACCGCCCTGGCCGCCCTGCTGCACCGCCTCCGCGTGTACCTGCGCCCCTGAGGGCCGGGAGGCGGGCACCACGGCGGCCAGCACCAGCACGCCCAGCGCGGCGGCCAGGCTGCGGTAGGTGAAGAAGGCGTGGATCTGCGAGTGGTTGCTCAGCACGCAGTACCAGGCGGGGACGACGAGCGCGGGGGCGGCCAGGACGGCGGTGCGCGCCAGGGCCCGCGGGCCGTGGCGGCGCACCGTCAGCACCAGGGCGATCGCGACGACGGCGGCGGCGAGCGCGAGCACCGGGACGAGGGTGGCGGTGTGCCCGGTCCACCAGCGCCAGTTCGCGACCAGCCCGGCGCCGAACTCCTGCGAGACGTCCCCGCCGTCGAGGCGGAAGCGGCTGACCTCCTGCACCTTGGTGAACACCCCCGGGCCCTGCACGAGCGCGGCGACCACCCACCGCGAGACCCAGGTGAACGCGAACGCCAGCGGCCAGGCGAGGCCCGCGGCCAGCGTCGTGCGCAGCACCGGCGCCAGGCCGCTGCGCCGGCGGGCGGCCACCGCCCCGGCGCTCGCCGCGCACAGCGCCCAGGCCATCGGCGGCACCGTCAGCAGGTCGACGTAGCAGAACAGCGCCGCCGAACCCGCCGCCGCCAGCGCCGCGCCGCGCCAGCCGTGCGAGGCGCCCACCGCGCTCAGCGCGACCCCGGCCGCCACCGCCGCCAGGGCGATGCCGTGGCTGAACGCCTCCGCGGGCATCGCCAGCGCGTTCGTCGCCGCGGCCACCGGCACCAGCAGCGCGAACGCCGCCGGGGTGCCCGCGCGGCGCACCAGCGCCAGGAAGGCGGCCAGCACCGCCACCGCGAACACCGCGCTCACGACCAGCCGCAACCCCGGCACGTCCGTCAGCGCCAGCACCGGCCGGGTCAGCACCGAGTACCCGCTCCAGTAGCGGAAGTACGTCGCCGGGGGGATCACGGAGGCTCCGGCGGCGAGCGCGCGGATCTCGGCCACCCCGTCCTCGCAGGAGGACAGCCGCGGTCCGCCGGTGGCGCGGAACCACAGGCCGCGGTCGTCGTCGGCGGAGCTGACGCCGTAGCCCAGGACGACGCACTCGGTGAAGCGGTCCGCGCTGCCGCCGACGCGGTCGGGGGCGTAGGGGGCGCCGTAGTCGCCGCTGTCCACGGCCTGCGCCAGGTGGCGCACGATCGGCTCGTTGGGCACCGCCTGCGCGGCGACGAGCAGGCCGAGCAGGACGAGCTGCAGGACGACCAGGCCGGCGAGCGCCTTCGCCGCGAACCGCAGGACGCCCCTCACCGCCGGCCGGTCCGGGGTCCGGGGTGG
>NZ_JAAALL010000072.1 GCF_009906315.1 Kineococcus vitellinus | reverse complement strand
GGGGTGGGCCGTGCGGCAGCGCGCGATCGGCGCGCCGCCCCGTGCGAGGGCTGCACTGCTGGGTCTCCCGGGAGCGGGCGGTGGCGCGCGGGCTCGTCGCCTGCGCCCACCTTCGCACCGCGCGCCGCGCGGGGCACGCCGGCCCGCGCTCCACCAGGTGCGCACCGGCCGCGCGCACCTGGAAGCATCGGCCGGGTGAGCACCACACGAGCAACCGCCGCAGGTCCCGGGGCCACCGTCCGGGACCTGCCCGTCGACGTCGAGTACCTGACCTCGACCCTGATGGAGCTGCTGCGGATCCCCAGCCCGTCGGGGCGCACGGACGCCGTCATGCAGGCGGTCGGGACGCACATCGACGCCCTCGGCCTGCCCTTCGACCTGACCCGCCGCGGCATCCTGCGGGCGACGCTGCGCGGGCGCACCGACGTGGTGCGCCGCGCCGTCGTCGTGCACGCGGACACCATCGGGCTGATGGTCAAGCGCATCAAGGACACCGGCCGCCTGGAGGTCGTGCCCGTCGGCAGCCACAGCGCGCGCTTCGCCGAGGGCGCGCACGTGACGATCTTCACCGACGACTTCGACCGCGTGTACACCGGCACCGTGCTGCCGCTGAAGAGCAGCGGGCACACCTTCGGCGACGAGATCGACACCCAGGGCGTCGGCTGGGAGGTCGTCGAGATCCGCATCGACGAACCCGTCGAGTCCGCCCGCGACGTCCTCGAGCTGGGCGTGGAGGTCGGCGACTTCGTCGCCCTCGACGCCGCCCCGCAGCTGACCCGCGGCGGCTACGTGAAGTCGCGCCACCTGGACGACAAGGCCGGTCTGGCCGCCTGCCTGGCCGCGCTGAAGGCGCTGCGCGACGCGGACGTGCCGCTGGAGGTCAGCGCGCAGTTCCTCGTCACCATCGGCGAGGAGGTCGGCTTCGGCGCCACCCACGGCCTGGCCCCCGACGTGGCCGAGCTGGTGGCCGTCGACAACGCCGTGGTCGCCGAGGGGCAGAACTCCCGCGAGGAGCTGGCCAGCATCGGCATGCTAGACATGACCGGGCCCTTCGACTACCACCTCTCGCGGCGGCTGCACGCGCTGGCCCGCGAGCACGGCATCCCCGCCGTGCGCGACGTGTACCGGCACTACCGCTCCGACGCCGCCCCCGCCCTGGAGGCCGGCATCGAGGCCCGCCACGCGCTGCTGGGCTTCGGCCTGGACTCCAGCCACGGGCACGAGCGCGCGCACGTCGACGGCCTCGTCGCCCTGGCGCGGCTGCTCGTGGTGTACCTGCAGAGCGGGCTCACCTTCGACGAGTGGGACCGCGCCGAGCACGGCCAGCTCGCCGACTTCCCCAGCGTCAGCGTCCAGCCGGCCGACCTGGAACCGCTCGACCGGACCGTCGTCGCCGACTGAGCGCCCCGGGGCTCCGGCGGGGGTCTGGCAGGCTGCCCCGGTGCGCTGGCTCGTCGTGGACAACCACGACTCCTACACCCACAACCTCGTGCAGCTGCTGGCCGTCGCGACCGGCGCCGACCCGGTCGTGCTGAGCGACGACGACGTCGCCCCGGGGGAGCTGGACCTCGCCGGCTTCGCCGGGGTCGTGCTCTCGCCCGGTCCCGGGCACCCGGCGAACCCGCGCGACTTCGCGCTGTCCGCGGACGTGCTGCGCCGCAGCGAGGTCCCCGTGCTCGGGGTCTGCCTGGGCATGCAGGGCATCGCCCTGGCGGCGGGGGCCGCCGTGGAGGCGGCCCCGCAGCCGCTGCACGGGCACGTCGACCGGGTCCGGCACACCGCGACCTCGCTGCTGGCGGGGCTGCCGCAGGGGTTCGCCGCGACGCGCTACCACTCCTTCCGGGTGGCCGAACCCCTGCCGGCGCAGCTGGAGCCGCTGGCGTGGGCCGAGGACGGGGTCCTCATGGCGCTGCGCCACCGCACCCGCCCCCAGGTCGGCGTGCAGTTCCACCCCGAGTCGGTGGCCAGCACGGGCGGGGAGCGGATCGTGGAGAACTTCGTGCGCTGGTGCGGCGGCGCGCTCCCCGCGGGAGCCGGGCGACGGGCGACGGGCACGCCGGCGAGCGCGCGGCCGGCGCCGCGCTTCCGGGTGCTCGCCGAGCGCACCGGCCCGGCCGTGGACGCCGAGGCCGCGTTCACCCACCTGTTCGGCGCGTCCACCCCCGCGTTCTGGCTGGACAGCGCCGCCCGCGGGGCGGGATCGGGCCGCTTCTCCTTCCTCGGGGACGGCACCGGCCCGCTGGCCCGCGAGCTGCCCGCCGGTCCCGGCGTCCTGGACCGGCTGGCCGCCGAGCTGGAGCTCAGCGGGGTCGAGGGCGCCGAGGCGCTGCCGTTCCCCTTCGCCGGGGGCTTCGTCGGCTGGGCCGGCTACGAGCTGCGCGCGGAGTGCGGCTACCCCGCGGCGCGCCGCGACGACCTGCCCGCCGCGGCGTGGCTGTTCTGCGACCGGTTCGTCGCCGTGGACCACGAGCGGGACGCCACCTGGCTCGTCGCGCTCGTGGAGCGGGACGGGCCGGCGCGCGAGGAGCAGGAGCGGGCGGCGCGGGAGTGGTCGCGGCGCACGGCCCGCTCGCTGCGGCGGCTGCCGCAGCCGCCCCCGCCGCCCGCACCGCCGGCGGTGCCCGCCGTCCTGGACACCCCGCCGCCGCGCTACCGCGAACAGGTCCTGGCCGCGCAGGAGCAGCTGCGCGCGGGGGAGAGCTACGAGGTGTGCCTGACGACGCAGGCGCGCGTGCCCGCCGTCGGCGACCCCCTCGACGCCTACCGCCGGCTGCGGCGCGCCAACCCCGCCCCCTACGCGGCGTTCCTGCGACTGGGCGGTGCCGTCGTGGCCGGCAGCTCGCCCGAGCGCTTCCTGCACGTCGACGCGGCGGGCGAGGTCGAGACCCGGCCGGTCAAGGGCACGGCCGCCCTCGGCACCGACCCGCTCGCGCTGCGCGCGGACCCCAAGACGCGCGCGGAGAACCTCATGGTCGTCGACCTGCTGCGCCACGACCTCGGCCGGGTGTGCGCGCCGGGCACGGTGGTGGTGCCCGACCTCATGGCCGTCGAGACGCTGCCGACCGTGCACCAGCTGGTGACGACCGTGCGCGGCCGACTGCGCCCGGGGGCCGGCGCCGTCGACTGCCTGCGCAGCTGCTTCCCGCCCGGGTCCATGACGGGGGCGCCCAAGCTGCGGACGACGGAGATCGTCGACGCGCTCGAGCAGCGCCCGCGCGGGGTCTACTCCGGCACCCTCGGCTGGCTGTCGACCACCGGCGCCGCCGACCTCGCCGTCGTCATCCGCACCGCGGTGCTCGTGCCCGCCGCGGGCGGTGGCGAGTGGCGCGTCGGCGCCGGCGGGGCCGTCGTGCTGGACTCCGACCCGGACGCCGAGGTCGCCGAGGTGCTGCTGAAGCTGCGCGCCCCGCTGGCCGCCCTCACCAGCGAGCCCCTCAGCCCCTGACCACCGATCGGTGATCTTCCACGGTGCACCGTGGAAGATCACCGATCGGAGCGGTCGGCTCGGGGGTCAGGAGGTGGGGGTCAGGGTGCGGCTCCACAGGGCCGCGCCGGCGATGTCGCGCAGCACGACGGTGAGCTCCTGGCTGTCGGGGTCGATCTCCACCTCGCCGAAGAACTGCGAACCCTCCAGCGGGGAGGTGTTCGCGTGCGGCGGCACCGCCTGGAACACCACCTCCGGGCCGAAGGTCGGGTCGAGGTCGCCGGGGCCGAAGGAGCCGGCGTGCAGCGGCCCGGAGACGAACTCCCAGAACGGGTCGAACTCGGTGAACACCGCCCGCGCGGGGTCGTAGCGGTGGGCGGCGGTGTAGTGCACGTCGGCCGTCAGCCACACGTGGTCGCGCACCCCGCGCGCCTTCAGCTCGCGCAGGATCCACGCGATCTGCTGCTCGCGGCCGCGCGGCACCCCCGGGTCGCCCTGCGCGACCGCCTCGACGCCCGCGGGGTCGGTCTGCGCATCGGGCACGACGAGACCGATCGGCATGTCGGCCTGCACGACCTTCCAGCGCGCCGTGGACGCGGCCATCGCCTCGACGAGCCAGTGCGCCTGCTCGGCGCCGAGGATCCCGCCGTCGGGGCGGATCCCGCCGCCGGCCCAGCCCCACGGGTTCTGGTCGCGGTAGCTGCGCATGTCCAGCACGAACACGTCCAGCAGCGGCCCGAAGGAGAACTGCCCGTACACCGAGGAGGTGCGGTTCGAGGAGATCGGCACGTACTCGCGCCAGGCCTGCTCCCCGCGCGCCCACAGCACGTCGACGCGCTTCTCGGTGTAGCGCTCGTCGTCGATCAGCTGGTGCGGGAACCAGTTGTTGTGGACCTCGTGGTCGTCCCACTGGTTCACCTGCGGGATGCGCGCGAAGAACGCGCGGTAGGCCTCGTCCTCGAGGTTGTAGCGGAACGCGCCGCGGAAGTCATCGAGGGTCTGCGCGACGTGCGACTTCTCCTCGGTGACGACGTTGCGGTAGACCCGCCCGTCCGGCAGGGTCACGTCCCCGGTGATGACGCCGTCGGCGTAGACCGTGTCGCCGGAGTGCAGGAAGAAGTCCGCGTCGCGGGCGGCCATCGCGCGGTAGATCGGGAACCCGCCGATGTCGGGGTTGCGGCCCCAGCCCTGGCCGGTCTGGTCGCCGCTCCACAGGAACCGGATGCGGCGGGCGTCGCCGGTGGCGGGCGCTGTCCGCAGGAAGCCCTCCGCGCCGTGGCCGTCGGGCCGGTGGGCGTCGGGCTCGCCGAGGACGACGCGGTAGGGCACCTCGGCCGCCGACGGCAGCCCGGTCAGCTCCAGGCGGCCGGTGAAGTCGCTGGCGGCGGTCAGCACCGGCCCCCGGTGGGTGCGGCAGTCGGCGCCGAAGGTGCCGGTCGGGGAGACCTGCACGAACATCCGGGCGGTGCGGTCGGCGCGGGTCCACACCGTCGCGCCGCCGGCGGTGACGTCGCCGGACTGGACCCCGTGCGTGATCGTCGGCAGGCCGCTGCGCAGCAGCGCCGCGGACCCGGGGGCCCCGGGGGACGCCGCGGCCGCGGACGGGGGCACGAGCAGCCCGGCACCCCCGGCCGCCGCGAGGGCGCCGCCGCGCAGGGCGCCGCGCCGGGAGAGGGGGCTGGAGGGTGTCGACACGGTGCGCACGCTGCCGAGCGCGGGTGACGGCCCCGTGCTGCCCGCGGGAACGGGCCGTGAACTCCCGCCGCGCAGCCGGGGCGGCGCCGGGCGGTGCCGATCGGAGGTCAGGAGGGCGGCAGGTCCAGGGCCAGCGCCCGCAGGCGGGCGGTGAGCGCACCGGCGCGGCGCAGCGGGCGCCCGTCGACGGAGCGCACCTCCACCGCCCCGCGCACGCTGGAGAGCAGCCACGCCGCGTCCACGCCGGGCAGCGCGGCCGCCGGCAGCCGCGTCCGCGCGCTCGGCAGCCCCGCGCCCGCGGCGACGGCCTCCCAGGTGGTGCCGGGCAGCACCCCGGTGCCCTCGGTGGGCGGGGTGTGCAGCCGGCCGTCCACCAGCCAGGCCAGCGTCGCGGTGGGGGCCTCCAGCAGGCAGCCGTCGGCGTCGGCGAAGAGCGCGTCGTCGGCGCCGCGGCGCGCCGCCTCGCGCAGCGCGGCGGTGTGCACCGCGTACGAGAGGGCCTTGACGGTGCCCAGCAGCCAGGGCGCGTGCGGGGTCGTCGCGGTCCCGCGGGCCAGCACCACCGCGCGCACGCCGTCCCGGCGGGCCGCCAGCAGCGCCGCGGGCACGGGGCGCAGGGTGGCCAGCGCCAGCGGGGGCCCGCCGCTGCCGCGGGTCAGCGTCAGCCGCAGCACGGCCTGCGCCCCCGCCGGCAGCCCCGCGAGCAGCGTCCCCGCCGCGCGCTCCCAGTCGGCGCGGGTCGGGGCGCCGGCCGGCAGCTCCAGGGAGCGCGCGGAGCGCTCGAGGCGCTCCAGGTGCGCGGCCAGGCGCACCGCGCGCGCCGGGGGGCCGCCGTGGGCGAGCAGCGTCTCGAAGCACCCGTCGCCGCGCGCCAGCCCCGCGTCGTCGGCGCCGGCCACCGGCGCGTCCCAGGGCACCTCCGCGCCGGCGCCGCCCCCGCCGAGCACCAGGGTGCGCGGGCGCACCCCGCCGCCCCCGATCCCGCCGCCCGTGCCGTGCCCGCCGCCCACGGGCGCAGTCTGGCCGACGCGGCCGCCGCGGCGGCGGACGGAGGGGCCGCTGTCGGCGGCGGCGGATACGATCGGGGAGCGACACGTCCCGCCCGAACCCAGCACGGAGGCGAACGGCCCCTCGGGGCGCCCATGGCCAGCACCGACCCCACCCCCACGACTCCCGGCAGCGGGGGACCCGAACCGGCGGCGACGGCCCGCCACGTCATCGTGGTGCCGCCCGAGGTGCCCATGGTCTCCCTGCTCGGCACCCGCGACGAGCTGCTGCGCGTGCTCGAGCGCTCCTTCAAGCGCGCCGACGTGCTCGTGCGCGGCAACGAGATCACCGTCACCGGCTCCGCCGGGGAGGTCGCCCTCGTCGAGCGCCTCGTCGACCAGATGACCGCCGTGCTGCGCGCCGGCCAGCCGCTGTCGCCCGACGCCGTCGAGCGCTCCGTGGCGATGCTGCGCGCCCAGGCCGCCGGCACCGGCGACGACCGCCCGGCCGACGTGCTGACGCTGAACATCCTCTCCAGCCGCGGGCGCACGATCCGGCCCAAGACGGTCAACCAGAAGCGCTACGTCGACGCCATCGACGAGCACACCGTGGTCTTCGGCATCGGCCCCGCCGGCACCGGCAAGACCTACCTGGCGATGGCCAAGGCCGTGCAGGCGCTGCAGGCCAAGCAGGTCAACCGCATCGTGCTCACCCGCCCGGCCGTCGAGGCCGGCGAGCGGCTGGGCTTCCTGCCGGGCACCCTCACCGACAAGATCGACCCGTACCTGCGGCCGCTGTACGACGCGCTGCACGACATGCTCGACCCCGAGTCGATCCCGCGGCTGATGACCGCGGGCACCATCGAGGTCGCGCCGCTGGCGTACATGCGCGGGCGCACCCTCAACGACGCGTTCATCATCCTCGACGAGGCGCAGAACACCTCGCCCGAGCAGATGAAGATGTTCCTCACCCGCCTGGGGTTCGGCTCCAAGGTCGTCGTCACCGGCGACGTCACCCAGGTCGACCTGCCCAGCGGCACCGAGTCGGGCCTGCGGGTCGTGCAGGACATCCTCGAGGGCATCGAGGACGTGCACTTCTCGCGGCTGACCTCCACCGACGTGGTGCGCCACCGCCTCGTCTCGGAGATCGTCGACGCCTACGGCCGCTGGGAGGACGCCCGGCCGCGCGACCAGCGCGACCAGCGCCCGCAGCGCCGCAACCGGTGACGGGGCGGGTGCTGCGGTGAGCATCGACGTCGTCGACGAGAGCTCCTTCGCCGCCGGGCGGGGCGTCGACGTGGTGGAGGTGGCGGCCCTGGCCCGCCACGTGCTGGACGAGATGCGGGTGCACCCGCTCGCGGAGCTGTCGGTCCTCATGGTCGACCCCGACGCGATGGAGCGCCTGCACGTGCAGTGGATGGACGAGCCGGGCGCCACCGACGTCATGTCCTTCCCCATGGACCAGCTGCGCCCCGGCCGCGAGGGCCACACCTCCGAGCCGGGCCTGCTCGGCGACGTCGTGGTGTGCCCGCAGGTCGCCGCGGAGCAGGCCAGGGCCTCGGGCCACGCCACGGCCGACGAGGTCCTGCTGCTGGTGACGCACGGCATCCTCCACCTGCTCGGCTACGACCACGCCGAGCCCGACGAGGAGCGCGAGATGTTCACGCTGCAGCGCCGGCTGGTGCTCGGCTTCCTGGCGCGCATCGGCCGCCCGGGCGACCCGACGCCCACCGTCGGGCACCGCGCGCTGCCGTCGGCGGACTGACGTGGGAGCCCCCGCCGCCCCGCTGCTGCTGCTGGCGCTCGTCCTCGTCGTCGCCGCCGGCCTGGTGGCCGCGGCCGAGTCCGCGATCGCCGGCACCTCGCGCCGCCGCGCGCGCGACCTGGAGGCCGACGGCCGCCGCGGCGCCGCGGCGCTGACCCGCGTGCTGGAGTCCGCCGCGCCCGTGCTGACCGTCTGCACGCTGCTGCGCGTGGTCTTCGAGACGCTGGCGGCGGTCTGCGTGACCGTGGTCGTCGCCAGCTGGGTGGACTCCTGGTGGCTGGTGCTGCTGCTGGCCGGCCTGGGCATGTCCGCGCTCGACTTCGTCCTCGTCGGCGTCGGCCCGAGGACCCTGGGCCGCCTGCACGCCGAGACCGTCGGCCTGCTGGCCGCCCCCGTCCTGGGGCCGGTCGCCGCCCTCATGGGCCCGCTGGCGCGCTCCCTGGTGGCCGTCGGCAACGCCGTCACCCCCGGGCGCGGGCTGGCGCACGGGCCGTTCGGCTCCGAGGCCGAGCTGCGCGAGATCGTGGAGCTGGCCGGGGAGACGGAGGTCATCGAGGCCGGCGAGCAGCGGATGATCCACTCCGTCTTCGAGCTCGGCGACACGATGGTGCGCGAGGTGATGGTGCCGCGCACCGACGTCGTCTCCGCCCGCCGGGGCACCGGCCTGCACGAGGTCGAGGCCCTGCTGCTGCGCTCGGGCTTCTCCCGGGTCCCCGTCGTGGGCGAGGACGCCGACGAGGTCCTGGGCATCGTCTACCTCAAGGACATCGCCCGCCGATTCCACGCCGACCCGGTCGCGGCCCGCGAGGAGGTCGTCGAGCACGTGGCCCGCCCCGCGGTCTTCGTGCCCGACAGCCTGCCCGTGGACGACCTGCTGCGGCGCATGCAGCGCGACACCACGCACGTGGCGATCGTCGTCGACGAGTACGGCGGCACGGCCGGCCTGGTGACCATCGAGGACGCCATCGAGGAGATCGTCGGCGAGATCGCCGACGAGCACGACCGCGCCGCCCCCGAGGTCGAGCACCTGCAGGACGGCGGCTTCCGCGTCCCCACCCGCCTGGGCGTCGACGACCTCGGCGAGCTCTTCGGCTTCGAGATCGACGACGAGGAGGTCGACACCGTCGGCGGGCTGCTGGCCAAGGCGCTGGGGCAGGTCCTCGTGCCCGGTGCCGCCGCCGAGGTGCACGGCCTGCGGCTGGAGGCCGACCGCCGCGGCGGCCGGCGCAACCAGGTCCAGACCGTCCTCGTGCACCGCCTGGCCGAGGACGGCCGCGACGGGCCCGACGCCGACGACGCGCAGGTGCCCGAACCCGAACTCGTCGACGACCGCGCCGGAGGCCCCCGCCATGACTGAACCGTCCACGGACGGGCCCCCGCGGCCCGCGCACCGCTCCGGCTTCGCCTGCCTCGTCGGGCGGCCCAACGCCGGCAAGTCCACGCTGACCAACGCCCTCGTCGGGCAGAAGGTCGCCATCACCAGCTCGCGGCCGCAGACCACCCGGCACACCGTGCGCGGCATCGTGCACCGCCCCGACGCCCAGCTGGTGCTCGTGGACACCCCCGGGCTGCACCGCCCGCGCACCCTGCTGGGGCAGCGGCTCAACGACCTCGTGCACGAGACCCTCGCCGAGGTCGACGTCGTGGCGCTGTGCGTGCCCGCCGACGAGCGGATCGGCCCCGGCGACCGCTTCATCGCGCAGGCGCTCGCCGCCGTCCCCCGCTCCACGAAGGTCGCCCTCGTCACCAAGACCGACAAGGCCTCCAAGCAGCAGGTGGCCGAGCAGCTGCTCGCGGTCAGCGCGCTCGGCGAGGAGCTGCTCGGCGGCTTCGCCGACGTCGTCCCCGCCTCGGCGGTGACCGGCGAGCAGGTCGAGGTCGTCGCCGACGTGCTGCTCTCGCACCTGCCGGAGGGGCCGCGGCTGTACCCCGACGGCGAGCTGACCGACGAGCCGGAGGCCGTCATGGTCGCCGAGCTCGTGCGCGAGGCCGCGCTGGAGGGCGTGCGCGACGAGCTGCCGCACTCGCTGGCGGTGGTCGTCGAGGAGATGGTCCCCGGCGAGAACGACGTGCTGAAGGTCTTCGTCTGGCTCTACGTGGAGCGCGAGTCGCAGAAGGGCATCGTCATCGGCCGCGGCGGGGCCCGGCTCAAGGACGTGGGCACCCGCGCCCGCCGCGCCGTGGAGGCGCTGCTGGGCACCCGCGTGCACCTGGACCTGCGGGTGAAGGTGGCCAAGGACTGGCAGCGCGACCCCAAGCAGCTGCAGCGCCTGGGGTTCTGAGGGCGGTGCGCCGCTGGTTCGCCCTCACGGCGCGCGACCTGCGCGACCTGCTGTGGTCCCTGCTGCCGACGGCGTCCGCGCTGTGGATCAGCGCCCACCTGGTCACCGGGGTGCGGGTGGACTCGCCGTTCTGGCTGCTGGCCTCCGCCGCCGTGCTCGCCGTCGGCGACCTCCTCGTGCGCCCGGTGCTCGGCCCGCTGGTGGCGGTGCTGGGGCCGACGGTCACGGTGCTGCTGGGCGTGGCGGTGCAGCTGCTGCTGCTGCACACCGCGCTGACGGCCGTGCCGGGGCTGGACCTGCGCTCGCTCAACGCGCTGTGGCAGGTGTACCTGTGGACCGGGCTGGTGGGCGTCGTGGCCCGCTGGCTCGTCGGCTCCAACGACAGCCGCTGGGTGGTGCGCGAGCTGCTGCACCGGCGCACGCACCCGGCCGGCGGCCCGCCCGGGCTGCTCGTGGTGCAGATCGACGGGCTGTCGATGCCGCTGCTGCAGTTCGGGCTGCACTCGGGCACCCTCACCACGATCGCCCGCTGGCTGCGGGAGGGGACCCACCAGGCCGAGGGCTGGCGCGCGCAGCTGCCGTCGACGACCCCCGCCAGCCAGGCGGGGTTCCTGCACGGCAGCACCGAGGACGTCCCCGCCTTCCGCTGGTGGGACCCGGAGCTGCGCCGGGTGCTGGTGTCCAACCGGCCCGCCGACGCGGCCGTCATCGAGACCCGCGTGCGCGCCGCCGCGCACGCCGCCGGGCGCAGCGGCCTGCTCTCGCGCGACGGCGCGAGCATCGGCAACGTCTTCTCCGGGGAGGCCGGGCACGCCCACCTCGTCGTCTCCACCTCCCGGGCCGGCGGGTCCGGGCGCCCGTACCTGCGCTACGTGGCCCGCCCGTTCGTGCTGCTGCGCAGCCTGCTGCTGACCCTGGGCGAGATCGTCAAGGAGCTGTACCAGGGCTGGCACCAGCGGGTGCGGCGGGTGGAACCGCGCATCCCGCGCCGCGGCTGGTACGTGCTGCTGCGCGCGGTGACCAACGCCCTGCTGCGCGACCTCAACGTCTCCCTGGTCGCCGAGGAGCTCTCGGCGGGGCGGGAGGTGGTCTTCGTGGACTTCCTCGACTACGACGAGGTCGCCCACCACGCCGGGGTGGCGCGCCCGGAGTCCCTGGACGCCCTCGCCGGCATCGACCGCGTCCTGCAGACCCTGGCCGACGTGGCCGCCGTCTCCCCGCGCGACTACCGCGTCGTGCTGGTCTCCGACCACGGGCAGGCGCAGGGCGCCACGTTCGAGCAGGTGAGCGGCCGGCACCTGCGCGACCTCGTCGCCGACCTGCTGCAGGTGCGGAGCCCGGGCACCCCGACGGTGACCACGGCCACCGGCGGCGAGGTCCGCGGGCGGGTGGACGTCCTCGTGCGCGAGTTCGGCACGCACACCAAGGCCGAGCGCGCCAGCTCCCGGCACGAGCCCGAGGACGAGCCGGCCCCCGGCGAGGACGCCGTCGTCGTCGCCACCGCCGGCTGCACGGCGCTGCTGTCGGTGCCCGACGCCCCCGGCGGCCGCCTCGACCTCGACGAGGTCGAGCGGCGCTGGCCGGCGCTGGTGCCGGGCCTGCTGGGCACCCGCGGCATCGGGTTCGTCGTCGGCCGCCGCGGCGGCGGCGTCGTCGCGCTCGGCCCCGGCGGCGAGCACGACCTCGTCACCGGCCGGGTCGCCGGGGCCGACCCGCTGGCCGGCGTCGGCCCGCGCGCCGCCGGGGAGCTGCTGCGGCTCATGCGCTTCCGCACCGCGCCGGCCCTCTTCGTGCACTCCGCCGTCGACGCGGTCACCGGGGAGGTGCACGCCTTCGAGGAGCAGGTCGGCTCGCACGGCGGGCTCGGCGGCTGGCAGACGGAGGCGGTGCTCGTGCACCCCGCGCAGTGGCCCGTCGACGAGGACCTGCGCGACCGCAGCGTGCCGGGGGAGGCGCCGCTCGTGGGGGCCGTGGCGGTGCACGAGCAGCTGCAGCGCTGGCTGCGGCGCGCCCGGGCCGAGGCCGCCGCACCGCTGCCCGCGGCGGCCGGCAGCGCCGCCGGTGGCCGGGAGGTGGCCCCGTGAGCGCCCGGGTGCGCTGGCTGGGCCACTCCAGCGCCACCGTCGACGTCACGACGGCCGCCGGCGAGGTGCGCGTGGTCACCGACCCGGTGCTGCGCAGCGGGCTCGCGCACCTGCGCCGCCGCCCGCCCGCCCCGGCGGCCACCGACGCCGCCGGGGCGCACCTGGCCCTCGTCTCGCACCTGCACCACGACCACTGCGACCTGCCGTCGCTGCGCAGCTCGCGCCCCGACCTCGTCGTGGCGCCGCCGCGCTCGGCGCTGTGGCTGGCCGGGCGGCTGCGCGGCGGCAGCCGGGTGGTCGAGGTCGCGGTGGGCGCCACCCGGGCGCTGTCGCTGAACGCCGCGGCGGGGCCGGTGCAGGTGCGGGTCAGCGCGCTGCCCGCCCACCACGCCGGGCACCGCACCGCGGGCTGGGCCGAGGGCGCCCCGGCCGACGCGCTGGCCGTGCAGCACCTCGTCCGCGTCCCGGGCGCCTTCCCCGCGCGCGCGGCGGCCGCGGGCGGGCCGGACCTGCTGCTGTGGGCCGTCGGCGACACCGGGGAGTTCGACCGCTGGGCGGCGGTGCTCGACGTGGCGGGCCGGGCCCCCGACGTCGCGCTCGTGCCCGTCGGCGGCTGGGGCCACACCCTGGGCCCGCACCACCTGGACCCCCGCCAGGCCGCCGCGCTCGTGGCGCGCGTGCGCCCCGCCGTCAGCGTCCCGGTGCACTGGGGGACGCTGCACCCGGTGGCGCTGAGCCGCACCATGGGCGACCGGTTCGTCGAACCCGGGCGCCGCTTCGTCGCCGAGGCCCGGCGGCTGGGCGTCGCCGGAGCCGTGCAGCTGCCCGTCGGCGGGACGCTGGAACTGGACGACGCGGGGGAGCCGGTCGCCGCGCCGGGCCGCTGAGCGCCGGCGCCGCCCCGCGCGGGACGCCGGTTTGACAGCGGCGGGCGGTTGAGCCTTTGATGTCCCGACCATCAAGAGCGGCCGAGAGACCTGGCTCGACGACGCCGCAGCAACCTCTTCGGGTTCCCTGGCCGGAACCCGTCCGTGGTGCTCACGCCAGGACCGATGGAGGAGCAGTTGCCGGCCGCACCGTCCGCAGAACCCGTCGACGCGCTCGACGTCGAACTCCGCCGGGTGCAACGCACCTTCGGCGCCCACCGCGTCCTGCAGGACCTCGACCTGCGCATCGACGCCGGCAGCACGGTGGCCCTGCTCGGCGCCTCCGGCAGCGGCAAGTCGACGCTGCTGCGCCTGGTCGCGGGCCTGGACCGGCCCACGGGCGGGACGGTGTCCGTGGGCGGTGAGGCCGTGCGCGGGCCCGGCCGGCGCACCGCCGTGGTGTTCCAGGAACCCCGGCTGCTGCCGTGGCGCGACCTCGCCGGCAACGTCGCGCTGGGGCTGCCCCTGGGGACCCCCCGCGCGCAGGGCCGCGACGCCGTCCGGCACCGCCTGGAGACCGTGGGGCTGGCCGACTTCGCCGGGCACCGCCCGCGCCGCGTCTCCGGCGGCATGGCCCAGCGCGCGGCGCTGGCCCGCGCCCTCGTGCGCCGCCCCGGCGTCCTGCTGCTCGACGAGCCGTTCGCCGCCCTGGACGCGCTGACCCGCCTGCGCATGCAGGACCTGCTCGACGGGGTCCAGCGCTCCTCCGGCACCACGGTGCTCCTGGTCACCCACGACGTCGACGAGGCGCTGCACCTGGCCGACCGGGTGCTCGTCCTGGCCGCCGACGGCGAGCGGGGCGCGCAGGTCGTGCGCGACCTGCGGGTGGACGCACCGCGACCGCGCGACCGCGCCGACGCCCAGCTCGCCGCGCTGCGCGTGGAGCTGCTGGAACTGCTGGGCGTGCCCCGCACGACCCGCACGCCCTCCTGAGGCCGCCCCGCACCTCCCGCTCGACCACCCCTGCTCGACCACCCCTGCTCGACCACCCCTGCTCGACCCACGGCTCGACCCCTCCCGAGGAGAACCATGTCCGCACCCTCGACCGCCCTCGCCCGCCGCAGCCTGCTCGGCCTGCTCGCCGGGGGGCTCACCCTCACCGCCGCCGGGTGCGTGCAGGGGGAGTCCGCCGGTGGCGGCACCGCCGCGAGCGGCGGGTCCTCCTCCGGCGCCTCCGGCGGCGACCGGGTGCGCCTGGACTACGCCCTCTACAACCCGCTGAGCCTGGTGGTGCGCCAGCGCAGGATCCTGGAGGACGCGGGCCTGAGCGTGCAGTGGGAGCAGAGCGCGGGGTCCAACAAGGCCAACGAGTTCCTGCGCAACGACAACCTGGACCTGGCCAGCACCGCCGGTTCCGCGGTGCTGCAGGCCCGCGCCAACGGCCTGGCGGCCAAGACGGTGGACGTCTACTCGCAGCCGGAGTGGACGGCCCTCGTGGTCGCGCAGGGTTCCGACGTCGCCGACGTGGCCGCGCTGCGCGGCAAGCGGATCGCCGCCACGACCGGCACGGACCCGTACTTCTTCCTGCTGCAGGCCCTCGAGGTCGCCGGCCTCGCCGCGACGGACGTGGAGATCACCAACCTCCAGCACGCCGACGGCCGCGCCGCGCTGGAGCGCGGGGACGTCGACGCCTGGGCCGGGCTGGACCCGAACATGGCCACCAGCGAGCTGCAGGCCGGCTCGAGGCTGCTGTACCGCAACGTCGACTTCAACACCTACGGCGTGCTCAACGCGCGCGAGCAGTTCATCGAGGAGTCCCCGGACCTCGTGCAGCAGGTCGTCGACGCCTACGAGCAGGCGCGCGCCTGGGCGATCGGCAACCCCGACGACTTCGCCGCGCTCTACGCCGAGCAGGCGCAGCTGACGCCCGAGGTCGCCGCCGCGGTCCTGGAGCGCACCGGGCTCGACATCGACCCGGTGCCGGGGCAGGCGCAGCGCACGGTCCTCACCGGGATCGTCCCGCTCATGGCCGCCGCCGCGGCGGTCCCCTCCGAGGACGCCGCGACGAGCGCGCTCGAGGGCCTGCTGGAGCTGCGGTTCGCCGAGCAGGCGGACGCCTCGGGCAGCGCGTCGGGCACCGCGTCGAGCAGCGCGTCGAGCACCGCGTCGTGACGGGCGGGGGCAGCCGGCCGGGCGGGCGCTGGCTGCTGGGGCTCGTGCTGCCGGTCCTGCTGCTGGTCGCCTGGCAGCTGTCGTCGACGCTCGGGTTCTTCAGCGCCAACCAGCTGCCGCCGCCGCCGGACGTGCTGGCGGCGGCCCGGCGGTTGTGGGGCACCGGGACGCTGCAGCACAACATCGCCATCAGCGTGCAGCGGGTGCTCATCGGGTTCGCCTGCGGAGCGGTCGCCGGCATCGTGCTCGGCGGTCTCACCGGGTTGTCGCGCTGGGTGAGCGACCTGCTCTCGCCCACGCTGGGGGCGCTGCGCTCCGTCCCCTCGCTGGCGTGGGTGCCGCTGCTGGGGCTGTGGATCGGGATCGGCGAGACGCCGAAGATCGTGCTCGTCGCGATCGGGGCGTTCTTCCCCGTCTACACCACGGTCTCGAGCGCGCTCGCGCACGTCGACCCGGCGCTGCTGGAGGTCGGCCGCGCCTACGGCCGGCGCGGCGTCCGCCTGTTCGGCGAGGTGCTGCTGCCCGCGACGGCGCCCTCGCTGCTGTCCGGGCTGCGCCTGGGGCTGGCGCAGAGCTGGCTGTTCCTCGTCGCGGCGGAGCTCATCTCCAGCGCGATCGGGCTGGGGTACCAGATGACGAACGGGCAGAACACCGGCCGCACCGACGAGGTCCTGCTGGCGATCGTCCTGCTGGCCCTGCTGGGCAAGCTGTCCGACGTCGTCCTGGGGCTCGTCGAGCGGCAGGTCGCGCTGCGCCGGGCCTGAGGGCGCCGGGCCCGAGGGCGCCCCGCCTCAGGGCCCCGTCGTGACGACGAGCTTGCCGACGACGCGGCCGGCCTCCATGTCGGCGTGGGCCCGGGCGACCTCCTCGAGGGCGTACGTGGCGCCGATCGGCACCCGGAGCTCGCCGGCGGCGACGGCGTCGAGGAACTCCTGGAGCACCGCGGCCGGCAGGTCCGCCGCGTCCCCGCTGTAGGAGGTCAGCCGGACGCCGGTGGGCAGGTCCTCGTGCGGGGAGAACTCGGGGATCGTCCAGCGCGCGGAGACGATGCCGGTGAAGCAGACCGTGCCGTGCACGCGCACGGCGCGCAGGGTGTCCGGCAGGGTGCCCGTGCCGACCAGCTCGACGGCGCCGTCCACGCCGTCGGGGAACAGCCGGCGCACCTGCGCCGCCACGTCGCCGTCGTCGAGCAGGGCGTGCTCGGCGCCGGCGGCGCGCAGCAGCTCCAGGCGCTGCGGGGAGCGGGTGGTGGCCAGCACCCGCGCGCCGGCGCGCCGCGCCAGCGCGGTGGTCGCCAGGCCGACGGAGGTCGTGCCGCCGCGCACCAGCACCACCTGCCCGGGCCGGAGGTCCAGGCCGACCCGCAGCGTGCCGGAGGCGGTCTGCAGCATCTCCGGGACCGCGCCCAGCGTCGACCACGGCAGGTCGCTGCGGAAGCGGAGCACCTGCGCGGCGGGCACGCAGGTGAACTCGGCGTAGCCGCCGTCGAAGCGGCGGCCCATGCCGCCCATCATCGCGACCACCTGCTCGCCGGCCGCGAACTCCCCGCCGGGGCAGTCCTGCACGACACCGGCCGCCTCGATGCCCAGCACCCGCGGGAAGGTGACGGCGGCGCCGGAGTGCCCCTGGCGGGTGAGCAGCTCGGAGCGGTTGAGGCCGAAGGCCCGCACCCGCACGAGCACCTGGCCGGGCGCGGGGACGGGCACGGGCAGCTCGCGCAGCCGCAGCGCCTCGGGCGGGCCGGGGGCGTCGAGGAC
>NZ_JAAALL010000071.1 GCF_009906315.1 Kineococcus vitellinus | reverse complement strand
CTCCCTGGCCCGCCGCTTGGCCCGGTACATCGCCCGGTCGGCCGTGCGCAGGACCTCGTCGACGTGCCCGGCCGGGGAGACGGCCCGCGACGGGCTGGTCACGGCCACCCCGATGCTGACGCCGACCCGCACCCGCACCCCCGCCAGCAGCGCGGGCCGCGTCATCGCGGCGCGGATCCGTGCGAGGACCGCGCTGAGCGAGCCGGCCGAGACGCCGCCGGCGCCACCGGCGTCGCCGGCGGGCAGGTCCTCGCAGACGACGACGAACTCGTCCCCGCCCAGCCGCGCGACGGTGTCCTCGACGCGGACGGCCGCGCCCAGCCGGCGGGCGACCTCGACGAGCAGCAGGTCGCCGACGTGGTGGCCGTGGGTGTCGTTGACCTGCTTGAAGCCGTCCAGGTCCAGGAACAGCACCGCCAGCGGCGACCCGTGCCGCTGCGCGGTGGCCACCGCGTGCGCGAGGCGGTCGACGAGCAGCACCCGGTTGGGCAGGCCGGTCAGCGGGTCGTGGGTGGCGGCGTGCGCCGCCCGCTGCTGGGCGCGCCGGGCCTGGTCGCGGTCGTGGGCGGCCAGCACGTACCCGCACGCGACCTCGGCCAGCACCTGCGCCGTCTCCAGGTCCTGCGCCGCGAAGGGGCCCGGCAGCGCGCGGAAGAGGTCCAGCGCCCCCCACACCTCGCCGCGCGCCACGAGCGGCACGCTGGCCACCGCGTGCAGGCCCTGCGACGCGGCGTGGACGGTGAACTCCGGCCAGCGCTCCAGGCGGGAGCCCAGGTCCTCCTCCACGACGAGCGCCGCGCTGCGGAGGGCGTCCCCGCACGGGCCGTCCTGCAGCGCGTCCTGCAGCTCCTCCGCGTCGCGGGCGGCCCCGGCGCTGGCCTGGACCAGCCGCATCCGCTCGCCCGCGCGGTGGACGACCCCGACGCCCTCCACGTCCAGCAGGCGGGTGGCCGCCGCCGCCAGCTCGCGCAGCACGTCGGAGACGTCGAAGGGACCGGCCGCGCAGCGGGCGAAGTCGCGGAACACCTCCACCAGGCGCTCGGCCGCGGCGGTGCCCGCGGCGTCCGCGGGGTGCGGGGCGGCCACGTCGGGGGGTCCGGGGTGCGCCACTGCTGCTCCTCTGCCCGGCCGGGGAGGACGGCTGCGCGCCGAGGCCCCGGTGCTGTCCACCCGACCGCCGGCGAGGAGAAGCCGCTGGAGCGGGCCAGGCCATGGTGGCAGCGTCGCGCCCCGGGCGCAGCGGGCCGGCGCGGGCGGAGCGCGGTGCGGGCGGGGCTCAGGCGTGCTCGCGCAGGAGGCGCTCCTCCAGCTGCTCGGCGCTGCACGCCGCGGAGAACAGGTGGCCCTGGGCGCGGCGGACCCCCAGGGCCGCCAGGGCCGCCGCCTGGTGGCGGTCCTCGACGCCCTCGGCGACGACCTCGCAGCCCAGCTGCAGGCCCAGCTGCACCAGCGAGCGGACGAGCAGGTCGTCGCGCGGGGAGCGTCCCACCCCCTGCACGAAGCAGCGGTCGATCTTGACGACGTCGGGGTGGAAGCGCTGCAGGTAGCTGAAGCTGGCGTAGCCGGTGCCGAAGTCGTCCAGGGCCAGGCGGACCCCGAGCCCGCGCACGCGCTGCAGCGCGACGTCCACCTCCGGGCCGGCGTCCGCCGCGGACGTCTCGGTGAGCTCGACGGACAGCGCCGCGGCGGGCAGCCCGCTGACCGCCAGCGCCTCGGCCACGGCGTCGGCCACCTCCGGGTCCCCGAGCTGGCGGCCGGAGAGGTTGACCGCCACGTGCAGGTCCGCCGCCGCGGGCAGCTCGCGGCGCCAGCGGGCCACCCGGGTGCACGCCTGCTGCAGCACCTGCCGGCCCAGCGGGACCACCAGGCCGCCGGCCTCGGCGACCGGCAGGAACGCCGACGGCGGCAGCAGGCCGCGCTCGGGGTGGGCCCAGCGCGCCAGCGCCTCCACCCCGACCCGGCGCCCGGAGGACAGCTCCACCACCGGCTGGTAGTGCACCACGACCTCGCCGGCGTCGAGGGCCGCGCGCAGGCGGCGGCTCTCGGGCAGCACCCCGCGCGCGTCCAGGCCCGCGGCGGCGTCCGCGCGGCGCAGCTCCAGCAGCTCGGCGACGGAGGTGGCCAGGTCGGTGAGCACCTGCACGGCGGCGGGGTCGAAGGGGCGCACCCGGCGGTCCAGCACGCACAGCGCCCCCAGCGGCAGCCCGTCGCGCCCGACGACCGGGGCGCCCGCGTAGGCGCGCAGGCGCTCCGGGCCGGTGACGAGGGGGTTGTCGGCGAAGCGGGTGTCGGCGGTGGTGTCGGGCACCACGAGGGTGCGCTCCTCGGCGACGACGTGGGCGCAGAAGGACACCTCGCGCGGCGTCTGGCTGGTCGGGCGGCCCAGCACCGCGTCCAGCCCGGGAGCGGACGCGAACCACTGCCGGTCCTCCTCCAGCAGCGCCACCGCCGCGGCCGGCGCGCCCAGCACCCGCGCGGCGGCGGCGGTCAACGCGTCCAGCGCCGCGTCGGGGCCGGTGTCCAGGACGCGGTAGCTGCGCAGGGAGGCCAGCCGCTCGCCCTCGCGCGCGTGCGGCGCTGCTGCGGGCATCGGACCTCCTGCGCTGCGTCCGGCCCGTCCGGCCGGTGGTCCTCCCCTCCCCCGTCCGCGCCCGTCCCAAACCCCCGAGCCGGCGGCGACCACCGCACCGCGGTGCGCTCACGCACCCGCCGGTCGGCTCCCCCGCACCGCCGCGGCCGCCGGCGCGGGGCCGCACGCCGCCCGCGCCCACTCCTCGATCGTCGTCGGCGAGGACGTGGCCGGGCCGCGCCCGGCCCGCGGGCGGACGGTCCCGGCCGAGAACGCGGCGTGCATGCGCAGCTGCAGGTCCACCACGTCCGCGGGCAGGCCCGCCGCGGTGAGCAGCGCGCGCACCTGCTCCTGCGGCAGCCGCACGTAGCGCAGGCCCGGCACGCCCAGGTGCGGGCCGAGCGCGGCGACGGCCGCGGCGAGGGTCAGGTCGCGCGGCCCGAGGACCTCGCGCACCCCCGCGCGCGCCGGTCCCAGCAGCTCGGCGGCGGCGGCGTCGGCGACGTCGGCCGTCGCGACCATCGGCAGCGCGACGTCGGGGTCGATCGAGTCCACGTGCACGCCGTGCTCGCGCATCGCCGGGACGGCGGGCAGGAACGCCTCGAAGAACATCCCCGGCCGCAGCAGCAGCACGTCCGCGTCCAGGGCGGCCAGCCGCCGCTCCTGCGCGCGCAGGCTCAGCAGGAACCCCGTGTCCTCCTCGACGTCGGCGCCCAGCGAGCTGAGGGCGACGACGCGCGGAACCCGCGCCGCGCGCAGGGCCGCGGCGACCGCCTCGCCCAGCCTGCGCTGCTGCTCCAGGTAGCCGGGTGCGGTGGCCTCGAACGGCGAGAGCACGTACGCGGCGTCCGCGCCGGCGAAGGCCGCCGCCAGCGCCGCGGCGTCGTCCGCGCCGGCGACCACGTGCTCGGCGCCCGGCACCGCGGCGCGCAGCCGCGCGGCGTCGCGGCCGACGGCGCGGACCGCCTCGCCGGCCTCCAGCAGCGTGCGCGCGACGCGGCGGCCGGTGTTCCCGGTGGCTCCCAGGACGGTGATCATCGGTTCCTCCTCGGTCGGGGGTGCTGGTCGGCCCAGCGCCCCCACCGTCGCGGGCGCCGCCCGCCCGGGGAACGACCGCGCGTCCGGCGGGCCTGCCCGATCGTCCGGCGCCCTGGACGCGCGGTGCCCGCGGCGCCGAGACTCCCGGGGTGAGCGCAGCAGCGGGCACCGGTGCCCCGCACCCGCCGTGGGCGGCCGCCGACCCCGTCGGGGACGCGCTGCACGGGCTGCGGATGACCGGCGTCTACTACTGCCGCTGCGAGCTCAGCGCCCCGTGGGGGTTCTCGCTGCCGGCGGTGCCGGACTGCCTGTGGTTCCACGCCGTCACCGCGGGCCGCTGCGTGCTGGAGGCCGGCGGCACCCGCGCCGAGCTGGCCCCCGGCGACCTCGTCCTCGTCCCGCGCGGGGACGGCCACGCCCTGGGCGCGCAGGCCACCGGCGCCCGCCCGTGCGTGCTCACCCTCGCCCACGAGAGCACCGACGGCCACCACGCCGTGCTGCGCGCCGGCGGCGGCGGCGCGGCGACGACGATGGTCTGCGGGGCGGTGCGCTTCGACCACCCGGCCGCCCGGACGCTGCTGGACCTGCTGCCCGCGCTCCTGCACGTGCCGGCGGCCGCGGCCGCCGGCGGCGTCGCCGACGTGCTGCGGCTGCTGGCGGCGGAGGTGGAGCAGGTGCGCCCGGCCGGCGAGGCCGTCCTCACCCGCCTCGCCGACGTGCTCGTCGTGCAGGCCGTGCGGCACTGGCTGGACTCGGCACCGGCCGCGCGGGAGGGCTGGCTCGGGGCGCTGGTGGACCCGGTCGTGGGACCGGCGCTGGCGCTGGTGCACCGCGACCCGGGGCGGGAGTGGACGGTCGCCTCGCTGGCGGCGGCGGTGCGCGTCTCGCGCAGCGCCTTCGCGGCGCGCTTCACCGCCGTGGCCGGCGAGCCGGTCATGCAGCACGTGACGCGCTGGCGCATGCACGTGGCGCTGGAGCGGCTGCGCTCGCCGGAGGCCACGGTCGCCGCGGTCGCCCGCCAGCTGGGGTACCGCTCCGAGGCGGCGTTCAGCCGGGCGTTCACGCGGGTCGTGGGCCAGCCGCCGGGCCGGGCGGCGCTGGCGCTGCGCGCGCCGCGGGGCTGAGCCCGCGCGGTGGTGGACCGGCGGGCCGCGGGGTGCGATCGTGGCCGGGGTCCGTCCGTCCGGCTGTGCCGAGGGAGGCCCTCGTGAGCACCACCCAGGTCGACACCGAGAACCAACCCGAACTGCGCCGGGTCATCGGCCCGAAGCTGCTGCTGCTGTTCATCGTCGGGGACATCCTCGGCACGGGCGTCTACGCCCTCACCGGTCAGGTCGCGGGCGAGGTGGGCGGCGCGGCGTGGCTGCCGTTCCTGGTGGCGTTCGCGGTCGCCACCGTCACCGCGTTCTCCTACCTGGAGCTGGTGACGAAGTACCCGCAGGCGGCCGGTGCCGCCCTGTACGTCCACAAGGCGTTCGGCCTGCAGTTCCTCACCTTCCTCGTCTGCTTCGTCGTGATGTCCTCGGGCATCACCTCCGCCTCCGCCGCCTCCCGGGCGTTCGCCGCCAACCTCGTCGTGGGTTTCGGCCTCGACCTCGGCAACACGGGCATCATGGCCATCGCGCTGGCGTTCATGGCGCTGGTGATGGCGGTGAACCTGCGCGGGGTCAGCGAGTGCGTCATGCTCAACGTCGTCCTGACGCTGGTGGAGCTGACCGGGTTGCTGACGGTGATCCTGCTGGGGTTCTGGGCGATGGCCGGCGGGGACGCGGACTTCTCCCGGGTGATCGCCTTCGACACCCCGGAGGACAAGAACGTCCTGCTCGCGGTGAGCACGGCGACGTCGCTGGCCTTCTTCGCGATGGTGGGTTTCGAGGACTCCGTCAACATGGCGGAGGAGACGAAGGACCCCAGCCGCATCTTCCCGCGGACCCTGCTGACCGGGCTGGGCCTCACCGCGGTCATCTACGTGCTCGTCTCGATCTGCGCGGTCGCGGTCGTGCCGGTGGGCGTGCTGGCGCAGAGCGAGACCCCGCTGGTGGAGGTCGCGCAGACCGCCGCCCCGGGTTTCCCGATGTCGGACCTGCTGCCGTTCATCTCGATGTTCGCGGTCGCGAACTCGGCGCTCATCAACATGATGATGGCCAGCCGGCTGGTCTACGGCATGAGCCGGCAGCGGGTCCTGCCGACGTTCCTGTCCGCCGTCCACCCCTTCCGGCGGACCCCGTGGATCTCGATCCTGCTGACGACGGCCATCGCGGGGGTGCTCATCGTCTACGTGTCGCTGTCGCCGGGATCCCCGGTCGTGGCGGTCCTGGGCGGGACGACGTCGCTGCTGCTGCTCACGGTGTTCTGCGTCGTCAACGTCGCGGTGCTCGTGCTGCGCCGCGACCCGGTGGAGCACCGGCACTTCTCCGCCGGCCGGGTCCTGCCGGTGCTCGGGGCCCTCTCCTGCGCCTACCTCGTCCTGCCGTGGACGTCGGGGCGCGACCCGGAGCAGTACCGGATCGCCGGGGTCCTCGTCGCCCTCGGCGTGCTGCTGTGGGCGCTGAACGCGCTGGCGACCCGCGGCAGCCACCGCGGGCAGCGGGCCGGCGCGGGCCGCTAGGACCCGGCCGGCGTTCCCCCGCCGGCGCCCGCCCGCCCGGCGCCGCCCGCTCAGGCGGGGGTGGAGACGTTGACCATCCAGTCGACCCCGAACCGGTCGGTGAGGGCGCCGTACTGGTCGCCCCACACCTGCGGCTGCAGCGGCGTGGTGACCTCGCCGCCCTCGGCGAGGCCGGTGAAGAACCCGCGCAGCTGCTCGAGGTCGTCGCCGGACAGGCACAGGGCGAGGTTGCCGCCGGTGGCCGCGGACATCCCCGGCATGGCGTCGGAGACCATGAGCGTGAAGCCGGCGGGGGTGTCGAGCTGGCCGTGCATGACGCCGTCGGGGTCGAGGCCCTCGGCGCCCTCGGCGGTGAACTCGCCGAAGGTGGAGATGCTCACCTCCCCGCCGAGCACCGACCGGTAGAACGCCAGCGCCTCGCGGGCGGTGCCGGGCAGGTTGACGTAGGGGCTGAGTCGGGGTGCCACGGGGACCTCCTGGATCGGGACGGGTGGCGCGCGCCGCCCGGCTGCCGCCCGGCGGGTCCGGGCCGGCTGCACTGGTGACCCGGCGGCGGCGCGGAACTCACCGGTGCCCGCCACGGTGGACCCGTGGCCGCCGGGCGGCGGCTCCACGACGGTGGCGGCCGTGGAGGGAGCGGGCGCGGGAGGCGCGGCGCCGGCTCAGGCCGGCGGGTGCGCTCCGCGCTCGGCGAGCCAGCCGGCGATCACGTCGACGCTGCGCGCGGCCCCGGGGTGCTCGGGCTCGTTGAGGTGGCCGTGCCGCGTCCCGGGTTCGGTGTGCACCTGGACCGGCACGCCCGCCGCGCGCAGGGAGCGCGCGAACTCCTCCCCCGAGGGCCGCAGACCGTCGACCTCGCTGAGCAGCACGAGCGTCGGCGGCAGCTCGCGCAGCTCCTCGGGGCCGGCCAGGCCGGGCACGGCCGCCACGGGCGGCTCCCGCAGGTCCCCGGTCCCCAGCAGGTGGCCGTAGATGCTGCGCACCACGTCGGAGCCGAAGCGCTGCTCCGGCGGCAGCTGCGCCAGCGCGTGCGCGAGGTCCGCGGACGGCTCGGGCCCCTCCAGGTGCAGCGTCGGGTAGACGAGCAGCAGGGCGGCCGGCACCGGCAGCGGCCGGTCGCCGGCGAGCAGCCGCAGCACCGCGCCGGTGGCGAGGTTGGCGCCCGCGCTGGCACCGCCCAGGACGGTGGTGCCCCCCGCCCACGGGCGCTCGGCGGCGGTGGTCCAGGCCCAGGCCGCGAGCACGTCGTCGGAGGGCACGGGCCAGCGCACGGGCCAGCGCGCGGCCGTGCCCTCGGTGGCGAGCCGGTAGTCGACCGTGACGACGGTGCAGCCGGTGCGCTCCACCAGGGACCGGGCGACCCAGTCGGCCTCCGGCATGTCCAGGTCGCCGTGGACGAAACCGCCGCCGTGGCACCACAGCAGCGCCCCCTCCCCCGAGCCGGGGTGGACGCGCAGCGGGACCTCGCCGTGCGGGCCGGGGACGAGCAGGCGCTCGGGCGCCGGCGCGCCGGGCGGGTCCTCGGCGGGGGCGGTGCTGGTGCTCATCGGCTCTCCTCCACGGTGCTCGCGGCGGGCGGTCCCGGGCGGGGGCCCGCCCGCCAGGGTGTCAGCGGCGTCAGCCGGCCGCTCCTCCGGCGGCCTGCTGGGCGAGCAGCCGCGGCGGCACGACGGCCTCGCGCGGAGCGGTCGGGGTGAAGGCGAAGCGGTCCACGCCCAGGCCCCGCAGGACGGCCTGCTCCACGGGGGAGGACTGCGAGGCGTCGGCGCGGTCGAAGTCCATCGGCTCGCGCAGGGCGATCGGCGGGTTGGTGATGAGGCGCTGGGCGCGCAGCACGTTCTGCGAGGTGGCGTGCAGCATGAACGGGTGCATGAGCACCACGTCGCCCTGGCGGCCGGTCAGCTCCTCGAAGTCCCGGCAGTGCTCGACGAGGCGGGTCTGCTGCAGCACGTCGGGCAGGACGCCCTCGGGGCGCTCGGCCAGGAAGCGGGCCACGACGCCGACGGAGTCGGTGGCCACGAAGGTGCCGCCGCCCCGGGAGACGACGTCGGTCCACAGCACGATCGTCAGCAGCCCCTGCTCGGGGGAGTCCAGGAAGTGGCGGAAGAAGTCGCCGTCCTTGTGCCAGCCGCCCACCTTGGCCGACGGCTCGTCGAAGGGGCGGTCGGCGCCGACCCCGAGGTTGGCGATGATCCCGTCGCTCCACTCCCAGGGTTCCTGGATGCGCTCGCGCCCGCCCAGCAGCTGGCAGGCGGCGGCGAAGGCCGTCGGGGCGAACTCCTCGGCGTCCACGTGGGTCTGCGAGGACAGGTGCACGCGGGGGCGGTCCCACGTGCTGGGGTCGTCGCGGTCGACGCCCAGGCGCTCCCAGGAGCGGTCGACGATCGGGGCGGCCTGCTCGGCGTCGAAGCACTGCTCCAGGACGACGTAGCCCTTCTCGAGGAAGTGCTCGACCTGGGCGTCGCTGAGCGGGGCGGTGGTGCTGGTGTCCACGGGCTTCCTCACGATTCCGAAGGGGGGCTCTCAGCCCTTGAAGGCGCCGTCCATGATCCCGGAGACCATCTGCTTGCCGAAGAAGGCGAACATCACCAGCAGCGGGATGGTGACCAGGAACGAGCCGGCCATGGCCAGGCCGAGGTCGACGGAGATGTTGGACTGCAGGGCCTTGATGGCGATCTGCGCGGTGTACATGTCGGGGGACTTCAGGACGATGAACGGCCAGAGGAAGTCGTTCCAGGCGTTGACGAAGCCGAGCAGGCCGAGGACGGCGGCCGCGGGGCGGACGACGGGGAAGGCGATGCGGGCGAAGATCTGCCAGGAGTTCGCCCCGTCCATGCGCGCCGCCTGCAGCAGCTCGTCGCTGATGGTGGCGCTGATGTGCTGGCGCATCCAGAAGATGCCGAACGCGCTGACCAGGCCGGGCACGACGAGCGCCTGCAGGGTGTCCACCCAGCCGAGCTGCGACATGATCATGTACTGCGGGATGACGGCCAGCTGCGCCGGGACCGTCATGGTGAGCACGAGGACCAGGAACAGCGCGTCGCGGCCGCGGAAGGTCATCTTCGCGAAGGCGAAGCCGGCCAGCGAGCACAGGAACGCCTGCCCGACGGCGATGAGCGCGGCGACGATGAAGCTGTTGATCAGCGAGCGCACGAACGGCACCGTCTCGAAGACCAGCCGCAGCAGGTCGAGGAAGTTGCCGCCGGGCACCACGCGCGGCGGCAGCTGGGTCGCCGCCTCGGAGCCGACGGAGGAGACGACGAACATCCAGTAGACCGGGAAGATGCACGCCGCCGCCGCCAGGGCGAGCACCAGGTAGGTGTACCAGCGCACCCGGACGATGCCCCGCCGGCGGCGGGTCCTCGGGGCGGGCGGGCGCAGGTCGTCCTGCCGGCGGGGGTCGATGGTGGTGGCCATGTCAGCCCTTCCTCCCCAGACGGCTCGACAGCAGGAAGTTGACGAACGCCACGACGACGATGATGGCGAACAGCGCGACGCCGACGGCCGAGCCGTAGCCGAACTTGAACGAGCCGAAGCCCTGCTCGAAGAGGAACAGCGAGAGGGTCTGGCACTGGCGCGCCGTGCCGCAGGTGAGCGTGCCGTTGGACAGCAGCAGCGGCTCGGTGAAGATCTGCAGGCCGCCGATGGTGGACATGATGACGGTGAAGACGATCACCGGGCGCAGCGAGGGCAGGGTGATGTGGAAGAACTGCTTGACGGGACCCGCCCCGTCCACGGCGGCCGCCTCGTACAGGTCGCGCGGGACGGCCTGCAGCGAGGCCAGGTAGAGCAGCGTGTTGTAGCCGAACCAGCGCCAGATGACCATGACCGAGATGAGGACGTGGCTGCCGGCGGCGCTGGACATGAAGTCGATGTGCTCGAAGCCCAGCAGCTCCAGGAACCAGTTCAGCAGGCCGTAGTCGCGGTTGAAGATCTGGGCGAAGACGATCGCCGTCGCCGCGACCGAGGTGATGTACGGCAGCAGCATCGCCATGCGGAAGAAGTTGGCGAACCGCAGGAAGGCGCTGTTGAGCACCTGCGCCAGGATCAGCGCGATGATCAGCTGCGGGACCGTCGAGATGATCCAGATGCTGAAGGTGTTGCGCAGCGCGTTCCAGAACCGCGGGTCCTCGGCGAGCAGGCGGAAGTTCTCCAGCCCGACGAACGTCTTGTCGCCGATCGGGTTCCAGTCGAACAGCGCGACGTAGAAGGTGAACAGCAGCGGGAACAGGCCGAAGACCAGGAACAGGACGTAGAAGGGCGCCACGTACCCGTAGGGCGCCAGCCGTTCCCAGCGCTTCTCCACCGGCCGCGTCGCGGTGGCCGGTTTGACGCCCCGCAGGGTGCCGGGAGTCAGGGTGGCGCTCATCAGGCGCCGATCGCGGTCTTGATGTTCTTGGTGGCGGTGTCCCACGCGGCGTCGGCGGGGGCGCCGTCGCCCTCGACGCCGTTGAGGGCGTTGAGCAGCTCGGTGCTGATCTCGGTGTTGTACTCGCCGTTGACGAAGGGCTCCAGGCCCAGCACGGCCTGGGTGAAGATCTTGCCGGTGGGGGCGCCGCCGAAGAAGGGGTCGGTGTGGTCCACCAGCTCCGGCTTGTCGTAGTTGACCGGGGTGGTGGGCAGCGAGCCCGCGTCGATGAAGTGCTGCAGCTGCTGCTCGGGGGACTGCATCGTCGTGATGTACTTCCACGCCGCCTGCGGGTTGGCCGCGCGCGCCGGGATCGCCAGGTAGCTGCCGCCCCAGTTGCCGCTGCCGCCGGGGATGACGGCGATGTCCCACTTGCCCTCGGTGTCGGGGGCCGCGGAGCGGATCGAGCCGAGCATCCACGAGGGTGCGGCCACGGCGGCGAACGCCCCCTTGGCCATGCCGGCGTTCCAGCCGTCGGTGAAGCTCTCCAGCTTGGCGGTGATGCCGGCGGCGATGGCCGCCAGCCCGAGGTCGAAGGACTCGCGGACGATGGGGTTGGTGTCGTAGACGACGTCGCCGTCGGCGGAGTAGTACTGCTCCTCGCCCTGGGAGACGGCCTGCAGGAAGACGGTGGTGGCGGCGTTGTCGATGAAGGCGTTGCCGGTCGCCTGGGTGTAGCGCTGGCCGGTGGCGATGAAGTCCTGCCACGTCGGCCACAGCGCGCTGACCTCGTCGCGGTTGGTCGGCAGCCCGGCGGCGGCCATGAGGTCGGTGCGGTAGGCGACGCCCATGCCGCCGACGTCGGTGGGGATGCCGATGATCTCCCCGGACTTCGCGGTGGCCTGCGCCATCACCCAGTCCACGTAGTCGTCCTGGATGTCGTCGGCGCCCAGGGTGGTCAGGTCGACGAAGTTGCCGGGGTTCTTCATGAACTTGGGCAGGTCACCGGCCTGGATGAGCACCAGGTCGGGCACCTTGCCGCCGGCCAGGGCGGTGGTCAGCCCCTGCGCCGTCTCCTGCGCGTTGCCGACCTCGGTGAGCTTGACGGTGACGTCGGGCGCGAGCTTCTTGTACTCCTCGACGGAGTCCTTCTGGTTGATGCCGGTGAAGGACCAGAACTCGAAGGTGTTGGGGTCGCTGGAGCCGCTGGAGCCGCCCGAGGAGCAGGCGGAGGCCGTCAGGGCGGTCCCGCCGGCGAGGGCCGACAGGGCCAGTGCGCGGCGGCGGGACAGCGAGGTCGACAGCACCCTGGACGTGGCGGACTGCGGGGCCGAGAGCTTGTTCTGCACGGAGGTCCCCTCCCTTGGGGAGTCGTGGTGGACGCGCCGGCCGGCAGCCGGTGCGCTGGTGCGCTGGTGGAGGCGGTGGGGCCTCAGGCGGTGGGGAAGCTCACCGTGGCGAAGCTGTGCGCGGGCAGCGTCACCCGCAGCGTGCCGCCGTCCAGGCGGACGTCCTCGAGGTCGCGCACGTGCACCGGGGTGCTGGAGGCGGTGTTGTGGTCGGTGATCTTCTCGGCCGTCAGCAGCCGGCCGACCGGGGCGCCGGCGCTGACGCCGCGCACGTCGACCTCGACCTCGGCCGGGCGCTCGGCGTCCAGGTTGGTCAGCGAGACCAGGACCCGGCCGTCCTTGGTGCTGGCCGAGGCGGAGAACAGCGCGAGGTCCTCGTCCCCGACGCGGCGGGTCGGCACCGCCCCGCGCACGGCCAGCGGCAGCGACGCCGCGTCGTGGTGGCCCTTGTTCATCGCGAACACGTGGTAGCTGGGGGTGAGGACGAGCTCCTCGCCGTCGGTGAGCAGCATGGCCTGCAGGACGTTGACCGTCTGGGCGATGTTCGCCATGACGAGGCGGTCGGCGTGGCGGTGGAAGGCGTCGAAGTGGACGCCGGCCACCAGCGCGTCGCGCATGGTGTTCTGCTGGAAGAGGAACCCGGGGTTGGTGCCGGGCTCGACGTCGAACCAGGTACCCCACTCGTCCAGCACCAGCCCGACCTCCTTGCGGGGGTCGTAGGCGTCCATGACGGCGGCGTGCCCGGCGATGATCTGCTCGATGCGGGCGGCCTCGGCCACCGTGCGGTAGTACTCCTCGACGTCGAAGTCGGTGGCCGACCCCTTGTTCTCCCAGGTGGGGCCCACGATCGTGTAGTGGTGGAAGGAGATCGCCTGGTAGGTGTTCTTCCCGTGCCCGCTGACCTCGCCGGCGCCCAGGTAGCGGCCGAGGTTCTGCATGAGCACCTCGGTCCAGCGGTAGTCCGCGTCGGCGGCACCGGCGGCGATCCGGTACAGGTGGTTGTCGCCGTGGTCCAGGCTGTAGGTGCCGAACTGGCGGGCCAGCTCCGCGTAGGCCCCCGAGCTCATGCCGCCGCCGCAGCCCCAGGGCTCGTTGCCCAGGCCCCAGAACGGCACGCTCCACGGCTCCTCGCGGCCGTGGCTGCGGCGCAGCCTGGCCATCGGCGAGTCGTCGGCGCGCGTGAGGTACTCGATCCACTCGGCGGCCTCGCGGACGGTGCCGCTGCCGACGTTGGCCGACACGTACGGGTCGGCGCCCAGCAGCTCGCACAGCGCCATGAACTCGTGGGTGCCGAAGGAGTTGTCCTCGACGACGTCGCCCCAGTGGGAGTTGACCATCGTGGGGCGCTCCTCGCGGGGGCCCACGCCGTCGCGCCAGTGGTAGGTGTCGGCGAAGCAGCCGCCGGGCCAGCGCAGGTTGGGGATGTCCAGGGCGCGCAGGGCCTCGACCACGTCGAGGCGGATGCCGCCCTCGTTGGGGACGGGCGAGTCCTCCCCCACCCAGAAGCCGCCGTAGACGCAGCGTCCCAGGTGCTCGGCGAAGTGCCCGTACAGGTGGCGGCTGATGCGCGGGCCGGGCAGGTCCGCGTCCAGGACGGCCTGCACCCGCAGGGCCGTTCCGGGCGCGGCGGTCGCCGCCGGCGCCGTCCGCTCGTCGTCGAGAAGCACGGGGTCCTCCGTGGGTCGGTGGGTGGGGCGGCACCGGCGCGGCGCAGCCGTGCGCCGCGGCGGTGCTCGAAGCTCTCGGGCCGGGCCGGCGCTGCGGCCCCCCACCTTCGGAGAGCCGCCGCCCGACCGGCGTGTATCGATATAGTGAGCCGCCGCCCGGGTCGTGTCAAGGACCTCGGCGCGAGAGCAGCGGTACCTTCTGCTGTGCGGGCACCGCTGCGGGGCACCACCTCGCGGCACCGCCGACGCACCGCACGCCCACCGACGCACACCGCACGCAGACCGCACCGCCGCGCCCCGGCGAGGACCGGGGCGTGCCGCAGGACGAGGAGGACCGCGATGGTCACCATGCGCGACGTGGCGGCGGAAGCCGGGGTCTCCCCCATGACGGTCTCCAACGCCCTCACCGGCCGGCGCCCGGTGAGCGACCGCACCCGGCAGCTGGTGATGGAGACCGTCGAGCGCCTCGGCTACCAGGTCAACGTGGCCGCGCGCAGCCTGCGCCAGGGGCGGACCGGCGTCGTCGGCATCGCGGTGCCGACCCTGGACAGCCACTACTACAGCCGGCTCAGCCACGGGCTCGTGCAGGCCTTCTCCCGGGCGGGGCTGGCGACCGTGGTCGAGGAGACGCACGCCAGCCGCGAGGGCGAGCTGGCCGCCTTCCGCGACTCCCGGCTCAACGCCTACGACGGCCTCGTCATCGCGGCGCTGGGCCTGACGGAGCGGGAGATCAACGCCCTCAGCCGCGAGGTCCCCGTCGTCGTGCTGGGCGAGCAGGAGCTGCACCAGACCGTCGACCACGTCAGCATGCCGAACGTCGAGGGGGCCGAGGCCGCCACCCGGCTGCTCGTCGAGCGCGGCTGCCGGCGGCTGGCGATCGTCGGCGCCCCGGCGCTGGAGGACCCGCCGGAGGAGGAGCTGCCGGAGGGCGGGGCCGCCTTCGCGCTGCGCGCGCAGGGCTTCCTGCGCGTGGTGCGCGAACACGGCCTGAGCGCCGTCGGCTCGCACGCGGGCGTCACCCAGGCCGCCGGCGCGCGCTGCGCGCAGGAGCTGCTGGCGCTGCCCGAGCGGCCCGACGGCGTCTTCTGCGTCACCGACACGCTGGCCTTCGGCTTCGTGCGCGGGCTGGCCGACCACGGCGTGCGGGTGCCCGACGACGTCCTCGTCGTGGGTTTCGACGACGTCGAGGACGCCCGGTTCCGCATCCCGTCGCTGTCCTCGATCGCCCCCGACCACGACCAGATCGTCGAGCAGACCGTCCGGCTGCTGGGCCGGCGCATCGCCGCGCCGGCCGCCTCGCCGCGCGACGTCACCGTCGGGTTCCGGGTCGTCGAGCGCGAGTCGACGACCCGGGACCGGGACGTTCGCTGAGCGCTCAGGAGGCGCTGGCGGCGTTCATCGCGTCGGCGAACTCCTGCGGGGTGACCGTGAGGCCGAACAGCTTCTCGATGTTCTCCAGCAGCGCCTCGGCCGCCGTGGGCGAGAGCGCCTGGTCCCAGGACTGCTGGAACGTGGCGGCCCCCGAGGCCAGGTCGTAGACGAACTGCAGCCACTCGGCGTCCTCGGTGCCGGCGAACAGGCTGTCGGAACCGGTGACGACGGGCACCGAGCCGGACTCGATCCACGCCTTCGTCGTGGCGTCGGTGACCACGCCCTCGGCGAAGAACTTCTTCGCCGCCTCCTTGGCCTCCGGGGTCGCCCTGGCGGACATCGCGTAGTACCCGGCCGGGTTGCCGACGGTGGCGGTGGGGTCGCCCGCGCCGCCGGTCACCGTGGGGAAGGTGCTGTAGCCCAGGTGGCCGCCGGTCACGAAGTCGCCGCCGTCGGTCTTCATCGACCCGTACACCCACGAGCCGTGCAGCATCATCGCGGCCTTGCCGCTGTAGAGCAGCGCCTGGTCGGCGTTGGAGTCGGCCGTGACGGAGGCGAACCCGTTGATGAAACCGCCCGCGCGCACGAGGTCCTGCACCTTGGTGAGCGCCTCGATCGAGCCCGGCTGCGACCAGCCGTCGGGCTGGCCCTCGTAGATGGAGGTGAACAGCTGCGCGCCGCCGATGCGGTCGTAGAGGTACTCCAGCCACATCATGTTCGTCCAGCGCGACTGCCCGCCCAGGGAGATCGGCGCGATGCCCGCGTCGTTGAAGACGGGCACCAGCGCCATGAGCTCGTCCCACGTCGTCGGCGGCTCGGCGCCGACCTTCTCGAAGGCCCGCTTGTCGTGGTAGAGCACGATCGGCGAGACCGTCTCGCACGGCATCGCGTAGATCTTGCCGTCGACGGTGGCCGCGGCGAAGGCGCTGGCGAACAGCTCGCCCTTCAGCTCGGGGTTGTCGTCGAAGAAGGGGGTGAGGTCCTCGACCTGGCCGTTCCCGACGTAGTCGCGCAGGCCGCCGCCGCCCCAGGTGGGGATGATCGTCGGCGCCTGGTCCGCGCCGATGGCGGTGCGGATCTTGGCCTTGTAGGCGTCGTTCTGGAACGAGGCCAGCGCGATCTCCTCGTCGGGGTTGGCCTCGTTGAAGGTCTCGACGGCGTCGGTGCGGATCCCCTCGGCGGGCTGGCCGGTGAGGATCCACATGCTGGGACCGTCCCCGCCGCCGGAACCGCCGGCCTGCCCGGGGCCCGAGGAGCCGCCGCAGGCGGCGAGGGAGGTCAGCGCCGGGGCGGCCAGGGCCAGGGCGAGGAACGAGCGGCGGCCGGCGGAGCCGGTGGGCGCGGGAACGGTCATGACGACGCTTCTCCGTCCATCGAGCCGCGGCAGTGCGGCGTCGAGCAGGGTGGCGGCCCGGGGTGGGCGGCGCGTCGCCAATGTATCGTTATAGAGCCGGGCGCACCAGCGTTCCGCGCAGCCGCCGGCCCCGCCGGGCCGCGCACCTCAGGGCGGCGCCAGCCACGCCAGCGAGCGCCCCCGCGACCAGCAGCGGCCCACGGTCTCCACCCGCGGGTCCGCACCGCCGAGCAGCGCGAGGCCGACGAGGCTGTGCCCGGAGGCGGGGCGGTCGCCCAGCGTCGGCACCCCCGGCGCGACGCCGACCCCCTCCACCGACACCCACGCCAGCGGCCGCCCCGCCGCCGCCTCGTGCAGGCGGCGCAGGAAGCGCGGGCGCCGCCCGGGCGGCACCCGCGAGAGCGCCCACGTCGTCGTGACCACGGGCAGCGCCTCCGCGGGCACCCGGGCGACGGCCCCGGCCAGCAGGTCCACCGGCTCCCCGCGCAGCAGCAGCAGCGCGGGCAGCCGCCGCGCCAGGGCCACCTGCGCCTGCAGCCGCGCGGTCCGCTCCGGCAGGTCGGGCAGGTCCGGCGCCAGGCAGGCGCGCAGCCACCGGACGTCGTCCGGGTCGTGCACGTCGAGCGGGTCGCGGTCCAGGCCGGTGCGGGAGACCACCTCGGGCACCGCCCGCCCCGGCGGGGGCCGCCGCCCCACGAGCGAGAGCGGCAGGCGCACGGGCGAGGAGGGCTCGCCCAGCACGTGCCCGTCGCCGCAGTCGACGGCCACGCGGTCGAGGCCGAGGTCGAACCCGGCCGCGCAGTCCACGGAGACCAGCCCGACCGCGCCCGCGCCCGCCCGGTGCGCCGCCTCGGCCACGGCCGGGTGCAGCACGGCGCAGCTCCCGCTCCCCCCGGCGGGCGCCCGCCGGGGGGAGCGGGAGC
>NZ_JAAALL010000070.1 GCF_009906315.1 Kineococcus vitellinus | reverse complement strand
GCCCGCTGCCGGCCGCCGCGTCCCACCCGGCGCCCGCCCGGCGCGTCCGCCGCCGTGTCGGGCCGCCGGGCGCGGCGCGTCATGATGGCCCGGTGAGCAGCACCGCCGCCTCCTGGAGGGACACCCCCGTCATGTCCGCGACCGCACGCCGCGCCCCCCGCCGGGCGTCCCGCCGAAGCGCCGCGGGCGCGGTGGGCGCCTTCGCCCTGACCTCCGCGACCGCCCTCGCCGTGGTCGCCGCCCCCGGCGCCACCGCCGTCCCCGTCCAGAGCGGCGAGCGCGGCGTCGCGCTGCTGTCGAGCGTGGACGAGGCCGCCCAGCGGGCCGCGCTGGAGTACTGGACGCCCGAGCGGATGGCCGCGGCGCGGCCGGCGGGGCAGTCGGTGGACGGCGGGCCCGGCGCGGCCGGCGCGGCCGCGGCCGCCGGGGCGGACGGCTCGACGCCCGCACCCGTCCCCGCGCCCGCGCCGACGGGCGCGCCCGGGACGGACGGGCGCTCCACCCTCGCGGTCGGCGACGCGCCACGGGTGGGGCGCGACCCCCGCTCGACGGCCTCGGTCGTCGACGGCGGTGCGGTGAGCCGCAGCACGACGTGGACGGCCGGCGGTCCCGTCACGGCCAAGGTGGGGCGGCTGTACTTCACCCAGGCCGGGATCCCCTACGAGTGCTCGGCCAGCAGCGTGGACTCCCCCAACGAGAGCGTCGTCATCACGGCGGGGCACTGCGTGAGCGAGCGGGGCGTCGGCTCGGCCAACGTCGTCTTCGTCCCGGGCCTGAACGGCACGGCGGAGCCGTTCGGCCGCTGGTCGGCGACCCGGCTGTTCACCACCCGGCAGTGGCTGGAGGGCGACCAGAAGACCGCCGCGGCCCTCAACCACGACGTCGGCTTCGCGGTCGTGGCCAAGCGCGGGCAGAGCACGCTGGCCGACGCGGTGGGGACCTTCGACCTGGCCTTCGACAGCCCGCTGGACCGCGTCACCGTCTTCGGCTACCCCGGCCGCGGCGCCGGCAGCGACGGCAGCACCCTGAAGTACTGCGCCGGCTGGCGCTTCACCGACGCCACCTCCAACCCGGACGCGACCACCGACCAGGCCACCCTGTGCGACATGGCCGGCGGTTCCAGCGGCGGGCCGTGGCTGTCCGGCTTCGACCCCGCCACCGGCGCGGGCACGGTCACCTCGGTGGTGAGCTTCAGCTACAACGACGCCCCCGAGGTGCTGTACGGCCCGCGCCTGGGCGAGGTGGAGCGGGCCGTCTACGCGGAGGCCTCCGCCGTCGCCGCCGGCTGAGCCGGACGACGGGCCCGGCGAGGGGCGGGCGCGACCGGCGCACCCGCCCCCGCCGTTCAGAGCGGGAAGCCGACGTACTTGGTCTCCAGGTACTCCTCGATGCCCTCGGCGCCGCCCTCGCGGCCGAAGCCGCTGGCCTTGACGCCGCCGAAGGGGGCCGCGGCGTTGGAGACGACGCCGGAGTTCAAGCCCACCATGCCCGTCTCCAGGGCCTCGGCCACCCGCATGCCGCGCTGCAGGCCCTCGGTGTAGGCGTAGCCGATGAGGCCGTACTCGGTGTCGTTGGCCAGCGCGATCCCCTCCTCCTCGGTGTCGAAGGCGACGACGGGCGCGACCGGCCCGAAGGTCTCCTCGGTGAGCAGGCGCGCACCGGCGGGCACGTCGGTGACGACGGTGGGGGCGTAGAAGTACCCGGCGTCGCCGACGCCCGAGCCGCCGACGAGCACGCGCGCACCGGCGCCGACGGCCTCCTCGACGCGGCGGGCGACGCCGTCGCGGGCGCGGGCGTCGATGAGCGGGCCGACCTGCACGCCGTCCTCGGTGCCGCGGCCCACGACGAGGGAGCCCATGCGCTCGGCGAGCGCCCGCGAGAAGTCGCCGGCGATGCCGCGCTGGACGTAGAAGCGGTTGGCGGCCGTGCAAGCCTCGCCGCTGTTGCGCATCTTCGCCAGCATGGCGCCGTCGACGGCCTCGTCCAGGTCGGCGTCGTCGAAGACGAGGAACGGCGCGTTGCCGCCGAGCTCCATCGACACCCGCAGCAGCTGCTGGGCGGACTGCTCCACGAGCGTGCGGCCGACGGCGGTGGAGCCGGTGAAGGTGAGCTTGCGCAGCCGCGGGTCGCGGATGAGCGGCTCCATCACCTCCCCCGTGGAGGTCGTCGTGACGACGTTGACGACGCCGTCGGGCACGCCCGCCTCGGCCAGGACCTGCGCCAGCAGCAGCGTCGTCAGCGGGGTCTGGGTGGCGGGCTTGACGACGATCGTGCAGCCGGCGGCCAGCGCCGGCGCGATCTTGCGGGTGCCCATGGCCAGCGGGAAGTTCCACGGCAGGATCGCCAGGACCGGGCCGACGGGCTGCTTCATGGTCAGCAACCGGGAGCCGCCCACCGGGTTCTGCGCGTAGCGGCCGGAGATGCGCGGGGCCTCCTCGGAGAACCAGCGCAGGAACTCCGCGCCGTAGACGACCTCGCCCCTGGCCTCCGCCAGCGGCTTGCCCATCTCCAGCGTCATGAGCAGGGCGAAGTCCTCGGCGCGGGCCGTGAGCAGCTCGTAGGCGCGGCGCAGCACCTCCGCGCGCTGGCGGGTGGGTGTGCGGGCCCAGCCGCGGGCGGCGGCGACGGCGGCGTCCAGGGCCGCGGTGCCGTCGGCGACGCCCGCGTCGGCCACGGCCGTCAGCACGCTGCCGGTGGCGGGGTCCTCGACGTCGACCGTCCTCCCGCCGGCGGCGGGGCGCCAGGCGCCGCCGACGAACAGCCCGGTCGGCACCGAGGTGATGAGCTCCTTCTCGCGCTGGGTGTCCACGGCGCGTCCCTCCCTGTCGGTCCTGCTCAGTCTTCGGCGGTGACCGCGGTGCTGGCCGCGGTGGTGCTGCCGTGCTCGGCGCGGTCGTCGGCGAAGACGGCGTCGAGGACGTCGAGCGCCTGCTCCAGCAGCGCGTCGGGCATGGTCAGCGGCGGCAGGAACCGCAGGACGTTGCCGTCGGTGCCGCAGGTCAGGACGATGACGCCGCGCTGGGCGGCGGCGGCCGCGACGCGCTTGGCGAGCGCGGCGTCGGGGGTCGTGGTGCCGGGGGCCACGAGCTCGGCGGCGACCATCGCGCCGCGCCCGCGCACGTCGCCGACGCGCGGGTCGGCCCCGGCGAGGGCGCGCAGCCGGCGCTGCAGGACGTCGCCGACGTGCGCGGCGCGCTCCACGAGGCCCTCCTCGCGCACGGTGCGCATGGCGGCCAGCGCGGCGGCGCAGGCCGCCGGGTTGCCGCCGTAGGTGCCGCCGAGGCCGCCGGGGACGGGGGCGTCCATGATCTCGGCGCGGCCGGTGACCGCGGACAGCGGCAGACCGCCGGCGATGCCCTTGGCGGTTGTGACCAGGTCGGGCACGACCCCCTCGTGCTCGCAGGCGAACATCGCACCGGTGCGGGCGAAGCCGCTCTGCACCTCGTCGGCGACGAGGACGACGCCGTGGGCGCGGGCCCAGTCGGCGAGCGCGGGCAGGAACCCGGCGGCGGGGACGATGAACCCGCCCTCGCCCTGGATCGGCTCGACGACGATCGCGGCCACGTTGGCGGCACCGACCTGCTTCTCGATCACGTCGAGGGCGCGGGCGGCGGCCGCGGGGCCGTCGAGGCCGTCGCGGAAGGGGTAGCTCAGCGGGGCGCGGTAGACCTCGGGGGCGAAGGGGCCGAAGCCGTTCTTGTAGGGCATGTTCTTGGCCGTCATGGCCATCGTGAGGTTGGTGCGCCCGTGGTAGGCGTGGTCGAAGACGACGACGGCCTGGCGGCCGGTGTGCGCGCGGGCGATCTTGACGGCGTTCTCGACGGCCTCGGCGCCGGAGGTGAACAGCGCGGTGCGCTTGGCGTGCTCGCCCGGGGTGGCGCGGTTGAGCTCCTCGGCGACCTCGACGTAGGAGTCGTACGGCGTGATCATGAAGCAGGTGTGGGTGAAGCGGGCGACCTGCTCGCCGACGGCCTCGACCACGCGCGGGGCGGCGTTGCCGACGGTGGTCACGGCGATGCCGGAGCCGAGGTCGGCGAAGGAGTTGCCGTCGACGTCGACGACGACCCCGCCGCCGGCGGCCGCGGCGTAGAAGGGCATGGCGGAGCCGACGGCCGCGGAGACGGCGCCGGTGCGGCGGGCGGCGAGCTCGCGGGAGACCGGTCCCGGGACCTCGGTGCGCAGGCGGATCTCCTGGGGGAGGCCGGGGCCTCCCAGCGGTGCGGTGCCGGGGCGGTCCTCGAGGGTGGTCATGGGAGGACGCTAGGCCCGCGCACCGCCCGCCGGAAGTGCCACCGTGCACTGCGCGCCGCGCGGCGCTGTGCACGGCTGACACCCGGGGCGCCGGGTGCGGGCGGTGGCCGCCGCCGACGGGCCCGCCGCCGGCGCTGGGTAGCGTGCCCGGTGTGAGCCTGGACCCGCACGACCTGCCCGCCGCCGCGCTGGACTTCCTCATCGAGCGGCACCTGGCGACGATGACCACGCTGCGCGCCGACGGCTCCCCGCACGTGGTCCCCGTGGGCTTCACCTTCGAGGCCGGGGCGGGCCTGGTGCGCGTCATCACCTCGGGGACCTCGCGCAAGGCCGTGCACGTGCGCCGCGGCTCGCGCGTCGTCGTCGCCCAGGTCGACGGCCGGCGCTGGCTAGCGCTGGAGGGCGAGGGCCGGGTGCTCGCGCAGGCGGCGGAGGTCGCCGAGGCCGAGCGCCGCTACGCCCTGCGCTACCGCACGCCGCGCCCCAACCCGGCGCGCGTGGTGGTGGCGTTCACCGTGGACCGGGTGCTGGGCTCGGTGCCGCCCTGGGACTGAGCCCGCTCGCCGCGGGGCGCGACGGCGCTCAGCGCCCGAAGGTGACGATCAGCTCCACGACCCGGTCGAGGAAGGCGTCGACCGGCGCCTCGCGGTAGCCGCGCCGGCCCCGGCGCGGGCGGAAGAGGGCACCGCGCACCTCGTCGGCGCTCAGCGCCGGCCCGCCGCGGAAGTGCTGGGCCAGCAGCTCGCACAGCGCGTCGACGTCGGCGGGCCGGTAGCCGCGGCGCAGGCCGCGGGCGCGGGGGAAGCGCTCCCCCGCGCTCTCCCCCAGGCGCCCGACGACGGCCGCGGCCAGCGCGGCGCGCCGCTCGTCGAAGGGGCGCCGGTCCTCCTGCGCGAGCGCGCGCTCGCGCTCGCGGCGGGCCAGGGCGTCCTCCAGGGCCGACAGCAGCGCGTCGGTGGCCGGCACGTCGTAGCCGCCGAACCGGGAGGCGAAGCCGACGGCGCGCACCTGGGCCGAGGCGACGCGGCCGGCGGGCAGCGCCTTCTCGAGGTGGCGGAAGAACAGGTCCACGTCGCCGACCCGGTAGCCGCGGCGCAGCGCGCCGGTGCGCGGGGGGCGCTCGGCCAGCAGCTGCACCACCGGACGCCCCTCGACGTCCTGCGTCACGCGCGCGGCTGCTCGGGGCCGATGGCGGCCAGCTGCCCGCAGGCGCCGTCGATCTCGCTGCCGCGGGTGTCGCGCACGGTGGTCGGCACGCCCCGCGCCTCGAGGGCGGCGACGAAGGCGTCCTCCACGGCCGGGTCGCTGGCCGTCCACTTGGAGCCGGGCGTGGGGTTGAGCGGGATGGGGTTGACGTGCACCCAGCCCCGACCGCGCGCGTTGAGCAGCTTGCCGAGGCGGTCGGCCCGCCACGCCTGGTCGTTGACGTCGCGGATGAGCGCGTACTCGATGCTCACCCGGCGGCCGGTGGCCTCGAAGTAGCGCCGCGCGGCGTCGAGGGCCTCGGCGACCTTCCAGCGCCGGTTGATCGGCACCAGCTCGTCGCGCAGCTCGTCGTCGGGGGCGTGCAGGCTCAGCGCGAGGGTGGCCGCGATGCCCTCCTGGGCGAACTTGTCGATGGCCGGCACCAGGCCCACGGTCGACATGGTCACCCCGCGCGCGGAGATGCCCAGGCCGTCGGGGGCTGGAGCGGTGATCCGGCGCACGGCGGCGACGGCCGACCGGTAGTTGGCCAGCGCCTCGCCCATGCCCATGAAGACGACGTTGGACACGCGCCCGGGGCCGCCGGCCACCTCCCCGCGGGCCAGCGCGCGGGAGGCGGCGGTGACCTGCTCGACGATCTCGGCGGTCGACAGGTTGCGCGTCAGGCCGGCCTGGCCGGTCGCGCAGAAGGGGCAGTTCATCCCGCAGCCGGCCTGGCTGGAGATGCACAGGGTGTCGCGGTTCTTGTAGCGCATGAGGACCGACTCGACGAGCGCGCCGTCGTGCAGGCGCCACAGCGTCTTGACGGTGCTCCCCTTGTCGGCGGTCAGCGTGCGCACCGGCGTCAGCAGCGTCGGCAGCAGCGCCTCGGCGATGCGCGCGCGGCTGGCGGCCGGCAGGTCCGTCATCCGCTCCGGGTCGTCCTCGAGCCGCTCGAACCACTGGGTGGCCAGCTGCTTGCCGCGGAACGGCTTCTCGCCGAGCGCGACCATCGCCTCCGCGCGCTCGGCGGGCTCGAGGTCGGCGAAGTGGCGCGGCGGCTTGCCGCGCCGGGGGGCCGACATGACGAGCTGGCCGGGGCCGGCAGGGGCCAGCGGCAGCGGCTCGCGCGGGGGTGCGTCCAGTGGAGAAGTCATCGTGGCTCCATGGTAAGGGCGTGCGCGACCCCCGCGGCGCGCCTCAGGGGCCGACGAGCCACAGCAGCAGCAGGTGCACCACGGGAGCCGCCGGCAGCAGCGAGTCCAGGCGGTCCATGACCCCGCCGTGGCCGGGCAGCAGCGTGCCCATGTCCTTGATGCCCAGGTCGCGCTTGAGCATCGACTCCGACAGGTCGCCCAGCACCGCGACGGCGACCGTCACCACGCCGAGGAGCAGACCGCCCCACCACGGGCCGCCCAGCGCCAGCGGCAGGGCGATCGCACCGGCGACCGCGCCCACCAGCACCGAGCCGGCCGTGCCCTCCCAGGACTTCTTCGGGCTGACCGTCGGCGCCATCGGGTGCCGGCCGAAGAAGACGCCCGCGGCGTAGCCGCCGACGTCGCTGCCCACGACGAGCAGCACGAACAGCAGCACGCGCCAGGGGCCGTCGTCGGCCGCGAGCATGAGCATCGCGAAGCCGGCCAGCAGCGGGCCGTAGCTGACGATGAAGACGCCGGCCGCCACGTCGCGCACCGCCGGCACCACCAGCGGTGAGCCGTGGTCGCCCCCGGAGGACACCAGCCGGTACACCAGCACGGCGAGCACCGTCAGCACGTAGGCGACGAAGAGAGTCTCCCCGCCGCCCAGGTAGGCCCCCGGCAGCATGGCCAGCGTCCCCGCCACCGGCGGCAGCACGGGGATGCGCAGGTGGCGGGCGCGGAAGGCCCGGACCATCTCGACGCAGCCGTAGAGCACGGCCGCCGAGGCGAGCACGAGGAAGGCCTCGCGGCGCACGAAGAGGCTCAGGACGAGGACCGCGCCGAGGCCCACCCCCACGCCGATGGCGGCGGGCAGGTCGCGGCCCGCCCGCCGCGGGGGCCTGCCCGCCGTGGGACCGGGGCCGGCCTGCGGGCCGGCGGACGCGTCAGGTGCCGACTGGTTCACACCGCCAGCAGTTCCGCTTCCTTGTTCTTCAGGAGCTCGTCGACGGTGTCCACGTACTTCTTCGTCGTCGCCTCCAGCTCCTTCTCCGCGCGCCCGACCTCGTCCTCGCCGGCCTCGCCGTCCTTGACGATGCGGTCCAGCTCCTCCTTGGCGCGACGGCGCACGTTGCGCAGCGAGACGCGCGCGTCCTCGGCCTTGGTGCGGGCGAGCTTGATGTAGTCCTTGCGCCGCTCCTCGGTCAGCTGCGGCAGCACGATGCGGATCACGTTGCCGTCGTTGCCGGGGTTGACGCCCAGGTCCGAGTTGCGCAGCGCCTTCTCGATCTCGCTCATCGCGCCGCGGTCGAAGGGCGTGATCAGCACCGAGCGCGCCTCGGGGATCTGGAAGGAGGCCAGCTGCTGCAGCGGGGTCGGGGCACCGTAGTAGTCGACCATGATCTTGTGGAACATGGCCGCGTTGGCCCGGCCCGTGCGGATGCTGCCGAAGTCCTCCTTGGCGACGTCGATCGCCTTGCTCATCTTCTCCTCGGCCTCGAGGAGGGTGTCGTCGATCACGGTGGTCCCTTCGTCCTGCGTCCCGGCGCGTCTCGTCCGCCCGAGGTGGCGGGCCGGCTGGTGGTCAGCCGTCGATCAGCCCGCGATCACCTGCGTGCCGATCCTCTCACCCCGCAGCGCGCGCGCCACGCCCTGGCCCTCCATGCCGAAGACGACCATCGGCAGGCCGTTGTCCATGCACAGGCTGAAGGCGGTCGTGTCGACCACCCGCAGGCCCTGCCGCAGGGCCTCGGCGTAGCTGATCGTGTCGATCTTCGTGGCGGTCGGGTCCTTGCGCGGGTCGCCCGTGTAGACGCCGTCGACGCCGTTCTTGGCCATGAGGACGGCGTCGGCGCGCACCTCCAGCGCGCGCTGGGCCGCGACGGTGTCGGTGGAGAAGTACGGCATGCCGGCGCCGGCGCCGAAGATCACCACGCGGTTCTTCTCCATGTGCCGGATGGCCCGGCGCGGGATGTACGGCTCGGCGACCTGGCCCATCGTGATGGCCGTCTGCACGCGGGTGTCGACACCGGCCTGCTCGAGGAAGTCCTGCAGGGCGAGGGCGTTCATGACCGTGCCCAGCATGCCCATGTAGTCGGCGCGGCTGCGCTCCATGCCGCGCTGGGACAGCTCGGCGCCGCGGAAGAAGTTGCCGCCGCCGACGACGATGGCGACCTGCACCCCCTGCTTGACCCCGCTGGCGATCTCGCGGGCGACCTGGGCGATGACGTCGGGGTCCACGCCGACGTGGCCGTTGCCGAAGAACTCCCCCGACAGCTTCAGCAGGACCCGCCGGTAGGCGGGGGCCGGCTCGACCGTGCCGGCTTCCAGGTCGACGGTCAGGCTGGGCTCACTCACGCGGGGGCTCCTCGCTGTCGGGGGTGTCGGGGGTGGTGGCTGTGCTCGCAGGTCCCGGGGCAGTCTGCCGCACCCGGTGCGCGCCGGTCGTGCCCGCCGGTGGCGGACTGGTCCGGACGTGCGGACGGGGCGGGGGGACCGTGGTCCCCCCGCCCCGTCCGGGACGTCTCAGGCGCCGGCGCGGAAGCGCGCGAAGGCGGTCACGTGCACCCCGGCCCCGGCCAGCAGCTTGGTGATGGTCGTCTTGGGGTCCTTGGCGAACGGCTGCTCCAGCAGGACGTTGTCCTTGAAGAAGCTGTTCACCCGGCCCTCGACGATCTTCGCCATCGCGGCCTCGGGCTTGTTCTCCTCGCGGGCGGTCTCCTCGGCGATGCGGCGCTCGCTCTCGACCTTCTCGGCCGGCACGTCCTCGCGCGCGAGGTAGGTCGGGCTCATGGCGGCGGTGTGCATCGCCACGTCCTTGCCGACCTCCTCGTTGGCCGCGTCGAGGGCGACCAGCACGCCGATGGTCGGCGGCAGGTCGGTCGCGGTGCGGTGCAGGTAGGAGGACACGTGGGTGCCCTCGATGCGCGCCACGCGCGGGACGAGGATCTTCTCGCCCATCGTGGCGTTCGCCTCGTCGAGCAGCTGCTGGACGGTGCGGCCGCCCAGGTCGGAGGCCAGCAGCGACTCGGCGTCGGTGGCGGCCACGGCCACGGCCTGGTCCAGCACCTGCTGGGCCAGGCTCACGAAGCCCTCGCTCTTGGCGACGAAGTCGGTCTCGCAGTTCAGCTGGACCATGACGCCGAGGCCGCCGTCGGTGTGCACGGCGACCAGGCCGTTCGAGGCGTCGCGGTCCTCGCGCTTGGCCACGCCCTTCTGGCCCTTGATGCGCAGCAGCTCGATGGCCTTCTCGACGTCGCCCTCGGCCTCGACGAGCGCGTTCTTGCAGTCCAGCATGCCGGCGCCGGTCTTCTCGCGCAGCGCCTTGACGTCAGCGGCGGTGTACGCAGCCACGGTCGTTCCTCTCGTCAGCTTCGAAAGCGGTGGTCGACGTCCTGGGCCGGACGTGCGGACGCCCCGGGCCTCGCGGCCCGGGGCGTCTCCAGGCGTCCGTCCGGTCAGGCCTGGGTGGAGGCGCCGACGGTCTGCGACGGGGCCTCGGACTCGGTGGGCTCGTCGCCGGAGAGCGCGACGGCCTCGGCGTCCTGGCCGGTCGCGGCGGCGGCCGCGGCGGCCTCGGGGCGGTCGGAGCCCTCAGCGGTGGCGATGCTCTCGGAGCCGCCGGACTGGATGTTCTCGCTGCCGGCGAGCAGGTCCTGCTCCCAGGCGGCCAGCGGCTCGGCGTCCGAGCCGGCGCCGGCCTCGGTGCGCTGGCCGTGGCGGACCTGCAGGCCCTCGGCGACGGCGTCGGCGATGACCCGCGTCAGCAGCGTGACGGAGCGGATCGCGTCGTCGTTGCCGGGGATGCGGTAGTCCACGTCGTCCGGGTCGCAGTTGGAGTCCAGGATCGCGACGACGGGGATGTTCAGCTTCTTGGCCTCGTCGACGGCCAGGTGCTCCTTGTTGGTGTCCACGATCCACACGGCGGAGGGGACCTTCGCCATGTCGCGGATGCCGCCGAGGGTCTTGTCCAGCTTCTCCTTCTCGCGGCGCAGGACGAGGAGCTCCTTCTTCGTGAGGCCGGAGCCGGCCACGTCGTCGAAGTCGACCTCCTCGAGCTCGCGCAGGCGCGTGAGCCGCTTGGAGACGGTGGAGAAGTTGGTGAGCATGCCGCCCAGCCAGCGCTGGTTGACGTAGGGCATCCCGACGCGGCGGGCCTGCTCGGCGATCGACTCCTGGGCCTGCTTCTTCGTCCCGATGAACAGGATCGAGCCGCCGTGGGCGACGGTCTCCTTGACGAAGTCGTAGGCGCGGTCGATGAACGACAGCGACTGCTGCAGGTCGATGATGTAGATGCCGTTGCGCTCCGTGAACAGGAAGCGCTTCATCTTCGGGTTCCAGCGACGGGTCTGGTGCCCGAAGTGCACACCGGACTCGAGCAGCTGGCGCATCGTCACGACGGCCATGGGTGGTCCTCCTCGTGCCGGCCCCGCGTCGGGGGCCGATCGGTTTACCGCCGCGGGCCGGTCGGCCCGCCGCGCCTGGTCCCCGGCGCACCCGACCACCCGGGGAACGGGTGGACCGAGAGGGTGCTGCCCTGCTGCGCAGTCCGCGGGGACGCGGTGTCACCCGTGTGCGCCGGGATCGGCGCGCACGAGGTGCACTCGTAGTCTACGGGTCGTGAGCACTGGTCTCGACCGCGGCGCGTCGCCCGCCTCCGGCGCCCCCTCCCCGGCCCCCGGGCCGGTCCCCGCGCCGGGCGGGCGGTGGAGCCCGCCGGTCGTGCACCGGATGCGGCGCTTCGGGCCCACGGTGTTCGCGGAGATGTCCGCCCTGGCCCTGCGCACGGGCGCGGTCAACCTGGGCCAGGGCTTCCCCGACGCCGACGGCCCCGCCTCCCTGCTCGACGACGCGGTCGCCGCCATCCGGGCCGGCGCCAACCAGTACCCGCCCGGCACCGGCGTCGGCGCGCTGCTGGAGGCCGTCGCCGCCCACCAGGAGCGCTTCTACGGCCTGCGCCTGGACCCGGGCACGCAGGTGCTCGTGACGGCCGGGGCCACCGAGGCGGTCGCCGCGAGCGTGCTCGCGCTCTGCGAGCCGGGCGACGAGGTCGTCGTGCTCGAGCCCGCCTACGACTCCTACGCCGCCGTCATCGCCCTCGCCGGCGCGGTGCAGCGCTCGGTGCCGCTGGTCCCCGACGGGGCCGGCGGCTTCGCCCTGGACGCGGCCGGGCTGCGGGCGGCCTTCTCCGAGCGCACCCGGCTGGTGCTGCTCAACACCCCGCACAACCCGACCGGCACGGTGCTGACGGCCGCCGAGGTCGCCGAGGTCGCCCGCCTGGCCGTCGCCGCCGACGCGGTCGTGCTGACCGACGAGGTCTACGAGCACCTCGTCTTCGAGGGCGCGCAGCACGTGCCGGTGGCGACGCTGCCGGGCATGGCCGAGCGCACGCTCACCGCCTCCTCGGCGGGCAAGACGTTCTCGGTCACGGGCTGGAAGGTCGGCTGGGTCAGCGGTCCCGCCGAGCTCGTGGCGGCCGTGCGCACCGTCAAGCAGTTCCTCACCTACGTCAACGCGGCGCCGTTCCAGCCGGCCGTGGCGGCGGCGCTGGCGCTGCCCGACGCCTTCTACCGGGACCTGGCCGCCGACCTGCAGCGCCGCCGGGACCTGCTGGTGGAGGGCCTGCGCTCGGCGGGCTTCGGGGTCTCGGTGCCGGCGGGCACCTACTTCGTCGTGGCCGACCCGCGGCCGCTGGGCCACGACGACGGCACCGCGCTGTGCCGGCGGCTGCCCGAGCTCGCCGGGGTCGTCGGCGTCCCGCTGTCCGCCTTCTGCGAGGACGGCTCCCCCGCGGCGCAGGCGGTGCGCCCGCTGGTGCGCTTCACCTTCTGCAAGTCCGACGCCGTCCTGCAGGAGGCGGTGCAGCGGTTGCAGGCGCTGCGCCCGCGGTGAGCGGGGGGTGCGCGCGGTGAGCGGGACGAGCCCGCTGCGCGCGGTGCTGGAGGCCGAGCAGGCCGAGGCCCGCGCCCGCGCCGGCGCCCTGGAGCGCGAGCTCGCCAGCGCCCTGGAGGTCGCCGCGGAGGGGACCGCCGACGACGAGCACGACCCCGAGGGCTCGACCACCGCGTTCGAGCGGGCGCAGGTCGCGGCCGTGCTCGCCCAGGTCCGCGAGCGGCTGGCGCAGCTGGCCGACGCCCTGGCCCGCGTCGACGAGCCGGGCTTCGGGCGCTGCGAGCGCTGCGGGCAGCCGATCGCCGCCGAGCGCCTGGCCGCGCGGCCGTGGACGACGACGTGCGTCAGCTGCGCGGCGGCGGGCTCCCCGCGGGGCCGGTCGGGCGGGCCGGGTCGCTCGGGCGGGCCAGGTCGGCCAGGACCTCGCTGACGAGCTCGGGCAGCGGGCGCCGGCTGTCGGCCACGAGGCGCTCGCCGGTCCAGTCCGCGAAGGCCGCGCGGCGGCGCTGCACCGCCTGCCAGCTCGGTTCGGGGAAGCCGTCGAGGTCGCGCACGCGGGTCTCCAGGCGCCGGCGGTGCAGCCGCTCGTCGGGGCAGCGCACCTCCACGAAGCGGCAGCGGGCGCGGTGCCTGCGCGCCACGTCCGCCCAGGCCGCGCGCGCCTCGTGCACGTCGTTGACGGCGTCGGCCACGACCGCCTGGCCGAGGGCGAGGACCCGCCCGGCGAGCTCCTGGGCGACGGCGTAGGCGGCGAGCCCGGTCGGCTGCTCGCGCCCGACCCCGGCCCGCCACAGCGCCGCCTCGACGGGGTCGACGGACAGCACCGGCGCGGGCAGCGCCCGGCCGAGGGCGTCGGCGAGGGCGCTCTTGCCGGCACCGGGCAACCCGCAGACGACCACGAGCAGGGGAGCGGGCGGCGGTGCGGGCACGCGGTCACCCTGGCACGGGCACGCCGCGCGGTCCGCACAGCGGCGCCGCGACGTGCCGCGTCCACACCCCGCCGGCCGCCCACCGCGCCGCGCGGGGCCGGCGGCCAGGCTGCGGCGGTGCCCTCCCCCGCCTGGCCCCTCGCGGCGCTCTCCACCGGCCTGTCCGCCGGGCTGGTCGCCGCGGTCCTCGCGACCGCCCCCGCTGCGCCGCCGGGGGACGCGGCGCCGGCGGCCGCGCCGGCACCGGCCGGCTGGAGCTGGCCGCTGTCCCCGCTCCCGCGGGTGCTGCGCGGCTACGACGAGGTCGGCCGCTACGCGGCCGGTCACCGCGGGGCCGACCTGGCAGCGGCGCCGGGTCAGCCGGTGCTCGCGGTGGCCGCCGGGTCGGTGGCCTTCGCCGGCCCGGTGGCGGGGCGCGGCGTGGTCGTCGTGGCCCACGCCGACGGCAGCCGCACGACCTACGAGCCGGTGGTGGCCTCCGTCGCGGCGGGGCAGGCGGTGCAGCGCTCCGGCGTGCTGGGGGCGGTGGCCGCCGCTCCGGCGCACTGCGCGCTGCCCTGCCTGCACCTGGGGCTGCGGCGCGGCGAGGCCTACCTCGACCCCCTGGCGCGGCTGCGGGGCGGCGCGCCCGTGCTGCTGCCGCTGGGGCGGCCGTGACGCCGGGGTCAGCCGGCGTCGGAGAGCTTGCCGCGCAGCTGCAGGACGGCCTTGGTGTGCATCTGGCAGATGCGCGACTCGGTGACGCCGAGCACGCGGCCGATCTCGGCCAGCGTCAGGCCCTCGTAGTAGTAGAGGGTGACGACGATCTTCTCCCGCTCGGGCAGCTGGTTGACGGCCCGCGAGAGCAGGAACTTCGTCTCCTCGCTCTCGAACGCCGCGACCGGGTCCTCGGCCTTGGTGTCCTCGAGGGTGTCGACGAGGGAGAGCTTGTCGCCCTTCTCCCCCGAGACGCTGAGCAGCTCGTCGAGGGCGACGACGTTGACGTAGGAGACCTGGCTGAAGATGTGGTGCAGGTCGGTCAGCGCGATGCCCATGCGCTCGGCGACCTCGGCCTCGGTGGGGGTGCGGTGCAGCTCGCCCTCGAGGGTGGCGTAGGTGCGCTCGACCTCGCGCGCCTTGCTGCGCACCGAGCGCGGGATCCAGTCGATGGCCCGCAGCTCGTCGATGATGGCGCCGCGGATGCGGGAGATCGCGTAGGTCTCGAACTTGATGGCGCGCTCGATGTCGAACTTCTCGATCGCGTCGATGAGGCCGAAGATCCCGTAGGAGACCAGGTCGGCCTGCTCGATGTTCGGCGGCAGCCCGACGCCCACGCGGCCGGCGACGTACTTGACCAGCGGCGAGTAGTGCATGATCAGCTTCTCGCGGACCACGGGGTCGGCGGTGGCCTTGAAGTCCTCCCACATGGCCCGCAGGGCGGCCTCGGCCTCCTCCTGCTCGGGCGTGGAGGGACCCCTGCGGCTGGTGAAGCGGGCGTTGGCCTGCGGCCGGCCGGCCGGGCGGACCTCCTCGACCGGCTCCGCGACCACGGTGTCCGCGACCGGCGCACCCGCCGTGGCGCCGGCGCCCTCGACGACGCGCAGGTCGGGCTGGGCGCGCTCCGACTGCGCGGTGGCCGCGCGTTCGCGCCCCGCTGCTGCATCCACAGTGGTCCTCCCCCCGACCGCCGGACCCGGGGACGGGCCTGGTGGTGCGATCCCCGCGGGCCTCCACGGAGACGTGCGTGTACATCTGCGTCCTTGACAGCGTAGCGTCACCAAGCCACTCCCGTACGCTACGAGCGTCAGCTCCCACCCCCCGGGCCGACCGGGGGTGGTCGGCCCGGGGGGGCGGGCGCCGGACGCGGCCCGGCGGCGAGCCGGGTGCGCGGTCAGTCGCCCTTGACGTTGACGAGCTGGTGCAGCACGTGCCGGACCTCGACGAGGTCGGCGGCGTCCGCCATGACCCGGTCGATGTCCTTGTAGGCGGCCGGGATCTCGTCGAGGAACGCGTCGGTGTCGCGGTACTCGATGCCGCGCATCGCCTCCCGCAGCTGCTCGCGGGTGAAGGTGCGCCGCGCGGCCGAGCGGCTGTACTCGCGCCCCGCCCCGTGCGGGGAGGAGTTCAGCGACTCGCGGTTGCCCTTGCCGACGACGACGTAGCTGGCGGTGCCCATCGACCCCGGCACGAGCCCGGGCCGGCCCGCGTCGGCGAGGATGGCGCCCTTGCGCGACAGCCACACCTCGCGGCCGTAGTGCTCCTCGCGGGCGGTGTAGTTGTGGTGGCAGTTGATGCGCTCCCGCTCCACCACGGGCGTCCCGAGGAACTCCGAGAGCTGCCGCGCCACCCGGTCCACCATCTCCTCGCGGTTGAGCAGCGCGAAGTGCTGGGCCCACTGCAGGTCCGCCACGTAGTCGTCGAACTCGGCGGTCCCCTCGGTGAGGTGGGCGAGGTCGCGGTCGGGCAGCTGCACCCCGGCGCGGGCGCAGACGTCCTGCGCGATGCGGATGTGGTGCATCGCCAGCCGGTTGCCCGGCCCGCGCGAGCCCGAGTGCAGGAAGATCCAGACCGCCGAGGTCTCGTCGACCGACACCTCGATGAAGTGGTTGCCGGACCCGAGCGTCCCCAGCGCCAGCCGCCAGCGGGGCACCAGCTGCTCGCGGAACGCCGCGCGCTCGGGGTGCAGCGCCTCCAGCTCCTCCACCCTCGGCTGCGCGGTGGCCGAGACGCGGCGGTTGGCCGCCCCCGCGGACAGCGGGACGCTGCGCTCGATCGCCTCGCGCAGCACCGCCAGCTCGCGACCGGCGAGGTCGTCGGCGGTGAACTGCGTGCGCAGCGCGATCATGCCGCAGCCGATGTCGACCCCGACGGCGGCGGGGACGATGGCCCCGTCGGTGGGGATGACCGAGCCGACGGTCGCGCCCTTGCCCAGGTGGGCGTCGGGCATCAGGGCGATGTGCGGGTGGATGAACGGCATCGTCGACGCGAGCTCGGCCTGGCGCCGGGTCCCCTCCTCCAGGACGGACGCCCAGTTGACGAGCTTGTCGTTCAGCCTCTCCACGGCTCTCCCCTTCCTGCCCACGTCCCGCGGCCGCGTTCCGGCGGCGGGCACGGGGATCGACGCTACCTGCGCGAGGTCCGCTGCCCCAACGGTTTTCCCTCACACCCCCAGCCGCCAGCCGTCCTCGCCGCGCACGGCCACCCCCGACAGCAGCAACCTGCCCAGGACCGCCTGGACGACACCGGCCTCCAGGGCGGCGTCGCGCGCCAGCCGCTCCAGGTCCGCGCCGCCGCGGCGCGGCAGGCACTCGGCCACCCGCAGCTCCTCGCGGTCCAGGCCGTCCAGCGGGCGCCGCTCAGCGGTGCGCGGCGCGAGCACGTCGGCGTCGAGGGCGCCGACGAGCTCGGCGACCTCGTCGGCGCCGGTCACGCAGACCGCCCCGCGCTCGCGCAGCAGCCGGTGGCAGCCGGCGGAGGCCGGGGAGGTCACCGGGCCGGGGACGGCCCCCACCGGGCGCAGCAGCCGCTCGGCGCGGTCGGCCGTCGACAGCGCCCCCGAGCGCCAGGCCGCCTCCACCACCACGGTGCCGCCGGTGAGCGCGGCGATGAGGCGGTTGCGCTCCAGGAAGCGCCAGCGCGTCGGGGTGGACCCCGGCGGCACCTCGCTGACCAGCGCACCGCGCTCGGCCAGGCGGGCCAGCAGCGCCGCGTTCCCGGGCGGGTAGGCGCGGTCGACCCCGCAGGCCAGGACGGCCAGGCTCGTGCCGCCGACCGCGAGCGCCGCCCGGTGGGCGGCGGCGTCGATGCCGAAGGCGCCGCCGCTGACGACGGCGAAGCCGCGATCGGCCACCCCGGCGGCCAGCTCGGCGCCGACGTGCTCGCCGTAGGCCGTGCACGCCCGCGAGCCGACGAGGGCGACGCTGCGCGCGCTCGCGGCGGCCGGGTCGGCCGGGCCGCGCACCCACAGGCAGAACGGCGCGCCGAGCGGGCGGCCCCCGGCGGCGGGTGCGCGGTCCAGGTCGGCCAGCTGCTGCGGCCACTCCTCGTCGCCGGGCACGAGCAGCCGGCCGCCGGCGGCCCGCACCGCGGCGAGGTCGGCGGCCGGGTCGACGTGATCCAGCCGGGTGCGCCAGCGCTGCGGCCCGCGGCCGGTGACGACGGCCTCCAGGGCCAGGGCGGCACCCACCTCGGCGACCAGCTGGGCGGCCGCGGCGTCCCCGGGCTCGGCCAGCCGGCTCCAGGCCGCGCGGGCCAGCCGCTCGTCCTCCAGCGCCGGGCGCAGCGCGGGCGGGGGC
>NZ_JAAALL010000006.1 GCF_009906315.1 Kineococcus vitellinus | reverse complement strand
CCCCGCGACGGGGAGGGCGGGCACCCGCTCAGGCCGGCAGGACCCGGAACTCCAGCGACTCCGCGCGCTCGGCGACCGGCCCGTCGGCCAGCCGCTCTCCGACGGTCCGCAGCACCTCGTCCAGCCGCGCGCGCTCCAGGCCGGGGACGATGCCGAGCACGACGCGCAGCTCGGCGCCCTCCCCCGGCTCGCAGCGCACCCCGCGCACGACCTCGAGGCCCTCGACGGCCTCCCCGGCGGCGGCGGCCACCACGGGGTCCAGGGCCGCCGGCACCCACTGCGCGCCGCGGGCCAGGGCCCAGGAGGCGCTGCGGCGCACCACGAAGCGGACCGGCCCCGCGGGGTCCAGCACGAGCGCGTCGCACTCCTCCTGCACCCCCGACAGCGCGGCCTGCTCCGCGGGCACCGGGACCGGGCGCGCGTCGGGGCGCCAGGCGACGAGCGCGGCGAGGTCGGTGAACAGCGGCAGCGCGCGCCGGCCGTCGGGCTGGGTGAGCAGGGCCAGCGCCATGTCGGCGCTCTTGTCGCCGCCGTCGGCGGCCACCTCGCCGAGCTCGGCCACGACGGGCGCGAACACCCGGGTGCCGGCCAGCGCGGCCACGACGTCCGCCTCGGCGCGCAGGCGGGCGGTGCCCGCAGCGCCTCCTGGGCGCTGGCCCCCGGCGCTCAGCGCCCGCCAGGCGGCGAGGGCCTGCGCGAGCGCCGGGGAGCGGCCGCCGTCGTCGGCGGCGAAGGCGTTGGGCTGCAGCGTGCGCCCGGCCCAGGGGACGCCGGCGGAGTCGGTGCGGTGCGGGTCGCCGGGCCCGCGGTGGGGGGGCTGCTCGTCCTGGCCCGGGCCGCTCAGGGCCGGCCCGCCACGTCGAGCGCCTCGGGCAGGGTGAAGCTGCCCGCGTACAGCGCCTTGCCGACGATGGCGCCCTCGACGCCGGCGTCGACGAGCTCGCGCAGTGCGCGCAGGTCGTCGAGGCTGGAGACGCCCCCGGAGGCGACGACGGGCGCGCTGGTGCGCGCGCAGACCTCGCGCAGCAGCTCGGTGTTCGGGCCCTTCAGCGTGCCGTCCTTGGTGACGTCGGTGACGACGTAGCGCGCGCAGCCGTCGGCGTCCAGGCGCGCGAGCACCTCCCACAGGTCACCGCCCTCGCGGGTCCACCCGCGGGCGGCCAGCGTGGTGCCGCGCACGTCGAGGCCGACGGCGATGCGGTCGCCGTGGCGGGCGATGGCCGAGCGGGTCCACTCCGGGTCCTCCAGGGCGGCGGTGCCGAGGTTCACCCGGCGGCAGCCGGTGGCCAGCGCGGCCTCCAGGGAGGCGTCGTCGCGGATGCCCCCGGACAGCTCCACGGCCACGTCGAGGCGGCCGACGACCTCGGCCAGCAGCTCGCGGTTGGACCCGCGCCCGAAGGCGGCGTCGAGGTCGACGAGGTGGACCCACTCCGCCCCCGCCTCCTGCCAGGCCAGGGCCGCCTCCAGCGGTGCGCCGTAGAAGGTCTCGCTGCCGGCCTCGCCCTGCACGAGCCGGACGGCCTGGCCGTCGGCGACGTCGACGGCGGGCAGCAGCTGCAGCCGCGTCGCGGCGGCGGGAGAGGTGTTCTCGCTGGTCACGGGGGGCGAGTCTACGAGGACCGGCCGCTCCTCCGGACCGCCGGCGGGGGGCGGGTCAGTCCAGGGAGCCCACCCAGTTGCGCAGCAGCTGCGCCCCGGCGTCCCCGGACTTCTCCGGGTGGAACTGCGTGGCCGACAGCGCGCCGTTCTCGACGGCCGCCACGAACCGGGCGCCGTGCTCGGCCCAGGTCACCTGCGGAGGGGCGATGCGGCCGCCGGTGGTGTCGACGAGCTCGAAGCGCTGCACGCCGTAGGAGTGCACGAAGTAGAACAGCTCCTCCTCGACGCCGGCGAACAGCCGGGAGCCGGCGGGCACCTCCACGGGCGTCCAGCCGGTGTGCGGGACGACGTCGGCGGGCAGCCGCTCGACGGTGCCGGGCCACTCCCCCAGCCCCTCCTGCACGCCCTCACCGGGTTCGGTGGACCTCTCGAACATCACCTGCATGCCCACGCAGATGCCCAGCACCGGGCGGCCGCCGGCCAGGCGGCGGTCGACGATGGAGGCGCCGCCGATCTCCTGCAGGCCGGCGTTGACGGCGGCGAACGCGCCGACGCCGGGCACCAGCAGCCCGTCGGCCTCCAGGGCCGCCCGGCGGTCGCTGGTCAGCTCGACGTCGGCGCCGACGCGCTCGAGGGCGCGCACGGCCGAGCGGACGTTGCCGAAGCCGTAGTCGAGGACGACCACGCGGCGGGCGCTCACAGGGCGCCCTTCGTCGAGGGGATCCCCTGCACGCGCGGGTCGGGCTCGACGGCGTAGCGCAGCGCGCGGGCGAGCGCCTTGAACTGGGCCTCCACGACGTGGTGCGGGTCGCGGCCGGCGAGGACCCGCACGTGCAGGGCGATCTGGGCGTGGAAGGCGAAGCTCTCCAGGACGTGCCGGGTCAGCGAGCCGGTGAAGTGGCCGCCGATGAGGTGGTGCTCCTGGCCGGCGGGCTCGCCGGAGTGCACGCAGTAGGGGCGGCCCGAGACGTCGACGACCACGTGGGCGAGGGCCTCGTCGAGCGGGACCGTCGCGTCGGCGAAGCGGCGGATGCCGGCCTTGTCCCCCAGGGCCTGGCGGAAGGCCTGGCCGAGCACGATCGCGGTGTCCTCCACGGTGTGGTGGACGTCGATGTGGGTGTCGCCCTTCGCCTGGACGGTGAGGTCCACCAGGGAGTGCTTGCCCAGCGCCGTGAGCATGTGGTCGTAGAAGGGCACGCTGGTGTCGATCCGCGTGCGCCCGGTCCCGTCGAGGTCGAGCTCGACGAGGACGCTGGACTCGCTGGTGCTGCGCTCGATGCGCGCCGTGCGGCTCACTGCTGTCCCACCACTTCCCGGAGTGCGGTCCTGAACTGCTGCATCTCGTCGGCCGTGCCGATGCTCACCCGCAGCCACCCCTGCGGGCCGGTCTCGCGGATGAGGACGCCCCGCTCGAGCAGGCCCGCCCAGACGGCGTGCCGGTCGGCGAAGCGGCCGAAGAGGACGAAGTTCGCGTCGGAGTCGGCGACGTCGAAGCCCTGCGCGCGCAGCCAGGCCACCGTCTCGTCGCGGCGCTCGCGCAGCTCGGCCACCGTCGACAGCAGCGTCGCGGAGTGCCGCAGCGCAGCCCGGGCGACGGCCTGGGTGACGGCCGACAGGTGGTAGGGCAGGCGGACGATCCGCAGCGCGTCCACGAAGGCCTCCGAGGAGGCGAGGTAGCCGACGCGGGCACCGGCCAGCGAGAACGCCTTGCTCATGGTGCGGCTCACCGCGAGGTTGCCGTGGTGCGGCAGCAGCTCCAGCGCGCTGGGCACCCCGGCGCGGCGGAACTCCCCGTAGGCCTCGTCGACGACCACGACGGCGCCCTGCGGCAGCCGGGAGCACTCGTCGAGGACGGCCTCGATCGTCGACAGCGGCAGCGCCGTGCCCGTGGGGTTGTTCGGGCTGGCCAGCAGCACCACCGAGGGGCGGTGCTCGCGGACCATCGCGCGGGCGTGCTCGGCGTCGACCGCGAAGGCGTCCGTGCGCTGGCCCGCCACCCAGGTGGTCAGGGTGTCGCGCGCGTACTCGGGGTACATCGAGTACGTCGGGGCGAAGCTCAGGGCGCGCCGGCCCGGGCCGCCGAAGGCCTGCAGCACGTGCAGCATGACCTCGTTGGAGCCGTTGGCGGCCCACACCTGCTGCGGGCTCAGCTGCGCGCCCGACTCGGTGCGCAGGAAGGCGGCGAGGTCGGCGCGCAGGTCCAGGAACTCGCGGTCGGGGTAGCGGTTGAGGCCGGTGGTGGCCTCGGCGACGGCGGCGGCGACGTCGGCGACGATCCCGGGGGCGACGGGGTACGGGTTCTCGTTGACGTTGAGCACGACGGGCACGTGCAGCTGCGGCGCGCCGTAGGGGTGCTCGCCGCGCAGGTCCTCGCGCAGGGGCAGGTCGGCCAGGGTGGTCCCGGCGGCCCTCGTGCTGGTGCGGTCGGTCGCGGCGCTCACGCGCGCCAGTGTCCCAGACGCCGCGCCCCGGCCCGCACCTCCGTCCCGCCCCCTCCGCCGCGGCCCCGCGCGTGGTGCCGGGCGGGGCCGCGGCGGAGGGGGCGGGCGGGGCGTCAGAGCCGGAGGACCTTCGCGATCGTGCCGGTGCGGGCGCCCTCGTAGGCGGCGAGCAGGACGCCGAGGACGGCGATGCCCTCGGCCTCGGTGTGGAGCGGGCGGGTCCCGGTGCGCAGGCAGTCGGCGAAGGCGCCGATCTCGTCGACGAAGGCGTCGGTCTCGGGGAAGGTGAAGGTCTCCTCCTGCCCCGAGCGCAGCCGGTAGGTGAGGGAGTCCGCCGTGCCGGTGAGCGAGCCGAGCTCGCCGACGACGGAGAACTTCTCGGTGCCCGGCGCGGCGTCGTAGGCCCAGCTGGTGGCCACCTGCCCGACGACGCCGTTCTCGAAGCGGACGAGCACCTGGGCGGAGTCCTCGCCCTCCATGAACGTCAGGCGGTGCGTGGAGAGCATCGCCGTCGCCTCGACGGGCTGCGCGTCGGCCAGGTGCAGCAGCAGGTAGGTGGGGTGGTAGCCGGTGTCGATGAGCTCGCCGCCGCCGCTGGTCCTCGCCGAGGCGCGCCAGCCCATGGTCGCGGGGTCGAAGTCGTTGTGGAAGCTGTCGGTGGTGCGGACCTCGTAGACGGTGCCGAGGACCCCCGAGCCGAGGAGCTCCCTGGCCTTGGCGACGGAGGGGAAGAACAGCTGGTTGTGCGCGCACATGAGGGTGACGCCGCCGCCGCGCACGGCGTCGGCGACCCGCCGGGCCTCCTCGGCCGTCAGGCACAGCGGCTTCTCGCACAGCACGTGCTTGCCGGCCTCGGCGGCCGCGACGATGGCGTCGGCGTGCAGGTGGTGCGGCAGGCAGACGTCGACCGCGTCGACGTCCGCCGTGGCGATCATCTCGCGGTAGTCGGTGAACGGCTGCGCGCCCAGCTCCGCGGCGCGGCCCGAGGCGGCGTCGGCGTCGATGTCCGCGACCGCGGTCACGGTGATCTTCCCGGCGTGCGCGAGGTAGCCGCGCACGTGGGCGCGGGTGATCCCGCCGCCGCCGACCAGCCCGACCTTGACGACGTCGCTCACCGGGCACCTCCTTCCTGCGCGGCCGCGTTGGACCGCTCGACCAGACGGGTGAGCTCGACGGCGCGGTGCAGGTTCTCGGTGGCCCGCGTGCCGTCGGCGGCGTGGGCGACCCACTGCGCGAACGGGTCCGGGGCGTCGTCGGGGACGGCGAGGTCCTCGACGGCGCCGCCGGGGCGGCGCAGCTGCAGGCGCGCCCCGTCCTGGCTGTAGTGGACGCTGCCCTCGGTGCCGCGGACCTCGATCGTGAAGGCGTCGTCGCTGACGAAGCCCGCCTCGACGACGCCGATGCGGCCGTCCTCGTAGCCGAGGGTGACGACGGCGTGGTCCTCGACCGCGCGGCCGGTGACGTGCCCGTAGACGGCCCGCACGGTGCGCGGGTCCTCGCCCAGGAAGAGCTGGGTGAGGTAGAGGGGGTGGCAGCCGAGGTCGGTGAGCGCGCCGCCGACGGCCGGGCCGGGGTCGAAGAAGCGCTCGGGCAGCCAGCCGCCCGGCCGGCCGTCGCCGCGGCCGTGGACGGCGCCGTCGTGGGACAGGCGCACCCGGGCGTGGGTGAGGCGCCCCAGCCCGCCGGCGGCGATCGTCTCGCGCACCGCCAGGGCGTACCCGTGCGACAGGCGCGGCAGGGAGACCACGAGGGCGAGCCCGGCGTCGGCGGCCTGCGCCACCAGGGCCTCGCACTCGGCGACGGTGGGGGCCAGCAGCTTCTCGGTGAAGACGTGCTTGCCGGCCGCCAGCGCGCGGCCGATGACGTCGGCGTGGGCGGTGGTCTCGGTGGTGACGGTGACCGCGTCGACGTCCTCGCGCGCCAGCAGGGCGTCGAGGTCGTCGGCGGGCTCGACGCCGAGCTCCTGCGCCAGCGGGTGGCCGAGGGCGGTGTCGCGGTCCCACACCGCGACCAGTGCGGTGCCGGGGTGCTCGCTCGCCGAGCGGGCGTAGTCGCGCGCGTGCACGTGCCAGCAGCCGAGCACGGCCACGTCGAGGTGGGGCACGAGGGGTTTCCTCCGGACGCTTCGTCGAGTCGTGGGGTCGTGCACCGGCGACGCTAGAGCAGGCCGGGCCCTCGACGGAAGATCGGCGCGCCCATCTCCTGGGAACGTTCGCAGAGCGGAGCGCACGGCGCCCGCACCGGGGCGGGCGGCCGCCCACCCCGCGCGCCCGCGTCAGCGCGGGGCGGGTCCCGGCTCCTCGCCGCCGCTCTGGCCGCCGCTCTCGCGCGGCTGGCCGCGCCTGCCCTCGTCCTTGCCGCGCAGCAGCTTCCAGAAGGCGCCCACGCGGCTGCCCTCCCCGCCGGTGGCCGCACCGGCCGCCTGCGCGGGGTCCAGCCGGCCCAGCACCAGCTGCTGCACGACGTCCGGCCACACCGACAGCAGCAGACCCGGCCTGGGGTCGGTGCCGCGCTCGCCGGCGGACCACGTCTGACCCTCGATGGAGTCCTCGCCGACGGTCAGCAGCACCAGCTCGGCGCCCTGCACCAGCCGCGACAGCGTCTGCACGTCCTGCTCCCCGGTGCCCGGGTCCTCGGTGACCAGGACGCAGCCCAGGCCGCGCACCGGCACGACGTGGGCGTGCACCTGCGCCAGCGTGCAGACCTCGGCCAGGCGGCGGGCGTCGGCGACCGGGACGACGACCACCGAGCGCACCGGCGGCTTCGGCCCGAACGACTTGGCGAACTCCGCGTCGAAGTCGAAGGAGGAATCCTCGGGCAGGTCGGGCAGGTCGGGCAGGTCGGGCCCGTCCGGCCCGCTCACGAGGAGAACCTCGCCGTGACGGCCTGGCCGTGGGCCGGCAGGTCCTCCGACTCCGCCAGCGCCACCACGTGGGCGGCGACCTCGCGCAGCGCGGGCTCGTCGTAGTCGACGACGTGCACGCCGCGCAGGAAGGTCTGCACGCTCAGGCCGCCCGAGTGCGAGGCGGTGCCGCCGGTGGGCAGCACGTGGTTGGAGCCGGCGCAGTAGTCGCCCAGCGACACCGGCGCGTGCGCCCCCACGAAGACCGCGCCGGCGTTGCGCACCCGGGCGGCCACCGCGCGCGCGTCGGCGGTCTGCACCTCCAGGTGCTCGGCGGCGTAGGCGTCCACCACCGCGAGGCCGGTGTCGACGTCGTCGACGAGGACGGTGGCCGACTGGCGCCCCCGCAGCGCCTCCTCGATGCGCCCGGCGTGCTTGGCGGCGGGCACCCGCCGGGCCAGCTCCGCGTCGACCGCGTCCGCGAGCGCCGGGGAGTCGGTGACGAGGACGGCCGCGGCCATCGGGTCGTGCTCGGCCTGGCTGACCAGGTCGGCGGCCACGTGCACCGGGTCCGCGGTGCCGTCGGCGAGGACGGCGATCTCGGTGGGACCGGCCTCGGAGTCGATGCCGACCACGCCCTGCACGTAGCGCTTGGCGGAGGCGACGTAGATGTTGCCGGGGCCGGTGACGACGTCCACGGGCCGCACGACGACCTCCCCGTCGGCGTCGCGGGCGCCGTAGGCGAACATCGCGACGGCCTGCGCCCCGCCGACCGTGTAGACCTCCTCCACGCCCAGCAGCGCGCACGCGGCGAGGATCGTCGGGTGCGCCGAGCCGCCGAACTCCTTCTGCGCCGGCGTCGTCACCGCGATCGAGGCCACCCCGGCGGCCTGGGCGGGCACGACGTTCATGACGACGCTGGAGGGGTAGACGGCCCGCCCGCCCGGCACGTAGAGGCCGACGCGGCCCACCGGCACCCAGCGCTCGGTGACGGTGCCGCCCTCGGCCACGCGCGTCGTGGTGTCCGCGCGGCGCTGGTCGGCGTGCACCAGGCGGGCGCGGCGGACGGCCTCCTCCAGCGCGGCCCGCACCTGCGGGTCCAGGCCGTCGAGGGCGGCGCGCAGCGCCTCGCGCGGCACCCGCACGTCGGCGATCCGCACGCCGTCCAGGCGCTCGGTGAGCTCCAGCAGCGCCGGGACCCCCCGCGCGCGCACGTCCTCGCAGATCGGGGCGACGGTGGCCATGGCCGCCGCGACGTCGACGTCGGCGCGGGGCACCACGGCCCGCAGGGCCATCGCGTCCAGGGTCTGCCCCCGCAGGTCGATGCGGCGCAGGTGGGGAGTCGTCACGGTCGGCCAGTCTACGAGCGGGTGGCGGCGCAGGTGGCGGCGCGGCCGGTGGGGCCGCGACGTCACTAGGGTGGCGGCGTGCCGCAACGCCTCCCGCTGTTCCCCCTCGGCAGCGTCCTGTTCCCCGGGCTCGTCCTGCCGCTGCACGTCTTCGAGCCGCGCTACCGCCTGCTCGTGCAGGACCTCGTCGCCGAGGCCGCCGCGGAGGACGAGGAGACCGTCAAGGGCTTCGGCGTGGTGGCGATCAGGGCCGGGCACGAGGTCGGCGAGGGCAACGTGCAGGCGCTGCACGAGATCGGCTGCGTGGCGCTGCTGCGCGAGGTGAGCGAGACCGACGACGGCCAGTACGAGATCGTCACCGTCGGGGCGGGCCGCTTCCGCGTCGTCGGCATCGACGAGGCGGCCGGGACGCCCTACCTCACCGCGCTCGTGGAGCCCTTCGGCGACGACGACAGCGAGGACGAGGACGAGGACGGGGGGCTGCGACTGCTGGCATCGGCCGTGACCCGCCGCTTCGAGGAGTACCGCGAGGTCCTGGACATCGGCGGCGCCGCGGCGCCCGAGGACCCCCGGGTCGTCTCCTACCTCGTGGCCGCCGCGATGGTGCTCACCGTCGGCCAGCGCCAGCTGCTGCTGGAGGCGCCGGACACCCGCTCCCGGCTGCTCGCCGAGCGGGACCTGCTGCGCGAGGAGATCGCGCTCGTCACCACCTTCGGCGCGGTGCCCGCCACCGAGCTGCCGGTGCTGCCGGCCGACCCCAACTGACCCGGCAGCAGCGGACCCCGGGAGCGTCGTGGCGAAGAAGAAGGCCGCCGAGGCCGGTACCCCTGCGCTGCGGCTGCTCGCCGAGCGTGGCGCGGCCCACGTCGTGCACCCCTACGAGCACGACGCGGCGGAGGGCTCCTACGGCGAGGAGGCCGTGCGCGCCCTGCGGATTGCGGGTGTCGACGTGAGCGCCGAGCAGCTGTTCAAGACGCTGCTGGCCGACGTCGACGGCTCCCTCGTCGTCGCGGTGGTGCCCGTGGCTGCGATGCTCGACCTCAAGGCGCTCGCCGCGGCCGTCGGCGGCAAGAAGGCGGCGATGGCCGACCCGGCGCGCGCCCAGCGCAGCAGCGGCTACGTCGTCGGGGGCATCAGCCCGCTGGGGCAGCGCACGGCGCTGCCGACGGTGGTGGACGCCTCCGCCTCGGCGTGGGCGACGGTGTTCGTCAGCGCCGGCAAGCGGGGCCTGCAGGTGGAGCTGGCGCCGGCGGACCTGCTCGCCGCCACCGGCGGGACGCTCGCCGCGATCGCCCGCACGTGAGGCCTGGCTCCCGGGAGGGTTCGGACCGTTCCGCGCGCCGGAGCACCGGCCGCCGCGGTGCTCGCGCTGATCACGTGCGAGGGCCCATCCTCGGACGTCGATCCCTGCTCACGGTCAGCGGCTCAAGTCCAGTACCGCCCGCACCAGGCTGATGCTGGCGACGACGGCCGCGACGGCGAACGCCTGCACGAGCAGGACTGCCCAGGCCAGCAGCGTGACGTGCGCGGGGTCGTCCGTGGGGGTGGGGGGCAGCGAACTACCCAAACCGGCGGCCAGCAGGGCACCGGCCAGAGCCCCCACCAGCGCAGCCACGAAGGTGACCAGTGGTCGCGGACCAGGACGCACCGCCACCAGCAGGCCCGCGGCGAGACCGAGGAGCCCGGTGAGCACGGCGAACACGCCGTCGCGTGCGATCGGGTACATGCTGGTGGAGGTGACGACGGGCTCGCCGACCAGCCAGTCCCCCGGCCGGCGGGTTAGAGCCCACCACACGAACCCGACCACGACCCCCACCAGCGCCTGCCCGAAGAGCAGAACGGGCCATGTGAGCTGTCGCTGGTGCGGGTCGCGCTGAGTCACGGGGACACGCTAGCCGCCGGATCCGTGACGGCTCATGCATCGCGAGGCGTCAGGAGTGGACGGCCGTCCGCTCGGGCGTTTCGACGGCGGTGAGGTCGATCACGGTACGCGCCGGCGGGAGGTCGCTCCTGGTCGGCACCACCGCCGACGGCTCGCCCAGGAGGACGTCGGCCGCGGGCACGATCGCGTCCTCGGCAAGGGCCGTGGCATCGAAGACGGCATCCAGGTCGATCACGTCGGCGACTTCCACGGTCAGCTGCTCACCGACCTGGTGCGGCATGCGCACCGCCGCGCGCACCGGCTTGCGCCAGCGCTCCACCGCAAGTGCGAGCAGCACTCGGAAACCGTCACGGAAAGTGTTGAGGTTTGACTCTCCGTGAAGCCGAGGATGCTCGAAGCTGGGCACTTCGGTGATCATCAGCTTGGCCTTGGCAATCCGAGCGTTGATCAGAGTCTCGATCTCGAAGCCGTCACCCCAACGCTTGACGTCCTTGCTCTCCCCTGAGGGATCCAGCTCCAGGACTTGCAGGCACGACGCCCAGAAGGCGTTGTAACCGTAGCAGAGATCGGTGTAGCGGGTACCGAAGAGCACGTTGGCCACGGCGTTCAAGCCCCAGTTGCCGGCCTTGCGCAGGCGGGTGATGTCGTTGCTGCCACCGCCAGCGACGAAGCGCGATCCCTTGGCGAAGTGCGCTCCGTCGGTCAGGGCCGAGACGTAGCGCTCGATCTCCCCCGGGTGGGCGGAGCCGTCCGCATCGAGCATCACGATGATGTCGCCGGTGACCGCGGCGAAGCCGCAGGCCATGGCATTGCCCTTGCCGCGGCGGTTCTGCAGCACAATCCGCACGTCGGGACGCAACGCCTCCGCCGTCTCGATCGTGCCGTCGGTGCTGCGCCCGTCCACCACGATCACCTCGTAGAGGTCGTCAGGCAGCAGGGCGAAGACGTGCGGCAGGTTGGCGGCCTCGTTGTACGTCGGGATGACGACACTGACCCGCGGCGCCCCCACGGCGCGGGTCTCGGCGATACTGCCGGTGGTATCGATCACGTGGCGCTCGGACATGGCTCTCCCCCACAAATCACTCCGGATGACGAGGGGCCCGGTTTCGCCTCTGACTCCCCGCCGGGCCGTGGCGACCAAGGACGCCCAACGGATCACTGCCCACCCACACCATTCCTCGACCGAGCTGCGTAGGCCTACGCTGCCGAAGTCGCGGAACTGAGCGTGAGCTTAAAGGTTCATGCGGTGAGGTCAATACTCCAAGCACACCAAACACGCACAACAGCCAGAAATGACTCATCGTGACTAGTCAGCAGGTGCCCAGGGGGCCAGGACCCCCCCTCCAACAGCACGACCACCCGCTCGAGCCACTCGCCACCTCGTCGTCCGGGCGACTCCGCGGACCAGCTCAGGCGCGCCTCGACCGATGTGAGCGACCGCCTGGTCCCGAAGGCGCGACGTGGTCCGCGAGCAGCTCGCGCGGAGCCGTCCCCACGGCTGTACGCGCCCCGACCGCGGATCGCTGCGGAGAGGCCAGCACCGTTCCCCGCGGACGACGACAGCTTCACCGGAACGGTGGAGCAGAACCGAGTCGAGGCGCTGGCCACGCTCGGCGAACAGGACCGCGGCCTTAGGCCGCCCGCTGCTCGCGCGGGGATGAGCTAGGCGGCCGCATGGCAGCGCCCCGGTCAGCCGAGGAGCGGAGAACCGACGGGCGACATCTCGACGACGCCGCCATCACGGAGGCCACCCGCCAGCCGCGATCGCACGCAGCGCTGACCGGCGTGGTGCAGGCCAGTGATGGCGGACACTGCGCCCCGCACCGCCGATGACATTGCACATGGACCACACTGCACGCAACGCCCAATTGCGTAACCGCACACCAACAATATGTAACGAAATGCCAAGTCGAGGTTTCCACCTCGGAGAACTCGCCAGCGCAGCGGAGACCGCGGGCACGCACCCGCGTGAACGGCCGGATACGGGACGTGAGCACGAGGGCACAGCACGAAAGCGGCCGAACCTCGCCGGAACAGAACGGCGTCGTCGACGCGGCGTCGCCTGCCCACGCACGACGGCGGTGGTCGCGGGTCACCGACACGACCGGCGGCGACCGCAGGGTCCGGATGGAAGCACCGGCGCCGGCCGGAGGTCCAGGTGAGGCGGCGCCCGTCAGAGCGCCACCTCGCCCAACTTCCGCTCCAGCAGATTGGCCAACTCGCTGACGAAGGGCTCCCTCAGCAGGGAGTTGTGATCGCAAGAGAACTGATGGAAGTCCTGGGACCCGACGAGGATCGGCTTCCAGGCCGTGGGACCATCCGGGTTGCCATTCGCGAGCACGGCGACGACCCGCCCCGCGTACGGCTGCATCCGGTGCCGGCGCGCCACGACCTGACTCTGGTTGAAGAACACCTCGGCCTGCCGGGTCATCCCGAAGCGCACGACACCGGCGAGCGGGATGCGCAACCGCTCGGGCACCTGGCGCAGCGGGGGAAGCCCCTCGGGCAGCAGTCGCCGCGCCGGGACGGACAAGACTCGCCGCGCTGCTCCTGCGGCGACCAGCAGGGGATGAGCGGTCCTCTCGGGGGCGGACACCTCGCGGGGGCGCATCGCCAACGGCAGGTAGGTGTCGAGGAGGGCGAGGAGGGCGACCTCCTCGCCCGCCGCCCGCAGCTGGTGCGCCACCTCCAGCGCGAGCAGGCCCCCGAAGGAGTGCCCTACCAGGATGTAAGGACCGCGAGGCTGGAGCACCCGCATCACCTGCAGGTGCCGGCGGGCAGCTCGATGCACGCTCCAGTCCGGCACCGCCCTGCCTTCCAGGCCCTTTGCCTGGAAGGCGTGCACAGGGCGGTCCTGCAGGTGGCGCGCCAGCGGGAGGAACGACATGCCCAGGGCACCGGCTCCGGCGAAGCAGAAGAGGGCCTTCTTGGCTCCGGCGCTCCGCAGGGTCACCGCTGTGGGGTGGGTGGGCAGCGCGGCCGCGCCGGACACCACGCGACGGGTGAACTCGGCGAGCGTGGGTGCTTGCAGGAGGTCGCCGGAGACGAGGGAGACGTTGAACCGCTCCTCGGTCAGCGTGAGCATCTCCTCGACCGCCAGGGAATCGCCGCCGAGCTGCATGAAGTCGTCGTCGGCGCCGATGGGGTCCAGGCCGAGGACGAGGGACCACAGATCGGCGACGGCGGCTTCCTCCCGAGTCGCCGGGGGACGCGAGCATGAGCGCACCGCCGCCGGCGGGAGCGCGTCGCGGTCGACCTTGCCACGCTCCGAGCGGGGCAGCAAGGGCAGCTGGACGATGGCGGAGGGGACCATGTACTCAGGGAGCGCGGCGCGCAATCGGCGGCGAATCGTCGCGGGCGACTCCGACAACATCCCGGGGTTGGGTGACACGTACGCCACCAGCCGCGTGGTGCTCGGTGGGTCGACGACCGGAACCACGACAGCCTCCGTGATCGCCGGGCTCGACAGCAGGGCGGCCTGGACCTCGGCCGGTTCGACGAGGTAACCGCGCACCTTCACGGCGTCGTCCATGCGGCCCAGCAGGTGGAGGTTGCCGTCCACGTCGAGCCTTCCCAGGTCCCCGGTGCGGTAGGACCGCCGCCCGTCGGCCTCCTCCCCGAACCGCGCGGACGTCCTCTCCTGATCTTCCCAGTACCCCGCGGAGAGGTGGCGGGACACGACCACCACCTCAGCGGGCTCTCCCACGTCGGCGGCGCTGCCGTCGGGACGCAGGACGCGGACCTCCTTGTCGGCCTCCGGGAGCCCCGCCGGTAGGGCTCCGGCGGGGACGGGATCCCCACCGCGGACCGCGAAGGACGCCAGGCTCCCGATCTCGGACGATCCCGACCAGTTGAAGAAGGACGCGTGCGCGGGCAGGTGCGGTCGCACCGCGAGGACGTCCTTCCCGAAGACGGCTTCGCCCGCCGTGGTCACGAGGCGGACCGAGGACAGCACCTGCTGCGGATGAAGGGCGTCGACGATGGACCGGAGCAGGTGGGGGGTGCAGTGCAGCGTGGTCAGGCGCTGCTCCTCCACCCAGGCGATCAAGTCGCGGACACCTCGCCGGCGGGGGTCGTAGGCCCAGACACCGGCTCCGTTGCACAAGGCGACAGCCACCACGAGCAACCCCGCCGTGAACGCCAGGGGAAGCACGAGCGCCACCCTGTCACCGGACGCGATGCCGAAGCGCTCCCGAGCCGCAGCAGCGCTGCTGAGCATCAGGTCATGGGTGAGCACCACTCCCTTGGGGTGGCCGGTGGAGCCCGAGGTGAACACGATGACCGCGCCGTCGCTCCCGCGTCCCCCGGGGACGTCCAGCGGCTGGTCCGGAGATTCCGGGTCGACTCCCGCCAGGATCTCCTCTACGTCGAGGACCGCAGCCCCGCGCGAGCCGATGAGGTGCGCGGTCGCGATGTGCGTCGCGTCGGTGAGGCACACCGAGAGGTCGACCCGGGCGGCGATCTGCTGCAGCCGCGCCACCGGCAGCTGTGGATCGAGCGGTACGACGAGGCGGCCTGTCTTCAGCACCCCGATCAAGGCGACCAGACCCTCCGCGCTCTGCTCCACCAGAAGTCCCACAGGTCCTGCGACGCCCTCCGCGGCGGTGAGGACAGCGCGGGCCACCCGGTCGGACCCCCGGTCGGCCTCGGAGAACGTCACGGACTTCCCCGGTGAGCTGAAGGCCGGCCGGTCGGGGGACGCTCGGACGACGCTCGCCCAGCGGTGAAGCACCGAGTCCTCCCGCAGCGGACAGGTGGACTCGCGCATCGACGTGGTGGTCATGGGGTCGGGGACTCCTCACTCAGGTCAGCCGGGGCAGGCGCCGTGGGCTGCGCGTCGAACAAGAGGCTGTAGCACCGGGTCGGCAAGCAGGAGAGGATGCGACGGCGGGGCCGGACCTTCCCGGCCGCACCGCGGACCGCAGCGACGACGTGAGCCACCGCAGTCCGTGGACCACCCCGATTCGCTGTGCTCGAGCACGTGGAGCGTCGTCACCAAGATCATGAGGGAGCATAGGGCAGACACAGGCGGAAGGGAGGGGGATCCCTGCGATCTCGATCTGCACTTCTTCGGTGGCACCAGGCGGAAATCACCTTGGGTCAAGATTCTGCTCCAGAGAGTCACAAATTATGGATGCCGATCCCACGCAGACCCGCGCACCACCCGGGCGTCGCGAAACGCACCCCCGCCCGACACCCGACCGCGTCGGCCCGCACCACCGGCACGGCCAGGCTGCTGGTGCGGGCCGTTCCTGCACCGTTCCCGAACAAGGACGAGCAGACCGTGGGGACGACGCTACTGTCGTGGCAGAGCAGGGGACGCGACGCACGACCACGGGGGAGCGAGCTGCACGTGAGCGACGACACGGACTCGGGCGGGGCAGCGGCGACCCTGGTGGCCACCGCCCAGTGCCCTGCAAGGGACAGGCCCGGTGCGGTGCGGGCGGTCGTAGACGCCGTCCGCCAGGGCTTGATGAGCGCCCCGGCCCCCGCCCACTACGGGCACACGTGGGTCCTGCTCCGCGTCGGGCTCCGCCCGGTGGGCGTCGTGGAGTTCGACCTTCCCCTGGACGAGGCGGTCGTCGAGCGGCGCTTGAACGATATGGACCACGACCTCCTGGCGGCCGACCCCCCGGCCGCACGGGTCGACCTGCCGTCGATCTCCGTGGTGGTGCCGACGGTGGTCCAGCGGGTTCCCGAACTGGAGCGCTGCCTCGCGAGCCTCACGACGACAGACCACCCGCGCTACGAGGTGATCCTCGTCGACAACCGCCCCGAGCGCCCGACGCTCGACCCCTTGACGGGTCTGGTGGCGCGCTTCCCCTCCGTCCACGTCGTCCACGAGCCGCGGCCGGGCATCTCCGCCGCTCGCAACGCGGGTCTGCTGGCGGCTTCGGGCGAGGTGGTGGCGTTCACCGACGACGACGTCCAGGTCGACAGGCATTGGCTGCAGGCCCTCGGTCGGCGGTTCGCGACGCACCCGGATGAGGTCGTCGTGACGGGACTGGTGGTCCCTTCGGAGCTCGAAACGCCCGCTCAGCTGCAGTACGAGGCCCACTACGGCGGCTTCGGCGGGCGGCGGACGTTCACGCCGGTCCACGTCGAGCGCGCTCCGGGGCGCGGACGCGGACAGGTGGTAGCCCGAGGGCTCGACGGCGAGATGCTGCAGGTGTTCGCCGTGTACGGCATCGGTACCTACGGAGCAGGCGCGAACATGGCGTTCAGGAGGCACGCCCTGGTCGCAAGCGGGGGGTTCGACCCGGCTCTGGGCACGGGAACGCCGGCGAGAGGTGGGGAGGACCTGGCCGCGATGATCTCCGCACTGTGGTCCGGAGGAGCACTCGGCTACGAGCCGGCGGCACTCGTGCACCACCGCCACCGCCGCGACGAGGCAGGGCTGAGACGGCAGATGCTGGCCAGCGGCATCGGGTTCACCGCCATGCTGGCATCACTCGTGGTCCACGACCACCACCACCTGAGGACCCTCCTCACCCTCGGCCCGGCGGCTCTGCGCACCATGGCGCGGCAGACCGTTTCCCGGATGGCGCAGGACCGATCGGCGGCGACCCCAGGCCCGCAGCCCTCGGCCAGGCGCACGCCGGCACCTCGGTCCCTCGTCGCGCTCGAGCTGAGCGGCATGCCTTTGGGAGCCTTCGCGTACGTGCGCAGCCGCGCGGCGTTGGCCCGATCCTCGAGCGACGGACGTGCAGCGCGTCGCAGTCTCCTGAACCCGTCCCCGTCGAGGAGTTGATCCAGTGGTCGACCCAGCCCGGTCCATTCCAGGCCCCCTGACCCGGAAGGGGCTCGTGAGCCGTTCCACCCGCGGATCCGGGCACGTCGAGGTGGCGAAGCAGGGTCCGACGCCTCCACCGCTCGCCGACACCGCCGCGGTGGTCATCTGCGCCTACACGGAGGAACGCTGGTCAGACCTGATCGCCGGGTACGAAGCGCTGTGGCGCCAGACGCGCGAACCCGACGAGGTGGTGATCGTCGTGGACCACAACACCGCCCTGCTGAGCCGGGCCCGAGACGTGCTGGAGCGGGCCACGGTCATCACCAACACCGGGGACCGCGGACTCTCGGGCGCCCGGAACACCGGCATCGCCGCCTGCCGGAGCGACGTCGTCCTCTTCCTGGACGACGACGCCCGTCCGGACGAGCAATGGGTGGAGCGCAGTTGCGCACCGATGCAGGACTCCACAGTCGTCGGTGTGAGCGGCTGGGCCAGCGCTGACTGGGACGCCCCCGGGCGACCCTCGTGGTTCCCCGAGGCGTTCTTGTGGGTCGTGGGTTGCAGCTACGAGGGCCTGCCTCATCAGCGGGCTGAGGTCCGGAACCCCATCGGCTGCACCATGGGTTTTCGTCGGCACGCGCTGTTGGCTGCCCAGGGCTTCACCAGCGGGATCGGGCGTGTCGGGAAGCACCCCGTGGGGTGCGAGGAGACGGAGCTGTCGATCAGGATCCGCTCGCAGGAAGCGGGGTCGAGGATCATCCACGAACCCTCGGCCGTGGTGCACCACCGGGTGACGGCTGCTCGCCGAACGCTGGCCTACTTCGTCCGCCGCTGCTTCTGGGAGGGCTACTCCAAGGCAGTCGTGGCCTCCACCGTGGGGACCCAGGACGCGCTCGAGTCCGAGCGCGTCTACGCCACTCGCACTCTGCCTGTCGCGGTGCTGCGTGGCCTGACGTCGCTCCTGCGCCGAGGCGACACCGCCGCTGCGCGGCAGTCCGCTGCCGTGGTCCTGGGACTGGGGACCACTGCGTTCGGGTACGCGTACGGCCGCGCACGCGGGCTGCGCCCGCCGCCCCGAGGCGCCGTCGTGACGGTGGGCCACAGCGTTGGCTGACGTCCTGGAACTGCCCGTGTGGTGCGGGGAGGTCGAGCTCGACCCTCGACCCTCGACCCTGCCCGAACCGCCGGCGCGGCACTTCTCGCAGCGCCTGCTCCTGAAGCTCCGCGGAGAGCCGCTGGGCTACGCCACCGCCCCGGTAGGCAGCCCGCTGAAGCTCGAGGAAGCCGTCGCCCAGCTCGGGGCACCGGCTCGCGACCGAGTACGGCATGCTTGGGCGGACGACGGGGACCACCGACCAGATCCCGTCCCCGCCACGCTGCGGATCAGCGTCGCTGTTTGCACCCGCGAACGCCCCGAGTCCCTGGAGCGCTGCCTGCAGCACCTGCGGCGGTTGAACTACCCGAACACCGAACTGCTGGTGGTGGACAATGCACCGACGTCCGGGCGGACGCGTGCACTGGTGGCGTCCGTGCAGCGGGAGGACGAGCGGGTGCGTTACGTCCACGAACCCCGACCAGGGCTCTCGCGCGCACGCAACCGAGCGATGCACTCCGCCAGTGGTCACGTCATCGCCTACACGGACGACGACGTGCGGGTCGACGAGCGGTGGCTGGAAGGCGTGGCTCTCGGGTTCCAACGACGGAAGGACGTCGCCTGCGTAACCGGCCTCGTGGCGACCGCCGGGATCGAGACGGCGGTCGAGGCGTACTTCGACGCACGGGTTTCCTGGGCGCACGTGCGTCCTCCGCGACTGTTCAACCTGACGGATCACCGCGACGACAGCTCCATGTACCCCTACGCCGCTGGCCTCTTCGGCACGGGCGCCAACTTCGCCTTTCGAACCTCCGTCCTGCGTGAACTCGGCGGGTTCGACGAAGCGCTGGGTGCGGGCGCGTGCACTCGTGGAGGCGAGGACCTGGATGCGTTCGTGCGCGTCCTCGCTGCAGGGCACTCGATCGCCCATGAACCGTCGGCCATCGTCTGGCACCACCATCGCGCCGAGTTGAAGGAGTTGCAGCAGCAGATGTTCAGCTACGGCACCGGGCTCAGCGCCTTCTACGTCAAGCACCTAGTGAATCCGGGGACCAGGCGACAGCTGATGCGCGTCCTGCCCCAGGGTCTCGCTCGACTCGCGGCCGTGCCATCCGCGTCTGACTCCGCCGCCGGCCCGGCGTCTCTGCACCGGAACCTGGTGCTGCGCGAACTGGCCGGGATGGCGGCAGGACCGTTCCTGTACGCCCGTGCTCGCCGCACCGCCTGACGGGTCCGCACCGGAGACGCTGGAGCGCTGCGGGGGTGGCTCCCGGCCGGTTGCCGGGAGCCACCCCCGCGGCGCTCCTCAAGAGATCGTGATTGTCTGCGTGGACCGGTACGGCGTCCGCGGTCCTTGCTCCTGCGGTCGGTTCAGGAGGCCTTGGGACTCCACGCGCGCACGTGGTCGATCTTCATCTGCTCGGTCGACGAGGGGTTGGCGCCTGCGTACATCGAGAGGTTGAGGATGACGAACTGCGGCAAGGCGTCTTGGCTCGTGACGCTCGCCGCCGGGTACGCGACGCCATCCACGTAGGGAACCAGCCGGTTGTCGAGAGTCCGGTGAAGGCCGTAGGTGTGCCAGGAGTTGCGGTAGTCCACACCCGCAGCGCCGTACGTGCGGGGCCCGAGCTGCTGGTGGTTGCTCGACGTACCCCAGTGGTAGTTGAACTTGGGCTGGCTCTGCTTCGCGGTGTCGAAGAACTCGAAGATGTCGATCTCCGGCGGCCACTGACCGGACGGCACGGTCCAGAACGCCGGCCACAGACCGTCGCTCTTCGGGATCCAGATGCGGGCCTCGATGTAGTCACCGCGCTTGAGGGTGAACTTGCCTTCCGAGGACAGCATTCCCGACGTGTGGGTGTACGACTTGCCCCATGCGGTGCTCGCCTCCCGCTTGGTGGTGAGAACGGCAGCACCGTTGGAGACGGTGACGTTCTTGGCGGAGAACGACGCGCCTTCGGAGGCGTTGAAGGGCTGGTCGTACGGGTCACCCCAGCTGAACCGCTGCGGGAGCCACTTGCTGGTGTCGACGGCCGTACCGTTGAACTCGTCGCTGAAGCTGAGGGACCAGCCCGACGCGGCACCGACCGGCGGCACAACCGCTGCCGTGGGGGTGGTGGAGGTGCTCTGGGCGCTGACCGAGAAGGACTTCACGCTGCCGATGTTCTGCCACTGACCGGCGATGCGCGCGCAGGCGAAGTAGGTGTAGCTACCCACCGACAAGCTCCGACTCGCGGTGATCTTCGTTCCGGCCGTCGTCAACCGGATGTTCTGCTTCGCGGGGAAGTCGACGTTGCGGCCGCTGGAATCACGCGCGCAGATGCCGGCGTACTCCGCGGTCGTGTCCGTCGAGGCCTTGATGGTCGTGCTCGCCGTGGCCGTGCTCCCGCTGACGGTGACCGAACTGGTGGCACTGAACGTGGTCGCCGCCGAGGCGGGGGTGGCACCGCCGGCGAGGATGCCGCCGGCGCACAGCAAGGAGAGCGCGGTCTTCCAAGGGGTTCGCATGTAAGGGAGCTCCTGAGTCGTGACCAGAACCGGGTCTGTGCTGACCCACGAGCTCTCGACCCCGGTCCCGCACCCCTTGAGCGAACGGACTAGATGTGACCAGCGTCACTCCAAAAACATGTAACACTTCACTCTGAGTTGTGGTAATTGCCAAGCACACCACTCGAACGGGCCATTGAGAACTACGGAGCGTTACGATCACCGCTGCGACTCACCCTGCGCTCAAAAGCGGCGCGGTCGCGCCGAGCGACGGGTGCGCCGAGCGACGGGTGCACCCGCGTCGTCCCGGCACCACTGCGTGCCGCCGACGGCGGCTGCGAGCGTGGTCGGTCCGGTGGCGAGACGGTGGATCACAGGATTCTCCCCCGCGGCGACGCGACGGCCGATAGCGTCTCCCGGGTCGGCAGGGCGCCGTCTCGGTAGAGCTTCCCGGGGGTCCAGCATGAAGGTCGCGCACGCCCTGGCCACGACGTTGGTGGTGAGCCTGGCTGCGGCAGCGCCGGCATCGGCGCAGTCGCTCGGAAGGAGCGGGGATCCGCTGCTCGACTTCCGCAGCGTGGCGAGCCGGTACGGCCCGCCGTTGACATGCGACGCCGTGCCCACCGTGCACGGGACCACCGCGCCCCTGGGCATGGTGGTGACGTCGGACAGCAGTCGGAAGGTAGCTACGGTCGAGTACGTGATCTACGTCGGGCCGTGGGACTCACCTGACGGCCAGGAAGCTCTCGTCCCCGTCGCCGACGGGCGGGTAACCGTCGTCAGAGGCACCCACTACACCGCTGGACCGACCCTCGAAGTGCGCACGGCGGAGCGTCGTGGCGCTTCCACGCAGCGCAGTGATGCGTGCCGCTACTCCAACCCGAGCCAGTGGGGACAAGCCGACGTGGTGCACCTGCGACCGGTCAAGCGCTCACTGGCGAACGCCTTGCAGTCGTGGTGCACGAAGCAGCCTTGGTACACCGAGGCTCCGCAGGAGTGCCCGTTGGACCTCGTCGCGGGGACGTGAACCGCTGATCCGCTGACGACGGTGGCCAGGCGACTCGAGGAGCATCCCTCCTCACCGCCGGCACGAGGGCGCGACCGTGGGCCTCGTCCCACAGATCGATCCAGAGGCGCACGTGCGCCCCAGCGCCCGCACCGTGCTGCGACGGGTAGGGCCTCGCGCAACACCTCCACCGTCGAACGAGTCCTTTCAACAGGGGTCTCGCCGGGAGGGATCCCTGCGGAGTGATCGCCGCGATGGGCGCACCGAGCGGTGCCGTGCGCGGCTGGCGTCGACCACGGCTCCCCGCGGCGGCGGGGCCGCTGAACCCGACCGCACGACGCGACGCCAGTAGAACCACAGCCACGGCAGGCAGACCAAGCCGAGGGCGAACCGCGCGCCGTTGAAGAGCGCGGACTGCGGGAGGAAGGTGGAGAGCCACGCGACGAGGACCACTGCGGTCGACAGCACCAGCAGCACGATCGAGGACCGCGGCCACGGTGACCCGTGTCCTCCTGTGACGACCGCGAGGCGCTGCAGCACGGCCTGCACCATCAAGGCCAGGACCGTGGCAGCTGCAGCACCGGCGATGCCGGCGAGGGGGACGAGCAGGAAGTTCAGGCCGATGTTCACCACCGCCGCGACGAGGGCGATGACGCCGATCGGCCTGGCCCTGCGGGCGGTGAGCAGCATCCTGCCGCTAGCGCCTGACGCTGCCACGGGGTAGGCCGACACGAGCACCATGAGAACCACCACCAGCAGCGTCTCGCGCCCGAAGCTCTCCGGGGCGAAAATCCTCAGCAGGACAGGAGCAGCCAGGGTCAGGCCGAGCACGACGGGGGCCAGCAAGAGGTAGAGGCCGTCCCGCGAGTGGCCGATGAGCCGCCACCGCTGAGCCTCCTCACGAACCTCTGCGAAGCGCGGCAACCACGAGCTGCCCAGCATCACGACCAGCTGCACGACCACACCCCCCAAGGTGTAGGCGACCTGGTACCGACCCACCTCAGCAGCACCCGCGACCCGCTGGATGACGATGCGGTCCCCGGCGTTGAGCACGAAGGTGGACAGGGAGCCGAGCAGCAGCGGCAGCCCCAGGGCCAGCGACCTGCGGACCACCACTGGCCGGGGCATTCTGAACCACGCGCGACGCGTGAGGACGAGGGCGATCGCGGCAGCGAGCGCATCCGCGGCGACGACCCCCCAGAGGTAGGAGGCGGCCAGCGGCCGGAGGCCGAAGAGCAGCACGAGGCCGAGGAGCTGGCCCCCCAGCGCCGCGACGAGGCTGATGACGGCGAACGGGCGCAGGCGGTCGCCACCCAGCAAGAGGCCCAGGAGGACCATCACAGCCACCGCGGGGACGGTCCAGACGATCGTGGCCGTGAGGAGCGCCGACGGCTCTTCGAACCCCATTGGCCCGGCCCACCAACGTGCCGTGACGGCGAGCAGCAGCGTCACTGCGGTCGCCAGGACGATGCCCGCGCCTGCGGCCGCACCCGCGTTCCGCTCGTGCCCGTCCTCAGCCCGCTGGAGCACGACCGCCTGGTCGAGCCCGGCCGCGGCGACCACGACCAGCAGCTGGTGCAAGGCGATCGCGGACGCCAGCTTGCCGAACTCCGCCGGATCCCCCATGCCGTGAGCCAGGACCGGTGACACGACGGCGCTGCTCACCATCTGCGCCGCGGCGGCGGAGACGTACAGCAGCCCGCGACCGAACAAACCGGATCCTGCGCTCCCACCGACCGCGGCGTCCGCCCTCCGGTCAGGACAACCCTCCTGGGCCGGTCCCTGGTCCGTCGACAGGCCCATGGAAGCTCTGCGCGCGTCACCGATCCGGGTGGAGTCTCCGTCCCTCACCACCGGAGTGGACCTCGCCGCGCAAAACAGGACGAAAAGCTGCGAACAGTGAACATGTGACTCCGAATGGTGATTTCCTCACTGTCCTTGGACCACGCCACCGGGTCGCGCCGACGCCAGTACCATTAGACCCTAGGCGACACAGCGCCCGCAGCGTTCCCCGTGGTATCCGGCACGCGGCCCGGTGAGGGCCGCGGTCGAGGCGTCCTGTGCACCGGCGCCAGCACCGTGCCGCACGAGCCCCGCACGCCGCGGCCCTATGGTCGCGGGCGGGGCGGATCGCGCAGGAGGTCCGCAGACGGGTACCCGACACCGACCGGATGCACGAGAGGATCTCGATGAGCACGCGTGCAGGAGCCGCATGAGCGGGACGTCGTGAAGCAGCGACCCATCGAGAAGGAGCGACCCATCGAGGTGGACCGTCCCGGCGACACCGCGGACGGCGCCTCGCACCTCGACGAGGCCCCTCCCCAGAGGTTGCACCGCGAGCTGGTCACCGACACGGCCCCCGCCCGTCTCGTGACCTCGGGCCTCGCGACGGGCGCCCTCGCACTCGGCGTGCTGGCAGCGGTGGCCGGGGTCGAAGCCGTCCGGGTGCCCGCACTCATCGCCTACTGCGTGGCGGGAATCGGGTTCGCTCCGTGGAACCTCCGGGCGGACCTCGGACTGCACGTGCGCGTGGTCCTCGCCGGCCTCACCGGGATCGCTGTCGGGACCATCGTCCCGATGGTCATGATGGCCCTCGGCACCTGGCGCCCGTTGGAGGCGTTCGCGCTCGTCGGCGCCGTGAGCGGGGTGCTCCACTGCTTGGCGCTGCTCCGCGCCTGGAGCGATCTGCGGCTCTCGCGCGCGGGCACCTCCCCGCCCAGGCACTCCGCCATCCCCCGGCCGTTGCGCTCCCACCTGGCCAGCAAAGCGCAGCTGCCCGTCGCGCTGGCGGCCGCCGGGACGCTGCTCTGCCTCGCCGCCGCGGCTGCGCACCGCGGCACGAGCACACCGCCCTTCTGGGGCTTCCCCGCGGACATCGGACCCGCCTGGTACGCAGGCGTGGCGCTGATCCTGGCGGGATTCGTGCTCGCTGCGGCGCGGGACCAGTGGTCCATCGCCGTTCCCGTGGTGCTCCTCGCCATCGTCACTGTCGCCACACCTGCGATCGTCTACGACGGGCCGCGGTCGCAGTCGGCAGCCAAGCACGTCGACCTCGTCGAGCAGATCCGGCTGTACCACGAGCTGCGTTCCAGCGTCGCCGTCTACAACGCCTGGCCAGGGTTCTTCGCCGCGAACGCCTGGTGGTCCGAGGTCGCGAGCCTGCGCAACCCGATGAACCTGGCGACCGCGTGGCCGCTCGTCCTGGTCGGGCTGCGCGTCGCCGCCCTGCGACTGGTCGCCGGCCAGCTCCTCAAGTCCCCGCGGACCATCTGGACCGCCGTGCTGCTGGCGGTGCTGGCCGATCCCCTCGGCGCGGACTACTACTCGCCGCAATCAGTGGGCTTCGTCCTGGGGCTGATCGTCTACGGACTCGCGCTGCACCGGGGCCGCGACCTCCCGGTCCTCCCCCTGATCCTCCTCGCCGGATGCTTGATCACGGTGAGTCACCAGTTGAGCCCTTTCGTGATCGGCGGCACCCTCGCCGTCCTCGTGGTGTTCCGCCAGATCCGGCCGTGGTGGGTCCCGGGACTGGTACTGCTCCCTGCCGTGCTGTGGGCGCTGCTCCACCGCGCGGAGCTCAGCCCGTTCCTCTCCTTCGGCGCCCTGGGCGACCCGGAGAACTTCCGCCCACCCCAGACCGTGGGTTCCGAGCAGCTCTCCCGTCTGCCCGTGGTGCCCGCGACCGTCGTAGCGCTGCTGTTGTGCGTGGGCGTCACCGGTCTCCTGGCGCTGCGCACCCTGGTTCGCACGCGGCGATCGCTGCAGTCCTGGTCCCTGGCGGCGGCACCCGCTGTCGGGCTCGTCCTCGTGGCCGCCAACCCGTACGGTCAGGAAGGCATCTTCCGCGCAGTCCTCTTCGGGATGCCCTGGCTGGCCGTCCTCGCGGCACCCAGCCTGGTGCAACCAGCCGGCAGGTGGTCGGCCAGGGTCCGGCACACCGCCCTGGTGACGGCCGTCGTCGGAGTGCTCACCACCGCCTTCCTCGTCGCGGCCTTCGGCCTCGACCGGCTCACCGTCATCCGACCGTCGGATCTGGCAGTCCTCCAGCAGTTCCAGCAAACGCAGCGTGGTGCCAGCGGCGCGCAGACGGTGGTCGTGTTCCTGGGCACCGGCAACCTCCCCACCTCGGCGCCCGAACTGGGCTGGAACGGAGTGGTGCTGGGGCAGCAGGACCTCGACCTCGCGCCCCGGCAGCTGCCGCCGGAGGAAGTGGCGGGGCAGGCGCGCACGCTCACCGATGCGCTCACGCGCCGACTACCCTCGACAGCCACGGACGTCTTTGCGGTGTGGTCGCCGACCGTCCAGGACTACTCCTGGGCCTACGGCGTCCAGAGCCCAGAGCAGTTCACCGCCCTGCGGGACGGTCTGATGGAGCTGCCGGAGTGGAGCGTCGAGGTGTCGCGGGACGGCACCTACCTCTTCCGCCTGGACCGCTCGGGCTCCGCCGTCGGCGTGGCGGTCCCGTGACGTCCCTAGCCGCCGTAGTGCTCGCCCACCGCGATCCCCGGCAGGTGCACCGCCTCATCGGCGCCCTGGAGGACGTCCCCGTCTTCGTGCACTGCGACGCCAAGGCCAGCAGGGTCGTGGCCGAGGACATGGTCCGTGGCTGGCGCGGTCGAGCGGTTCCGCTGCCCCGGCGCTCGGCCACGCTGGCGAGCTGGTCCCTCGTTCAGGTCGAACTGGACGCCCTGCGCGCGGTGCTCCGCCAGTCGGCTGCCGAGCACATCGCCGTGCTCTCCGGTGCGTGCTACCCCCTCGTCAGCGGAGCGGAGCTGCACCGTCAGCTCACGGCGTGGGCGGGGAGGTCGTACCTGATGAGCGTGCCGATCCCCTTCACGCCGTGGAACACCCCCCGGCACCAGGACGGGGGTACCTGGCGCTTCACCCGCCGCTTCGTGCTCCGCGGCGACGACGTGGTCTTCGTCGCCGGCGTCCCACTGCGGTGGCCGGGTCGTCGACAGGTGCCCGAGGGGCTGCGCCTCCGCGCCTCCTCCCAGTGGAAGATCTACGCTCGCCACCACGCCGAGCTTCTCCTGAGGATCGTGGACACCAGGCCCGATGTCGTGGCGTTCTGGCGCAGGACCCTCGTTCCCGACGAGAGCTTCGCCGCATCGGTGCTCAGCTCTCCCACGCTTGCGGGAGTGGACGCCGCACCGCTGTGCCACGGCCACGCCTGGTACCAGCAGTGGACGGATGACAGGCCCGACCACCCCGACTGGCTGCGGGTGGACGACTTCGACCGCATCGCCGCCGCCCGTCGCGGACCCGTCGCGGATCCCGTCGTGCTCCAGCAGCCAGGACCGATGCCGCAGGCGCTGTTCGCCCGCAAGTTCTCCAGCGAGACCGAGGGTGGTCTGATCGATCGCATCGATGCCGAACTGCGGGCATGACCGCACCTTCGCCCGGCCTCGGCACCCGGGCCACCGAGCGACGGGTCCGCTCCGGATGAGCACGAGGTGACCGTGCCCGCACCGAGGATCAAGGCGCGCAGGCTGGGTCTCGCAGCGCTGTGCGCCGGACTGGCTGCGCTGCTCGCGCTCGCGCTCACCGTGGCGCTCGCACCCAAGGAGCAGGCGGTTGCGGATTGCGCGGCGGTGAACAGCGTGGCGCGAGCCGATGAGGAGCGGATGACGGGCACCGCCGGCTCCGTGCCGACCGCTGAGGCGGTGGCCGGCGCGACTGCCGCTTCCGATCCGTCTGGGTGGTCGGCCGCCGCCGAGACGGGACCCATCGAGCTCAACCGGGTAGGCGTCCCCGACGGCCCCGCGGGGTTCACGTCGGCCTTGCAGGTCCGGCACCCCGGCGCCCAAGGGCGCTGGGCGTTCGCCCTCGGCCAACTCGCGTCACCGCAGGGGTTCTTCCGGATCGGGGATACCTACCGCATGGAGCTGTGGGTGAGGAACCTGGGCTCGGACGAGCAGTCGATCGGCATCCTCCTGGCCGACGCCAACGTCGGCAGCCGTCCCACGATCAGCAGCCAGTACACCAGCGGACCCGTCCCGACGTGGCGACTGCTGACGCGTACTTTCGTGGCGACGGCGCCCGGTGAGCCGGGAACCGGCTTTTACGTGAATCTCCCACCGAACGGCCCGATCGACTGGCAGATCACCGGCGCGAGCGTCCACCGGGTCGCCGCCGCCGGGACCACACGCACGACACGACCGGCAAGCACTCGCATCGGCTTCACCGCTGCACCTGGGACGTCCGTGGCGGCGTGCGCGTGGACGCGCGAGGTGGGCGGCCACGGCTGGGGCAACGGTGAGCTGCAGACCTACACGCCGAACGAACGCAACGCCACCGTGGACGGCAACGGCAACCTGGTGATCACAGTCCGCCGCGAGCGCTTCCGGGGCGAGGACGAGATCGAGCGCGACTTCACCAGCGCCCGACTGTCCACCCTTGGCAAGGTGAGCGTTCCGAGCGGCTCCTACGTCGAAGCCTCGCTCCGGGCCCCGACAGGAAGCGGCCTGTGGCCTGCGTTCTGGCTGATCGGGGCGAACTTCCCGGAGGTTGGCTGGCCGGCCTGTGGCGAGATCGACGTCTTCGAAGGACGAGGCGCCGAAGCCACGACGGCCCGCAATGCGGTCCACACGTCCACGGTGCGCGATCCCACCGAGCACGTCCAGAGCGGCTGGGGCATCGACGGCGGCACCGCGGAACTGCAAGAGGCGGTCGACGCGCGGCCACACCGCTACGGGGTCTACTTCGACCAGTCGGTCGTCCGCTTCTACATCGATCGGGTCGAGGTCAGGTCCGTGCTCGCCGAGGACGCCGTCGCAGCGGGCTGGGCCTGGCCGTTCAGCGGCCCGCAGGCGCTCGTGCTCAACGTGGCCGTCGACGGTTGGGAAGACAGCAGCACCACGGCGCTTCCACGCTCCATGGTGGTCTCACCCGTGGAGGTGTGGCAGGGCGCTGTGCCACGCTGAAATGCTGCCGCCGGTTCAGGCGCGCCGGGAGTAGGTCATCCAGTCGATGAGGAGGTGCCCCTGTACCGACGGCGCAGGCTTGCTCGCCCCGTCGGTGGCCGCTTGGAGGATCCACTTGAACGGAGTCGTGGGAACTCCCTTGGTGGTACGGCCAACCTCGGCGCCGTCGATCAAGAACACGATCAGGCCGGGAGTCCACTCCATGGTGGCCGTGTGCCAATCCTGCCACGACGCGTTCGTGGAGTTCTTGTACGCGACGACGCCGGGCGCTCCCGGCTGGAACACGGCCATGTACTGCTTCTGCGTGAAAGAGCTCTCCGGGAAGTCGATCTCTCCCTCCGTCCAGTTGTCTGAAGCAGGCCACAAGAGGAATGCCGCGCCGTAACCGGTGGCCGCGTCCGCGCGGTAGCGGATGGAGTAGCGACCGTAGGTCTGCGCCTTCCAGTTGTTCGCCACGAGGACGCCGCCGGAGGGACAGCCATCCACCGTACGGAGGTGGATGTCCGCCATACCGTCGTGGGCGGAGACGTTCGCGCCGTTGTTGTAGCAGCCGTTGCGGGAGGTGTCGGGGCTCCCGTCACCGTAGTCGCCGATGCTCGGGTAGGCGGCGCGGAAGGATCCAGTCGGCGCATCCCTCGTGAAGTCCTCAGCCCACACCTGCTGCCAGCCGGCAAGTGTCCCGGACGGCATGCTCGACGCCGAGAGGGTAGAGGTCGTGGGGGTGGTGGAGGTGCTCTGGGCGCTGACCGAGAAGGACTTCACGCTGCCGATGTTCTGCCACTGACCGGCGATGCGCGCGCAGGCGAAGTAGGTGTAGCTACCCACCGACAAGCTCCGACTCGCGGTGATCTTCGTTCCGGCCGTCGTCAACCGGATGTTCTGCTTCGCGGGGAAGTCGACGTTGCGGCCGCTGGAATCACGCGCGCAGATGCCGGCGTACTCCGCGGTCGTGTCCGTCGAGGCCTTGATGGTCGTGCTCGCCGTGGCCGTGCTCCCGCTGACGGTGACCGAACTGGTGGCACTGAACGTGGTCGCCGCCGAGGCGGGGGTGGCACCGCCGGCGAGGATGCCGCCGGCGCACAGCAAGGAGAGCGCGGTCTTCCAAGGGGTTCGCATGTAAGGGAGCTCCTGAGTCGTGACCAGAACCGGGTCTGTGCTGACCCACGAGCTCTCGACCCCGGTCCCGCACCCCTTGAGCGAACGGACTAGATGTGACCAGCGTCACTCCAAAAACATGTAACACTTCACTACCCCTTCCTGCGCACTGTGAGGAGCCGCCGACCTCGCCGGCAGGCGACGCTCAGCCGCGGCTCGACGGTCGGACTCGTGGAGAGGAGCACCGCGTCGTCCGTCACGCACAGTCGTACTTCGTTAGGTCGGCACCAAGGGTCGGTCCCGGGCACGCTGTCCACAGACGCTGCAGATGCCGATCCAAGTGGCCAGCATTTGCAGGAACAGCACGGCATAGGTGCTCAGGCTGCGCCACGGGCTTTCGAACCGGCGCGCAACAGGGCGCAGAACAGGTGAACGGCGGTGACGAGAGTGACGTGGCGGTGCCAGCCGGTGAAGCTGCGGCCTTCGAAGTGGTCCAATCTCAGGGCGGTCTTGAGTTCGCGGTAGTCATGCTCGATGCGCCAGCGCAACTTTCCCCGCCGAACCAGGTCGGCCAGTGGCGTGTCAGCGGGTAGGTTGGACAACCAGTACCTCACCGGCTCGACCGCATCCTCGGGCCAGTTCGCCGTCAGCCACTGCTCGGGCAGAGAACCGTCCTCGGCCAGCCGTGCGGTGTACTTGCGGCCCGCCGGGCGGATGCGGATCTAGAGGAACCGTGAGGTGAGTTGGTCTCGGGAACCAGTCCGCCAGGTGAGATGTCTTGCCGCGCCCGTCCCAGCGGCCAAGGCGCGCTGGCGCAAGTTGATCGGCGCGTCACGGTAGCGCGGCTTGCCGCGCGGGTCGGCGCCGGCGTACTCGCGCAGCTCGGGAACGGCATCAACGGGGTGGCGGTCAGGTCGGACTCGACCTGCACGATCCAGAACAGGTTCCGCTCGTCAAGAGCACCGCGAAAGTGGGCGTTGTTGCCGTATTCGGGGTCGGCGATGATCATAGGTAGCGTCAAGCCCCAGCCGGCGACCTCATCGAGCATGTCCAGGGCCAGGCGCCACTTCGGCTCGTGGCACAGTGCATCGGGGATGCCGGCGCACGTGCGGCGCAACCGGACAGCCTGCAACGCGGTGGCTGCCGAGGCGGGGTCCGAAGCAGTGTCGGCATCGGCTTGGAGTGCCGTCGCGTCCCAGCTGGCCGGCAGGAACAGCCGCCAGTCCAGCGGGCAGGAGGCAGTGTCGGTGGCGGCGTACGCTGACGCCGATCTGGCAGTTGTCGACCTTGTCCAGCGTTCCGTGGGGGTACCTCCCGTTCGCGGGGGCGTAGTGCCGCGCCACCCCGGGTGAGGATTTGCCGTTCTTAGGGAAACCGGTGTCATCGATCACCCACGCCACCGGATCGATGACTTCCACCGCCTTGGCGGCGATCAGGCAGCGCACCGCGGCCACGTCCCACGTGTAGGAGGAGACGAACCGCTGCAGCCCCAGGTGATCCACGCCGAGCCGTTCAGCATCGGTTGCATCGCCTTGCGCGCCCCGTTCAGCAGCAGCCCGCGCAGGTAGGTCTGCCCCTTGGCCCGCTGATCGGTCCGGACCAAGGGCGCGAAGACGTTCTCGGCGAAGTGCTGCAGCTGCTCGCGCGCGGCCGCCAGCTCTTCGAGAGTCACCGCCGCAAGGCACCACGCGGTGACCATCCTTGACAAGACCCAACAGAGCACTACTAGGACAGATCGCCACCTGTGATCTCTTGCGCGTACTGTCGTTGGAGCCAAGCGCCCTCGGGCTGGTCCCGCAGGGCGTCTTGCGAATCAGGCACCTCCGGATCGTGAGGGGCGTACGTGAGGTAGGCATCCACTTTGCGCTGAAGATCCTCACCTGCAACGTTCGGCGGGAGCTCGGCGACCGGGTACCCCTTGTAGCTGATCAACCGACTGCGCATGTCGTACTGCTGGTGCGCAGCAGCGACGAAGCGGGCCACCGCGTGATGATCACTGTGGTCCCCGTCACCAAACCGCCCCTGGACGTCGTGCGTCCTGATGACCTCGGTCGATTGAGCACTCGCAATGCCACCGATGAGCTCGACCAGGTCGTCAGCGGTGTACTCCGCCAAGCCGTCGACCGTGGAGATGGAGCTGATCCGGCCGTCGTACAGCTTCTGCAAGCTGACACCACCGTATCGCTCGCTCCCACCTCCCTCGAGACCGCCGTCGGGGATCCTCAGGAAGACCACGGAGACCTCTGGCCGCCCAGCGAGCTCCCAGACGGTCACAGGGTGGTCGGAGATCACTTGCGGGGACGCCGTCCACCGGTCGGCTCGTCCGGCCATGTGCGCGTAGGCCGCCTGCACACCGGCCTCGCGCGATCCCCAGTACTCAGGGCCCGCGGCGTAATCACCGCTGGTGACGTAGACCGTCCGGTGACAGATTCCCGCTCGGATGTCGTCGAGGATGTCCGGTGTCTGGAAGAAGAGGTCGTCGTCCGGGTGCGCGACGAAGCTCAAGTGCACGGGCCCGCGGCAGGCAACGCTCCCTCCGGAGCCGGTACGGAGGAACAAGTACATCAACAGGACGACAATGAGGACGGCGCCGACCAGCACCCACGGTCGCCAGGCCACCGGAGTTCGGTGACGCGTCACTGAGGCTCGACGACCAATAGCGGGACTCCCACAGTGATGGAGGGACTTGTGACGATCATAAGGCAACGTACACGAGCAGCATCACCCTAGCCGCGCCCCGAAGCTGGCTCCATCGAGCTGGGTCCGCTGAAGATCCCCACGGAGCCGCCCCAAGGGGCAGGATGACCACCGTGAAGATCTGCACCCACGCCACGGCTCTCGATCGCGCCGGAGGCATCGAGATGTGCACCTACCAGCTAAGTGGCAGCCTCGTCCAGCGGGGTCACGGCGTCACAGTGCTCTTCCAGCACGACGGCTCCCTGCGCACCGAGTACGAACGTGCCGGCATCCGCCTCCAGGGCCCCACGTCCTTCTCCTTGACACCGCGCACAGCGGTGCAGGACGTGGCACGCATGGCCCCGGCAGCACTGTGGGCCGCAGGGCACCGACCGGACGTCCTGTGGCTCCAGCGCTTCGAGCACATCGTCTGGGGACAGGTCGTCGCCCGCGCAGCCCGCGCGCCCCTCGTCTGCCACCTCCACCACATGCCCAACTACAACAAGGTGTCCCTTCTTGGTCGCGGCGCAGCCGCCTTCATCGCCGTCTCGGAGTTCATGCGACGCACGTGGGTGCGCAGGGGCCTGCCGGCCGACCAGGTGCTCACGATCCCCAACGCTGTGCCTGAAGCGGAGTACCCCTTCGGAGGCGATGCGGAACGCGTTGCCGCACGACGGGCGCTGGGGGTGCCGGGGGACACCTTCATCGCCCTCTACTACGGACGCATCTCCGTCGACAAGGGCGTGTCGGTGGCATTGGAGGCATGGGAGTCGCTCCGACTCGACCCCGGGAACGGTCATCTGCTGCTCGTGGGAGACGGCATGGGCGCTCCCCCGGAACTCCTCGAGCGGATCGAACGGCTGCGTCAGGATGGCAGGTGCACGTGGCTGCCAGCCAGGTCGGACGTAAGCACGGTGCTCCACGCCAGCGACGTGGTCCTCTTCCCCTCACTTCTGCCCGAGGCCTTCGGGCGAGTCGTCCTCGAGGCGCTCATGTCGGGCCGACGTGTGATCGCCTCGAAGGTGGGAGCTGTCCCGGAGATCCTGGCGGGTCCTCTGGACCGCTTCCTCGTCCCGTCCGGCGACCCGGAAGCGTTGGCGGCCGCTCTTCGGGACGTTCTCGCCACCGGCCCGGACCGCTCTTCCGAGGAGGAGTACGCGGCCTGGACGCGCGACCGCTTTCCTTACGAGCAGCATGTGGCAGCGGTGGAGGACGTCCTCGCACGAGCGGCTCACGGCTCACCGTGATGGTGCGGCGCAGTCGCCACGGTGCGGCCGCAGCCGCAGCCGCCGCCGGCCGTCCTCCCCGACTCCGTCAGCCCGCAAGACCCCCGCGCCGAGGCTGCCGCAGCTCGACGCCTCCGCAGCACCTCACGCCAGGCAGGTCGGCCCCAGCAGGGCCTTGAGGTCGCCGAACAGCGCCGGGCTGGGCGTCACCCGCAGGGAGTCGTCCAGGCGCATGAGGGTGCCCCCTCCCCCGCCGTTCTTCGTCAGCCGCAACCGCACCTCGGTCACCCCCGGGTGGGTGGTGAGGACGTCCTTGAGCCTCTCCACGACGGGGGCCGTGCAGCGGGAGGTCGGCATCGTCACCGTTACCGGGACGCCGTCGGTGGAGGAGACGTCCGGCACCGTCAGGCCCGAGGCGTAGATGGTCGGCACCTCGTCGCGGCGGTTGAGCCGGCCCTTGACGACGACGACGAGGTCCTCGGCCAGCAGCTGGGCGACGTCGGTGTAGGCCTGCGGGAAGAACAGGCACTCGATGGCGCCGGCGAGGTCCTCGACGGTGACGATGGCCCAGTAGTTGCCTTGCTTGGTCGTCTTGCGCTGCAGGCCGGTGATCATCCCGGCGATGGTGATCTGCGAGCCGTCGGGGCGGGACTCGTCCTCCAGCAGCGCGGCGATCGGCACGTCGGAGGCGTTGGCCAGCAGGTGCTCGAGGCCGAACAGCGGGTGGTCGGAGACGTAGAGCCCGAGCATCTGGCGCTCGTGGGCCAGCAGCTCGGACTTCTCCCACTCGGGCAGGTCCGGGATCTCGACGTGGAAGCCGCCGCCGCCCGCGCCGTCGTCGTCCCCGCCGAGGCCGGCGAAGAGGTCGAACTGGCCGATCGCCTCGTTGCGCTTGACGTCGACGACCGCGTCGACGGCGTCCTCGTGGCGGGCGACCAGGGCGCGGCGGCGGTGGCCCAGGGAGTCGAAGGCGCCGGCCTTGATGAGCGACTCGATGGTGCGCTTGTTGCACACGACCGCGGGCACCTTGGTGAGGAAGTCGGTGAACGACTCGTAGCGGCCCTTCTCCCGGCGCGCCTCGACGACCGCGTCGACGACGTTCGCGCCGACGTTGCGGATGGCCGTGAGGCCGAAGCGGATGTCGGAGCCGACGGCGGTGAAGTTCGCGCTGGACTCGTTGACGTCCGGGGGCAGCACCTGGATGCCCATGCGGCGGCACTCGTTGAGGTACAGCGCCGACTTGTCCTTGTCGTCGCGCACGCTGGTGAGCACCGCGGCCATGTACTCGGCCGGGTAGTTGGCCTTGAGGTAGGCCGTCCAGTAGGAGACCAGGCCGTAGGCGGCCGAGTGCGCCTTGTTGAAGGCGTAGTCGGAGAAGGGGACGAGGATGTCCCACAGCGCCTTGACGCACTCCTTGGAGAAGCCGTTGTCGAGCATCCCCTTCTCGAAGCCGACGTACTCGGCGTCGAGGACTTCGCGCTTCTTCTTGCCCATCGCGCGGCGCAGCAGGTCGGCGCTGCCGAGGCTGTACCCGGCGACCTTCTGCGCGATCGACATGACCTGCTCCTGGTACACGATCAGGCCGTAGGTCGTGCCGAGGATCTCCTTGAGGGGTTCCTCGAGCTCGGGGTGGATCGGGGTGATCGGCTCCTGGCCGTTCTTGCGCCGGGCGTAGGCGGTGTGCGAGCCCGCGCCCATCGGGCCGGGCCGGTAGAGCGCGCCGACGGCGGAGATGTCCTCGAAGTTGTCCGGGCGCATCAGCCGCAGCAGCGAGCGCATGGGACCGCCGTCGAACTGGAAGACGCCGAGGGTGTCCCCGCGCCCGAGCAGCTCGAAGGTGGCCTGGTCGTCGAGCTCGAGGGCGTCGAGGTCGACGGGCTCCTTGCCGTTGGCGACGACGTTCTTCAGCGCGTCGTCGAGGATCGTCAGGTTGCGCAGGCCCAGGAAGTCCATCTTGACCAGCCCGAGCGTCTCGCACGTCGGGTAGTCGAACTGCGTGATGATCGCCCCGTCGGCTTCCCGCTTCATGATCGGGATGAGGTCGATCAGCGGCTCGGAGGACATGATGACGCCGGCGGCGTGCACGCCCCACTGCCGCTTCAGCCCCTCCAGGCCGCGGGCGGTGTCGACGACCCGCACGACCTCGGGGTCGGACTTGTACAGCTCGCGGAACTCCCCCGCCTCGGAGTACCGCTTGTGGCCGGGGTCGAAGATCCCCGACAGCGGGATGTCCTTGCCCATGACGGCCGGCGGCATCGTCTTGGTGATCCGGTCGCCCATGGAGAAGGGGAACCCGAGCACGCGCGAGGAGTCCTTGACCGCCTGCTTGGCCTTGATCGTGCCGTAGGTGACGATCTGGGCGACGCGGTCGGTGCCGTACTTCTCGACGACGTACTGGATGACCTCACCGCGCCGGCGCTCGTCGAAGTCGACGTCGAAGTCGGGCATCGACATGCGCTCGGGGTTGAGGAAGCGCTCGAAGAAGAGACCGTGCCGCAGCGGGTCGAGGTCGGTGATCTTCATGGCGTAGGCCGCCATCGAGCCGGCGCCGGACCCGCGGCCGGGGCCGACGCGGATGCCGTTGGCCTTGGACCAGTTGATGAAGTCGGCGACGACGAGGAAGTAGCCGGCGTAGCCCTTGGAGGTGATGACCTCGATCTCGTACTCGGCCTGCTTGCGCACGTCGTCGGGGATGCCGGCCGGGTAGCGGTGGGCCAGGCCCGTCCAGACCTCCTTGACGAACCAGCTCTCCTCGTTCTCCCCGGGCGGGCAGGGGAAGCGCGGCATGTAGGCGCCGGTGGACTCGGTGAACTCCACCTCGCAGCGCTCGGCGATGAGCAGGGTGTTGTCGCACGCCTCGGGGTGGTCGCGCCACACGTCGCGCATCTGCGCCGGGCTCTTGAGGTAGAACTCGTCGGCGTCGAACTTGAAGCGCTTGGGGTCGGCCAGCGTCGAGCCGGACTGCACGCACAGCAGCGCGGCGTGCGCCTGGGCGTCGTGCGCGTGGGTGTAGTGCAGGTCGTTGGTCGCCAGCAGCGGCAGGTCGAGGTCCTTGGCGAGCTTGAGCAGGTCGTCCTGCACCCGGCGCTCGATGTCGAGGCCGTGGTCCATCAGCTCGCAGAAGAAGTTCTCCCGGCCGAAGATGTCGCGGTAGTCGGCCGCGGCCTGGCGGGCCTCGTCGTACTGGCCCAGCCGCAGCCGCGTCTGCACCTCCCCCGAGGGGCAGCCGGTGGTGGCGATGAGCCCGTCGGAGTACTGCGAGAGCAGCTCGCGGTCCATGCGGGGCTTGTAGAGGAAGCCCTCCAGGGAGGCCAGCGAGCTCATCTTGAAGAGGTTGTGCATGCCGGCGGTGTTGCTGGCCAGCATCGTCATGTGCGTGTACGAGCCGGCGCCGGAGACGTCGTCGCCGGAGCGGCTGGACTGGTCGCCCCACTTCACGCGCGTCTTGTCCTGGCGGGCGGTGCCCGGGGTCAGGTAGGCCTCGACGCCGATGATCGGCTTCACGCCGTGCTTCTTGGCCGTCTTCCAGAAGTCGTAGGCGCCGAAGACGAAGCCGTGGTCGGTCGTGGCGACGGCCGGCATCCCCATCTCGGCGGCGCTGCGGAAGAGGTCGTCCACCTTCGCCGCACCGTCGAGCATCGAGTACTCGGTGTGCACGTGCAGGTGGACGAAGGAGTCCGCGGATGCCATGGGGGGCGCCTCCTGGTGCTGTCGGGCGGTGGTGCGGATCGATCGTAGGCGCCGGGTCGGACAGCACCCGGCCGCCTCGCCGGGAGCGGGCGGGCTCAGTCGGCCAGGCGCTCCAGGGCGGTGCGCAGGTCCTCGGGGTAGGAGCTGGTGAACTCCACCGGCTGCCCCGTGCCGGGGTGCTCGAAGCCCAGGCGCACGGCGTGCAGCCACTGGCGCGCCACGCCCAGGCGGGCCGCCAGCGTCGGGTCGGCGCCGTAGGTGAGGTCCCCCACGCAGGGGTGGCGCAGCGCGGAGAAGTGCACCCGGATCTGGTGGGTGCGCCCGGTCTCCAGGTGCACCTCGCACAGCGCGGCGGCCCGGAAGGCCTCCAGGACCTCGTAGTGGGTGACGCTGGGCTTGCCCTCGGCCGTCACCGCGAACTTGTAGGCCCCGCCGGGGTGGCGCCCGATGGGGGCGTCGATGGTGCCCCGCAGCGGGTCCGGGTGGCCCTGCACGAGCGCGTGGTAGACCTTGTCGACCGTGCGCTCCTTGAAGGCCCGCTTGAGCGCGGAGTAGGCGTGCTCGCTCTTGGCCACGACCATGAGCCCGGAGGTGCCCACGTCGAGGCGGTGCACGACGCCCTGGCGCTCGGCGGCCCCGGAGGTGGCGATCGCGTAGCCCGCTCCCGCCAGGCCGCCGACGACGGTCGGGCCGCTCCAGCCGGGGCTCGGGTGCGCCGCGACGCCCACGGGCTTGTCGACGACGACGAGGTGGTCGTCGTCGTGGACGACCACCAGCCCCTCGACGAGCTCGGCCACGAGCGCGGGCGCCGCCGGCGGGTCGGGGACCTCCACCTCCAGCCAGGAGCCCGCGCGCACGCGGTCGGACTTGCCCGCGGGCGCGCCGTCGATGACGACGAGGCCCTCGGCGGCCAGCTCGGCCGCGCGGGTGCGCGAGAGGCCCAGCAGGCGCGAGAGGGCCGCGTCGACGCGCTCGCCCTCGAGGCCGTCGGGCACGGGCAGGCTGCGCAGCTCAGGCACCGGTCTCCTCCTGGTGGGCCCGGCCGCGCCGGGTGCTCGGCTCGCGGGTGCCGTCCAGCTGGGTGCCGCGCACGGCCAGCACGACGATGAGCGCGGCGGCCGCGCACAGGCCGGCGTCCGCGACGTTGAAGATCGGCCAGTGCGGCAGCTGCAGGAAGTCCACGACGTGGCCGCGCGCGAAGCCCGGCTGGCGCAGCAGGCGGTCGGTGAGGTTGCCGGTGGCGCCGGCCAGCAGCAGGCCCAGGGCCAGCGCCCAGGCGCCGCTGCGCAGCCGCCGCGCGAGGCGGACGATGACCACCACCGCCACGGCGGCCAGGACCGTGAAGATCCAGGTGCTGCCGGTGGCGAAGCTGAAGGCCGCCCCCGGGTTGCGGATGAGGTGGAACTGCAGCAGCTGCCCGACGAAGGGCCGCACCACGCCCGGCTCCAGGTGCGCGACGGCGAGCACCTTGGTGACCTGGTCCAGCGCGTAGACGAGGGCCCACACGGCGAAGACCCGCGCGGTGCGGCGCGGGCGGGCGGGCGCCGCAC